>JAZOSF010000070.1:0-2749 GCA_045657025.1 Lachnospiraceae bacterium | reverse complement strand
GTAACGATTCTTGCAGAAGTCATTGAATGGCCGGAAGAAATTGATTTAGCTCGCGCGCAAGCAGCCATGGAAAGAGCAAAGGAACGCATTGCGCACCGTACCTCTTCCACCGACATTGCTCGTGCAGAAACCGCACTTTTACGTGCTATGGCACGAATTAGTATATTGAAGTAATTTTATTTGTGGGCAGTATAAATATCCCTGCTTTTTCGATGCTTAGGGGGCATTTATACTGCCCACAAATGCAAACTATCGAATGATTCAATACGGTTAAATGAGAATTGATAGATAAATTTGAATTTGACGCATTAAATAATTTATGAAAACACATCTTTTAGCATAGAGAATGTGTTTTTTTATCAAATACACATTGACAATTATCTATGTATGTGATAAGTTAAACACATAGACAATTATCTATGTGAGGCGATTTATATGAATACTATAGACGTAGCAGTTATATGCAAAGCACTTGGAGACAGTAATCGTTTACAAATTGTACAGATGCTTTCTGATGGTGAAAAATGTGGTTGTAAATTATTGGAAGCATTTCAAATTACACAACCTACATTGTCTCATCACATGAAAATATTATGTAAATGTGGTCTTGTAAACGATAGGAAAGAAGGAAAATGGCATCATTATTCTCTAAATTGTGAAACATTATGTAGTTTCAAACAATTTATCGAATCTCTTTCCTGTGTCAAGGAAGGCGGCTGCTGCTCATGATTTGGGATTATATTCAAAATCAAATACTTGGGATGAAGTGGCTAAATGAGCTGATTGGTCAGTTGTTGGGAAAATTGGGATTGGATATATCAGGGAAAATTGGAGGAAGTGTACAGTTCTTTATTTATGATGTAATCAAGATTACAATTCTTCTTTGTACGTTGATATACATGATTTCATATATACAAAGTTATTTTCCACCGGAACGCAGCAAAAAAATATTAGGAAGATTTACGGGGATAGGAGCGAATTGTATAGCAGCCTTACTTGGAACAGTAACGCCATTTTGTTCATGTTCATCAATACCTTTGTTTATTGGTTTTACAAGTGCTGGTCTTCCATTAGGAGTAACCTTTTCATTTTTGATTTCATCACCTATGGTTGATTTGGGGAGCTTGGTACTTCTGATGAGTATTTTTGGCGCAAAAGTGGCAGTCACATATGTAGTCGTCGGATTGGTTATTGCCGTGGTTGGCGGAACTTTGATTGAAAAAATGCATATGGAAAAATATGTAGAAGAATTTATTTTAAAGGCGAATGAAGTTGATATTGATAGTCCTGTACTTACACAGAAAGAACGTTTACTTTATGCAAAAGAGCAAGTAATTTCTACATTCAAAAAAGTATTTCCGTATATTCTGATTGGTGTAGGAATTGGTGCGGCTATCCACAATTGGATTCCAGAAAATTGGATTGAAGCGGTACTGGGAAGCCATAATCCATTTGGAGTTATTCTTGCTACTGTGGTAGGTGTTCCGATGTATGCGGATATTTTTGGTACAATACCTGTTGCAGAAGCTTTATTGGCAAAAGGAGCACAGCTCGGCACAATATTAAGTTTCATGATGGCAGTTACCACTCTCAGCCTTCCTTCATTGATTATGTTAAAAAAGGTTGTAAAGCCAAAACTTCTCGGTGTTTTCGTGGCGATATGTACATTGGGTATTACGATAGTTGGTTACTTGTTCAATATATTTCAGGGGTTCATATTATAGGAGGATAGCAAAATGGCATTATTTGGATTGGCAAAAAAGAAAGAGGAAAAGAAAACACATTGCTGTTGTGGCGGTAATTGTACGCCGGAAGTAATGGGGCAGGCAGAACATGAGAAAAGTACTTCCGGAATTAAAATATTAGGTGGCGGTTGTGTAAAATGTAATCAGCTTGAAAAGGCAACCATAGATGCTCTTGAGGAATTAGGCATGGACACTACGATAGAGCACATTCGTGATTTTGAGAAGATTGCAGCATTCGGTGTTATGACAACTCCGGCGTTAGTCGTAGATGGCAAAGTAGTCTCTTATGGAAAAGTACTAAAAAAAGATGAAGTAATCGAAATCTTGAAGAAAGAGAGATGTTAGGTATGAAAAAAGTAGCGTTTATATGTGTACATAATTCATGTCGAAGTCAGATTGCAGAGGCGTTAGGGAAGCATTTGGCATCAGATGTATTTGAAAGCTATTCTGCTGGAACAGAAACAAAGCCACAGATTAATCAAGATGCAGTTCGTATTATGAAAGAATTGTATGGAATAGATATGGAACAAACACAATATTCCAAGCTACTTGCAGATATTCCGCATCCGGATGTTGCAATTTCAATGGGGTGTAATGTTGGATGTCCTTTTATTGGCAGAGCATTTGATGACAATTGGGGATTGGAAGATCCTACCGGAAAATCAGATGAAGAGTTCAAGATAATAATTAGAGAGATTGAAAGCAAGATTTTACAGTTAAGAAGTGAATTGATGTAAAAGCACATGAAACTTTCAGTTTGTCGGAGCGACAAATCCCAATTTGTAAACTAATATCATCAAGAAAAAAAGAACCCATGTAAAATAATTTAAGTTTTGCATGGGTTTCCTTTTGCGGCTATTTTTTTGCTTGACTAAATGTTATAAGGTGCGGGTAGTTTGGATGGTTCCTGCTTTCGAATGCCTTCTATCGAGCGTCGGACCTTAGTGACACAGAGTGGAGCTTAGTTCCGCTTCGTGTGATTAGAGCGGAAGCATGCTGAGAAA
>JAZOSF010000069.1:0-6725 GCA_045657025.1 Lachnospiraceae bacterium | reverse complement strand
TTCGTCAAACAAGCTTAAAGATGCTGCAAAAAAGCCTCTGTATGCCTTGTCGCACATACCGAAATTGTTTACCACAAATTCTCCCTCGCCATAGGACTTCTCCCATATCAAAGGAACACCGTTTTCATCGCCTTCTCTAGCATAAATGCGGGTAGTTTTGGGATTAAGCTGCACCGTTCTTGCCGATTCATAGGCGTCAGTTACTGCATAAGCTTTGCCGCCGCCAATCATAAAGTCTTCGTCCACATAAACGCTGTCCACATAGGTATATTCATAGGAAGCCTCTATGCCAAGACGATTTTCAATAGCGGAAGAATAAGCATTTTTATCGATGGTCAAAGGGAAATAAACATTACCCCCGTCATCGTGAACCCAATTACATATATCAATCAGCTTTTCTCCCACAAAAGAAAGGTCCGAAAAAAGAATGATGATTATAGAATACTCTTTAAACCCCGGAATAGATTCTTCGGCTAAATTTACAGCCTTGGTTCCTCGCTTCATATCCGAAAGAATAACTTCAAACTGTTCATAAGCACTATGGGAAGCCGAATCTTTACTACTATATAAAAGCAGAACATCTTGCTGCAAACTATCATACGCTTCCACCTTCGTAACCACTTGGTTCTTTGTAAGAAGGCTAAGTTGTTTTTGGCTGTAGTTAAACTTTACGCCGCTTAACTCCACCAAAAGAACTGCTGCAATCAAAGCAAAAACAAGCACTACTACAAGCGTGCCTCTAAATCTGAAATTTTCCATTTTTGCTTTTATGCTTCCCAAAATGCCAGAACCTCCTTTGTTGAAGAAGATAGGAAAATATGTTTTTTATCCACTTCATCAATTAACTTTTTGATGTCATCCCCTCTGCCGAGAGATGCCAAATAATCTAACCGGCAAAGATAATACGCTTCGTTATCAGAATACAATTCCTGCATATTTTTTAAATGCACCGAAGCGCCGGTATAATTTTTTCGTCGTAATTCGTTCTCAATGACTCTCTTAAAATCGGCAATCGTACCCGTTTTAAGTGCCATTTTTTTCTCCATTAAATCAGAAAATAATTCTCGGTTTAACACTTCTACCTGTCCTTGCATCAAATGTTGGGACAAGCAGTTCCACAAAAAGGTGGTATATTGCTCCAGCACTTCCAAATCCTCCGGATTCATAGTGTGCTGTCGGTCAAATTCTTGCAATTTATAATCGTTTTCTTTGGATATTTCCACCATGGCCGTTACAGCGTAGTGAACAACCTCGGTATCTTCGTTATTGCCCGCTTTTTGTAAAAACTCGATATATTCCTTCGGATTGTCGTTCAATACATCCATAATAATGGTTCGACGTTCCTTGGCGGAGTTTACTACAAGGGCTTCTTCAATGGGCACTGTATTGGCCGCAATCTTTTTTTCGTCCACGGTGATACTTCTATAAAGCTCTGATTCCAGCTTTAATTTTTCGACGCCTACATCAATCGCATCATCTGCACGAAAGAGAATCTGAAAATGTAGGATTAACACGATTAGCACACCCCAGAAAGGCAACAACAGTGCTACAAAAAACATATACTCGTGAACTTTCAGAATATGAAATTGAATTCCTAAAAACACCAGTACACTAAGGATCAAATGTACTATCAAAAGATATATATATAACATTTTGTCATTTTCCTTTATTTTACTGTCAGCTCAAACCCTTCAAAACGCGGAAGTATAAACTGCAGGTCCTTCTCCGTAGCCTGAGAGAAGATGATTTTTAGCTTTCCGTCTGCCGTAGCGCCTATAATATCGTTGGCACGCACTTTTCCTCTGAGCAGCACATCCATTTCCTCATAGGAATGACCATTCGGTTCGATTTCCAACAAGACATAAGTAGAAACTTTCTTCTCGGAAAGCGCAACATAGTGGGCAAGCATCTCCTCGAAAGCCTCAGCCTTCATAATGCTGGTATTCTCAATATGCTGTCTTGCATAAATCGCTTTGTTATAATCGAATGCTCGCAACAAGGACATCTGCACAAGGTCTCTAAGGATTTTAAAGAGGTTGACATAGTACAACGATCTTTGGTCCATATCTGCATGCCAAAGGAATATAAGTAACACAAGCTCGTCCCCTCTGTAAACACCTGCCGCATACATAGGGTATTCCATCTTTAAGTCGGTATTTCTCCAAATCTCGCCACCGGCAATTTTTTCAATCACCTGGCTGTATGTCTCCGTAGAAATGGAACGGGAAACGGTCTGGATGATATCACGAGAAGCAACTTCTAATCTGCCAAAGGTACTTTGCTTGTTAACGGAATATACCGTGATATTTTTGTTTTCCAAAACTTCTTCAAAGGTCTCCATAATCCGCAAGTACAACTGTTGCGGCTCAACCGTATCCAACTTACGGGTAATATCGAAAATCTTTCCAAAACTGTCCTTAGAACCGATAATTTGCTTTTTCAAGTCTCTTTTTTCTAAATAGGTATCTTCGTAAATTTCTCTTGTAAAAATAAGCTTATCTTCAAGAAGTTTGTTCTGCTCGCTAACAAAACGGATCGTATCATCTTTACGAAGCTTAATATAACCGCAAAGAGCACCAACCAAGAAGAAAAATACAAAGGCCAGCCAGTTGGTAGGCTCGTAGAAAATAGTAAGCAAGTTGGTTCCTGATGCAACTTTTGCAACAAGCCATGACACACTGCTCAATGCAGATGCCCACAAGCCAAAGGTCAGGCCGTGTACGGTGGCCATAATTACAATATACGCCATTCTAAAATCTACAATAGAAAAAATAACGGCAGAATCTGTGAAATACAATAATAGCTCTGTCACTAAAAACAGTAATATAAGCTCTGTCACTTTTATGAAGAAGCTGTGCTCTTCTATCCACTTTTTAATTTTTTGCCAGAGAGTCAAATTCTTTTCCTGCTTGGTCACAAGGAATTTCTCGTATTCCTCTTCCAACTCTGTCAAAAGCGAAATTCTGGCAAACCAACCGTATTCGTTTCGTATACCTCTGTTGTTGACTGCCAGTTTTCCGCCTTCCACGGTTCCTGTATAATCAAATTTATCATGCTGGAACAAATAGTCCACTTGTTTTGCGAATTCGGAGAAAGTAATCTCGAAATCATCACCAACAGCCAGAATGCCGCTTTGGCTCTTCCAGTTATCAATCATTCTTGCAATCAACTGTGCAAGGTCCTCAAGTGCAATAAAATGCATCTTGCTCTGAGGAGTTTCCTCTAAAACAACGGCTTTGTTTTGGTAAACTTTTTCGAAGATTTTGTAAAGAAAATCCTTAGTGTAACTGCCGGAATACAAATAAGGAATCTGCACCACCTTGATATCCAAAGAAGAGGATTTTGCATAAAAATGGCATAGTCTTTCCTTGGCCTCGGAAAGAATCGCTCTATCGGTTTTTTCCGTAAAGGAGGAGTCCAGGGAAGAAAGGAACAAGATCTTTGTCTCTTTTCCGGACGCCTTTGTATATTCTAAAACTTCTCTCAACTCTTCCGCATCGTTTTTTTCGGTAGTTTGATATGTAAGGTCTCCTGAAAAATACACAACCATATCAAAGTCATAAGTTTCAAATATAGCCTTGATGGAAGGCTTTCTGATACGGAAAAGTTTAATTTTGTCCGCAGAACCAAGAATCGTGTTGCCTACAACGGTAACTTTGCTTCCCGGAAAAGCCGCCTCAATAAACTCATTTGTCAAATACTCTGTATTGCCGATACATAGCACTCGTTCAGGTACACTGCTCGTATTGCCTGATACAACGGCTCTATTTTTATAGAGAATTTCGCGCAAAGCAACCAGAGATTTGTGATTAACCACCTTCATCAGGCACTCAATCAAAACCTCGTTAAATACGCCGCACATTCCGCTGGATATCATCTGAATAGCAACATCCTGGGAAAAGGCTTCCTTATAGCTTCGGTCACTTGTAAGAGCATCATACGCATCCGCAAGAGACACTACCTGCGCTGACAAAGGAATTTCCTCACCCCTAAGTCCATCCGGATACCCTGTGCCATCATAACGTTCATGATGATAATGGGCAATCTCCATGGCGTACTTTTTGGTCTCCGGTGATAATGAATCAAATACAATATCCTCTATAATCTCTGCACCAAAAACGGCATGTTTTTTAATAATGTCATATTCCAAAGGAGTGAGTTTCCCCGGATAATCAAGAATGCTTTTCGGAATTTTGCCCTTGCCGATATCATGCAAAGAAGATGCTACAGAAATGGCTTCTATTTCTTCATCAGTCAAAGCATACGCTCCCGTTTCCTTAAGCTGACGCAAAATCATTTCTGTGAGCATACGCACATGATAAACATGGAATCCGCTCTCTCCGTTTAATACATCGGGAATGGACTTTTCGTGAACGGTCACACATTGCACGGAATTTACATCCTCATCAGAATTAAAAATCAAAATGCTATTTTCTTCTTTCACAAAAACATCCTCCTTTCCCCTAAAAATGGCATATTTCTCTAACTCAATTATACTTTTATTTGCATTATTGTCAACCAAAAACACCCCTGAATTGTGATACTATTCCAGGGGTGTGTGGTGTTTAGATTGACATATAAATTGCAACAAAGAGTGGCATGGTAACCACGCAAACAATGGTTGTTGCTATATTAACTGCTGCAGCAAAATCTGCATCCTTTTCGTGTAGCTTCGCCAACTGCATTACGGTTGCTGCAGATGGAGTAAGACTAGCCAAGAAAGAAATCAGCAGAATGTTTCTACTATTTGCCACGGGTATAAATGCAAGTGCCTTAACAATTGCAAGAATTATAACCGGATATACAATCATTCTTAGTAAAACCACAACGTAAAGTCTTTTATTCCTTAGAGTGCGCTTATAATCAATATCAGCTGCCAAAATACCTGCAATCAGCATTCCTACCGGTCCTACCATAGCACCCAAAGAATTAGTAACTTCCTTTGCAAAAGCCGGAATTCTGAAATTCAAGAGCATAAAGGTCAGGCCTAAAAGGATAGCAATTATATTGATATTAAATATAATTTTTTTAAACTGTACCTTATCACCGGAATATAGCTTAACGCCGTGACTCCACACAAAAGCAAGCTGAACAGAAAGAAATGCTGTACTGTATACCACCCATTCATTTCCCAAAACAGATAACACAATCGGAATAATCAAGTTGCCCGCATTCGGATACATTACAGAAGTTCTTTCTACTGCACTTTTGCTGATGCATCTTGCATATATACTGTCTAGGCCAAACAACACGATATGTATAACAATTGCTGAGCCGAAAGCTAACAGCAAGCCTCCAACCATATCCCCTGTTAATTCGAAATCAAATGCATTGATAATAGCGGATGGCATAAAAAGATATAACGATAGTTTAGAAAGTACGCCGCTATCGCTGTTTTTTATTACATTTAATTTGGCTAATATAAAGCCTATAATCATAAATACAAACAATTGTAATATTTTGTATAAAAGTGCTGTTGCCATCGTTTACCTTGCCTTTTGCTTTGTAATAACTAGTTTTCTGAAATTTCTTTTCCAGCCATATAGTTAATAAACTGCTGTGCAGTACGTCCGGAAATACCGCCGTGGAAAAGCTCCCACTTATTTGCTTCTGCTATCAATTCTTCATCGGAATATGGCAAATTCATACGATGAGCCAATCCCAGCACGATTTCGTAATATTCCTTATGTGTAGGCTTGGAGTAATTAATGGTTACACCAAAACGATTTACCAAGGACAGTTTCTCTTCCATGGTGTCAGAACGATGCATACCTTCGTTTTGCTCTACATCATTTCTATCCTTCCAAGTCTCTTTAATCAAATGGCGACGATTAGAAGTTGCGTAAATCAGAATATTGTCTGGTTTGGTTTCCACACCACCCTCAATTACAGCCTTTAAGAACTTGTACTCAATTTCAAACTCTTCAAAAGACAAATCGTCCATATAGATAATGAACTTATAATTGCGATTTTTAAGCTGTGCAATTACCGCAGACAAATCCTTAAACTGGTGCTTGTAAATTTCCACCATACGCAAGCCATCTGGATAAAATTCATTTACGATCGCTTTGATACTGGTGGATTTACCGGTACCACTGTCGCCAAACAAAAGAACGTTGTTGGCTTTTCTGCCTTCTACAAAAGCCTTGGTGTTTTCCACCAGCTTCTTTTTCTGTAGCTCATAGCCAATCAAATCATCAAGCATTACTCGCTCCATGTTGTTGATTGGTAAAAATTCGATATCCCCAGGGCGTTCGCCAGACAAAATACGGAATGCTTTATTTAAGCCAAACATGCCCACGCCAAAAGCCTTGTAGAAATCGGTTACATAATCAAAAAACGCTTGCTCATCCTTCGCCGTTTCTAGCTGCTCTGAAAGAGCCTGTACTTTTTCGCTTACATTTTTATTGTACATCAATTCCTTTTTGCTGATGGCCTTGTAATTGTTGATACGGGTGAAGCAGTCAATGCCAAGCTTTTCCTCAATACCTGCAAAGTCGTAATCAAAAAGCGCTTTGAACGCCTTAAAATCACTCTTGGCAAAATAATTTACACTGCCATCATTGGCACCCACCTTCTCGCAAGTAATGCTAAATGGGTTCTCATTCGTAATAAGCAAAAAAGTCAAATAATTATGCCACAAGTTTTTGTCAAAACCGAAATTAGTAGCAACCTCTAATATGCGCTTGATTTCCCTATGTATTCTTGTAATTAATATATCTCTG
>JAZOSF010000068.1:0-2214 GCA_045657025.1 Lachnospiraceae bacterium | reverse complement strand
GAAGACGTAGAAAATATTTTGCTCAAATTAATCCAGGCTGCAGACTATGATATAGAACGAGCACAGTATGGTATTATTTATGTGGATGAAATCGATAAGATTTCCAAAAAAGGCGAGAACGTGTCCATTACCCGTGATGTTTCCGGAGAAGGTGTTCAGCAGGCTCTTTTGAAATTGATTGAAGGCACGGTTGCAAACGTACCACCTCAGGGCGGTCGCAAGCATCCTCAGCAGGAACTCATTCCAATCGATACGACCAATATTTTGTTTATCTGTGGCGGCGCATTTGCAGGCTTAGAGCAGATTATCGAAAAGAGATTGGATCGCAGTGCTATCGGTTTTAATCAGACAGTAGTAAAGAAAAATAACAAAGATATCGGCGAACTTTTCAAGCAGGTGGCTACTCAGGATTTAATTAAATTCGGTTTGATTCCGGAGTTTATCGGACGAGTGCCAATCAGTGTTCCTTTGGAAGGTTTGGATAAAGACGCCCTTAAGCGTATTTTGTGCGAGCCAAAGAATGCATTGGTAAAGCAGTATCAGAAGTTATTTGATTTTGATGATGTGGAACTGGAATTTGAAGATGCGGCAATTGAAGCAATTGCAAGTGAAGCATTCGACAAAAAAACCGGTGCCAGAGGATTACGTTCTATTTTAGAGCACACTATGCGAGACGTTATGTATGAAATACCTAGCGACGAAAGCATTGTGAAATGTATTATTACAAAAGAAGCTGTAGAAGGGGAAGGCACCCCTACAGTAGTACGAGACAAAGTATAAAACGTATAGATGAAAGGCATACCTTGTTTGAATGCGTGAAAATTTCCATGCATAGAAGCGTGGTATGCTTTTGTTGATAAGGAATATATGGAACAGGAATTATTACAACAAATTGAGATAAGTGAAAAAGAATATCAGGAATACCCGATGGTTGCCCTTCGTGGTCTGGTTGTTTTTCCACATATGAATTTAAGCTTTGATGTCAGCCGCAAAATGAGTATATTGGCAGTTGAGGAAGCTATGGCAAACGGACAGCTTTTGTTTTTGGCAAAGCAAAAATATGTGTCTACAGAAGAGCCGGGCTTTGCGGATATCGAAAGCGTAGGTACCTTGGTGCGTATTCGTCAGATTTCCAAGTTGCCAAATAAAAACCTTCGTGTGCTTGTGGAAGGCGTAGAGCGTGCTTATTTACGAGATGCAGTTATGGTAAATGGGTATTTGGCAGCTCAGATTGAAAGCTGCATGGAAGCGGGCGAGGACGAACTGGACAAAACTATGAAAGAGGCAATGCTTCGCCAAATGGAAATTCAGCTTGCAGAGTATCTTGAATTTTATCCAAAGGCCGGAAAAGGCTTGGTAGAGTTTTTGGAAAAGGCAGAGCACGTGGGAAGAGCAGCAGATTTTATTAGCGTGACACTTCCGTTTCCGGTTGAAAAAAGACAGCGTATTCTGGAAAGGATTTCCGTAGAAGACCGTTTCGATGAGCTTATTCTTGTGTTGAAAGAGGAAGCAATTATCGGCAGAGCACGTGCAGAGTTTAACGAAAAGGTAAAGCAGCGCGTGGACAAACAGCAAAAAGAATATATTTTGCGTGAGCAGTTAAAAGTTATTCGCGAGGAACTTGGGGAAGATCCAAATGGTACCGACGCAGATTTGTTTGAAGAGAAATTAGCGAATTTACACGCTCCGGAAGAAGTGAGGGAAAAGATTCAAAAGCAAATCAGACGTCTTCGCTCCATGATGAGTAACGGTCCGGAAGCCAGTGTAGAGCGTAATTATATCGAGACACTTTTAGAGATGCCATGGGAAACCTGTACCAAGGACAATATGGATTTAGTGCGTGCTGAAAAAGTATTAAATTCCAAGCACTATGGTATGGAAAAAGTAAAAGAGCGTATTTTGGAATTTTTGGCAGTGCGTGCATATAATATGCATGGCAAGAGTCCAATTATATGCTTGGTAGGCCCTCCGGGAACCGGCAAAAGCTCCATCGCGCGTTCCATTGCAGATGCTTTAGAGAAAAAATACGTTAGAATTAGTTTGGGCGGAGTTCATGACGAAGCAGAAATCCGCGGACACAGGAAAACATACATCGGTGCTATGACAGGACGTGTTGCGGCAGGTATCCGTCAGGCAGGCACCAAAAACCCGGTAATGCTTTTGGATGAAATTGATAAAGTGGGCGTGGACCACAGAGGGGATGCTTTTGCAGCA
>JAZOSF010000067.1:0-6890 GCA_045657025.1 Lachnospiraceae bacterium | reverse complement strand
AAGTATAAATAAACAAAAGGTTCCGCTATTTTGCAATGCGAAACCTTTTTATTTTATGTAATCATATATTTATAAGCCTCTTTTTAATACTAACCTTCTAATTCTAAAAATTCAGCTGCAGTCATTATCTTTGGTTTTTTTATACTTGATTCTAAGAAGTCTTTATCTCCTGTAAGCAAAACATCTGCCTGCGCTTTAATTGCTGCTCTTATAATTGGTCGGTCAGCTACATCTCTAATCTTATATTCCTCTTCCACTTTATCCTTAGGTGTTGAAACCACTTCCATTGCAAGCAATGCAATAGAAAGGAAATGCTCCAAAAATTTTATTTTGTCCGGAAATTTACGATTAAAAATTCTACGAAGTTCTTCTATATTTTGGTCGCTAACCAGTCCTTTGTTCGGATGTGTTACTGCCTTCAAAAACGCTTTGTATGGCGTTCCTTTTGGATTCAGCGCAGCAGATATGAGTATATTGGTATCTACAAATATTCTCATAACCCCTCCACTTCAGTTCTAACTTCCTTTACAAGCATTTCTATAGCATCTTCTGTCACCAGTCCATGATTTTTAGCTTCATTCTCCATACCTTTTTGTAGCATCTTCATAGCATATACGGCGGCATTCATCATAACAACCTGATCCCCATCACATATAAGTGTTACTCGATCACCAGTATCAATACCAAGTTGTACACGTATTTCTTTCGGCAATGTGATTTGCCCTTTTGACATCACTTTCGCATTATCTACTATAAGATTTGGCATTCCATCTCCTCCTTTCTCACATATTGCAAGTAATTTTCCCTACTTTTCCTACTTTTATTATATGCAATTTTACAAAAAAAATCAACAGAAAACATAGAATTTTAAAAGAATTGCATTCTTGTGTAATTAAAGAGTTTGGTCCTCTTCTGAAGGAACATAACGCACAATATCGCAAATATCACAATTTAAAATCCTGCACAAATCATTTACCTATCATTTTAACTAACATGCAAAAAGCTCCTTGCAAGATTTTAACTTCTTACAAGGAGCTTATTTTTGTGTTATGTCATTTTAATATCACAATCGCAATACGTTAATAAAAACCGTGGTTACCAATAAAATAACGAACCACATGCAAACGGTCTACCTTCTCTATGTAAGCAATGGTCTGGAAGAACACACAATTACTTACATTTGTGATGCCTGCCGCCGCCTCTCTGGCTGCTTCATAACAGCCTCTGGAATTTGCTGCTTTATTATATGCAAGGGCTTCCACAAAACTGTTCTTGGTAGATGTTACCGGTGCAAACTGGCCTTTTTGGTATATAACGCCAGCCATGGTGTCAGGGAACTTACTACTCAAAATACGATTGATAACTACACTCGCAACTGCAAGCTTTCCTTCATAGCTTTCGCCGCGAGCTTCACAATAGATCAGATTTGCCAGCATGGTAATATCTTCCTCGGTAATGGTTACCTGAGAAATATCACGCCACTCTGCATTGGCCGCCTCTTGGCTAAGCTTCAGTTCTTCTGCCAATTTTCTCTGCAACTCTTCGATATTGTCTTTGATAGTCGCCAACTGTTCTTCTTGAGCAGTCATCTCATTTTCTTTTTGACTGATTTCGCCTTCCTTATTGCTTAAGGCACTCTGTGTTTGATTTACCAGATTATTTACTTTGTTGCGCTTTGCCTCTTGACTTTCACGCAGAGCCTCCAAGGCTTGTCTCTCCACTTGAAGAGTAGCTTCTTCACCTTCTATAAACTCTCTGGTTGCTTTAAACTGCTTAAGCATTCGCGTGTCATATGCAGAAATCTGCTCAACATATTCGGAAATATTTAAAAAATCTGTTAAACTGGTAGTTTCTGATACCATGTTTAGGTAAGACTGTGTCAGACCGCTCTCGTACATATATTGCATATGCGCAACCAAGTCATTGTATTGCTTTTCTTCTATACCTCGGGCAGTATCCAGTTCTTTTTGTTTCTGTTCGATTTCTAATTCTTTTTGGTCAATTGCCTGTTCGGTATCGTTCAGTTCGCTTACCGCCTGTGTTAACTGGTTATTGTAATCTTGAAGTTGACCGGAAATTTTGTTTTTTTCTTTTTCTAATTTTGCCAGGTCCTCTTTACTTTGATTAATCTCGCCCTGTACACGGTTGGCTTCCTGCTGTGCATTGTTTAGTTCTTCTCTTGTGGAAGAAGCATACAAATTTAAGCCTCCTCCTGTAAGCAGACTAATGGCCAACGCTATAGACAGTATTTTGTAAAGTTTAGATAATTTATTTCGTACCAAATATTCTATCTCCTGCATCACCTAACCCCGGCACAATATAGCCGTGGTCGTTTAATTTTTCATCCAAGGCACCAATGTACATATCCACATCCGGATGTGCCTCCTGCATTGCTTTTACACCTTCCGGTGCCGCAAGAATACACATAAAACGAATGTTGCGACATCCTTTTTCTTTTAACATTTGAATGGCAGCAATAGCGGAACCACCGGTTGCAAGCATCGGGTCCACAACAAAAATGTCTCTTTCTGCACAATCCACAGGAAGTTTGCAGAAATATTCTACCGGCTGCAATGTCTCAGGATCTCTGTACAGACCGATATGTCCGATTTTTGCGGCAGGAACCAAATTCAAGATGCCATCTACCATACCAAGACCTGCTCGTAAAATTGGTATAATTGCCATCTTGCGGCCCTTTAACTCCTTAACGGTGGCCTTACAAACGGGAGTTTCAATTTCCACATCAGTCAATTCCAAATCTCTGGTAGCTTCATAGCAAATCAACATAGCGATTTCGCCGATAGTCTGTCTAAAGTCCTTTGTACCAGTATTGGTTCTTCTGATAAAACTGATTTTGTGCTGAACCAATGGGTGATCCATCACCAATACTTTTGCCATAAATAATCTCCTTAAAATCGATTAAAACTGCTCTAATAAGTCCACGCGTCTGTGGTGCTTTTCTTCTACAGAAAACTCTGTGTTCAAGAAGGTATCTACAATAGCAAATGCCATCTGTGGGCCAATCAATCCGCCACCCATAGCAAGTACGTTTGCATTGTTGTGTTCTCTTGTCATACGTGCAGAATGTACTTCGGAACAAAGTGCACATCTAACTCCCGGAATTTTATTAGCCGCAATAGAAATACCAATACCGGTTGTACAAATAACAATACCGTATTCACACTCACCACTTACTACTGCTTTACCTACTGCATGTCCAAACTGTGGATAATCTACACTGCTTAAATCGTAGCAGCCAACGTCCTTTAATTCATAACCTTTTGCTGCTAAATACTTCTTTACTTCTTCCTTTAATGCAAATCCGCCGTGATCTGATCCAATTGCTATCATTTTAAAATCCTCCATAATTATACTTGTATTACATGATGTCCCGCTGCTTTTAGCAGGCGATTCATAATGGCCTGTCCAATGCCTTCGGTATGGAAGCTTTCTGCAAACAACACTTCCAATCCTTCATCGTCGCACTCTCTAAGCACTTTATAAAGCCCTTGTGCTACCGTACTTTCATCTGCTCTGCTGCCAATGCATTTCACGCAATCTGCCGTATAGCAGTCACTGGTCTCGCTGGTACACAGCACACCTGTGCGCTTACCTTCTTTTGCGGCCTCTCGGCACGCCTCATTAATATACTTAATCACTGCATCGGTATCACCTGCCACAATAGCAAGGCTTCCTTTTGGAGCATAATGCCTGTACTTCATTCCCGGAGCCTTCGGTGCTACATCTTTTAAAGCTTCCATCATCGTAGCATCGTTTGTAACTTGCCCCAAAACTTTTTCTAACATTTCACGGGTAATATAACCCGGTCTTAAAATCACCGGCACGTCTTCGGTCAAGTCCACGATTGTAGATTCTACCCCGATTCCAACTTCACCGCCGTCAATAATAAGAGGGATCTTCCCCTTCATATCTTCATACACATACTTGGCAAGTGTAGGACTTGGTCTTCCGCTGATATTGGCACTTGGTGCCGCCACATATCCGCCGGCTGCTTCAATAAACGCCCTCGCCACTTCATGTCCCGGCAACCTTACTGCTACCGTGTCCAAACCGCCGGTTGTTGCAAGGGGTACCACATCTGCCTTCTTTAAAATCATGGTAAGAGGACCCGGCCAAAAAGCATCTGCCAGCTTCTTGGCTACTTCGGGAATATCTTTGCAAATATAATATATATCTTCCCACTTTGCAATATGTATAATCAGCGGATTATCGCTTGGTCTTCCTTTTGCTGCGTATATTTTCTGAGCAGAGGCCTCCTGTAACGCATCACCGCCCAAACCATATACCGTCTCCGTAGGAAATGCTACCAGTTCTCCCCTCTTAATTAACGCTCCCGCACGTTCCAACTCCTGCATATCTATGTGCTTTTTATCCATATATACAATGTTTGTATCCATAGATGTGCCTCTCTAATCAATGATTTTTAGTCTTTACATACTATATCTATTATATTTTATCCTTATATGACACAAATTGCAACAGTTTAAAATTTCTTTTCTGTACTAAATATTGGAAATATACCATAAAATGTACCAATCACTAATACGCCGGGGCATAGAATGAATCAAGAAAAGGCACATAAAATTTTATCAGGACTTATGTCTGTAATACTTCTATGCTCCATGGTTTTTTTGTCCCGAGAAGCTGCCCTCTATGTAAATAAAGAAAGTGCCTTACAAAATCCCGGCTTCACCGTAATAATTGATAGCGGCCATGGCGGGAAGGACCCAGGCAAAATTGCAGCAGACGGCACTTTGGAAAAAGATATCAATTTGGCTATTGCCCTGAAACTGCAAACTTATCTTGAAGCCGCAGACATTGAAGTCATTATGACCCGCACTACAGACATCGGTCTTTATGACCCAAACGCTTCCAACAAAAAAGTGCAGGACATGAAAAATCGCATTGCGCTTATGGAAGAAAATAGCGCAGACCTGGTTGTCAGTATTCACCAAAACAGTTATTCCGATAGTTCCATTCACGGTGCCCAGGTTTTTTATTATACTACCAGCCTCGCCGGAAAAGCCCTGGCGGAATCACTTCAAAATACATTGGTAGCAGAATTAGACCCCGATAATCACCGAAAAGCAAAAGCCAACGACAGTTATTATTTACTCAAAAAAACTACCAAACCAATCGTTATTGTGGAATGCGGCTTCCTTAGTAACCCCGATGAAGCAGCGCTCTTAAAAACAAGCAGTTATCAAGACACGCTTGCATGGGTGCTTCATCTCGGAATTTTGCAACATCTTAATCAAAACTATAAATAGGCGAATATGACACACCTGTCACATTCGCCCTTCTTGCTTATCTGATATAGTTTCCGATTAATTCCCAAACTGCCTGTTCTTCGTAACCAAGTCTCCACGCCGCCACACCGGCAAGATCTCGTTCCTTTACTGCGATCAGTTTGTTTTCCATGGATGCAAAATCCTCAATCCACATCTCGTATATAATTCCGTCTGCTTCTGCTCTGGCATACTTCTGACCGGTTTCCTGGTCGTAGTCAATAATCATGCCGTAATCACTCACCGCTCCATCAATGGACTTCATAAACACAGCCTTATCGGTAACGGTCTCTCCTGATGTAGTCCAAAGTCTGGTGTAGAACGGAAGTGCATTAATCACTTTGTCCGCAGGTACCATACTTAACAGATTGTCCAAAGAGCTCTCCACAAAAGGCTGGCTGGATGTACTGCCCGGATCACCACTGTTACCCCAATGCTCATCATATCCCATCAAAACAACATAATCTGCAATGATTCCCTGTTCTTCATAATCGTAGTAAGCATTGCCACTGTTTGGCGGATAATTATCCACGGAAAGAATAAGACCATTCTCACGGCATCTGATAGAAAGCTCTCTCAAAAACTGCACGAAATGCTGCCCGCTTACGCCTTTAATGCCTTCAAAGTCAATATTTAATCCATCCAAATCATACGAAATCGCCGCATCTATTAAACCATCAATCAAATGCTTCCTGGACTGGCTACGTCCCAAAATCTCATAGGTATCTATGCTATTCTTGTTGGTGATATCCTCTACAAGTCCCCACACTTGAATTCCCTTGCTATGTGCATTTTGTACGTACTCCGTTGATGCAATATGCGTGAATCCGCCATAATTATCACTTAAGGAAAACCAGGTTGGTGAAATTACATTAATATTGTAAGCAGTTTCCAACATGGAGTTTAAATTATTGTTGGCAGTCTTGTTATATACTGCATGGAAACCAAGACGTATTTTTTCATCAAGTTGAATGGATGTGTATTCCGGCTCCTTATATTCCAATGTGCCGGCACCGGTTACCATTTTTCTGTCGCCGATTTTGTTTGCTTTCACATAACCGCTAAAGCCATCCTTGGTAGCAATTTTCATCCAACCCTTCACCTGTGTATCAAGGACTACGACTTGCTCTCCCTTTGAAACTTCGGTCAGAATATCGCTCTTGACTCCGGCATACCAGCGCACCGGTGTGCCCTTCTTGACTATTGCCTCTTCCTTGCAAAGCTCCATTGTTTCCAAAACAACACGACTAGGTTCCTCAAAAATCTTATGCGTCACAGGGACATACTTCTCAATAAACTCCAGTGCAACGTAACAAACCTGTGCTTTCTTTATTTCAACAATTCCATCCTGATTTACAACTTCAACATCTGCTAATGTGGAAAATGCAATGGTATACTCTTCCTCGTAAGAATCCGTTACCCCTGCTGCGGTGCTGGTCCAACTCCCGCCATCCAAAGGTGCTGCAACTATAGTTGTTGCATCCGTATATCTAATTTCTCTATCAAGTTCACTATAATAAAAACGATTGTGCAAATATTTTTGCACCGTGTATATATCCAAATAACACATGCCGTTTAATA
>JAZOSF010000066.1:0-7593 GCA_045657025.1 Lachnospiraceae bacterium | reverse complement strand
CCACTTAATATAATGACTTCTTACAACAAAATAAATGGTGTATGGGGGCATTACCACTACGAGCTCTGCACTATAATTTTAAGAAACGAATGGGGATACACCGGTAATATTATGACTTACACGAATGAGCAAACTGCTAATATATTTCATATGATTAGCTTTTCCATACAAATCAAACAGCACCTGTCCTCCGATGCCTACTCTGTGTCCGCCTTGAATTGTAATATATCCCTTGGCAATTTCGTCTTGATATGCATAGACGCCATATCCGCATAACCACTGGAAAATCTGTTCTACGTCGCCTTTTGAGACCACACAGCCTTCCATTCGCTGCTCTATCCCTTCATAGGTAAGCATCAGCTCTTTTCCGGCACGAAGTCTGATTTCCTGCAAATGCTCTTTTCTGATATACCCCAGTTCCCATTTTCGCAAATAAACATCCGGCAATAACTGGTGCATCACTTCCTCCTCACAAAAATAGTTGTCTCATTTCTTGATTCATTATATTTTCACATCATGAAAAATATGTACAAACTATTTGCACAAAAAAAAGAGACTTTCTATCATCAAGAAAGTCTCTTTCGTCATTAATTTTATTTACACAATTTTTTGGTTATGAAACTGCCAATAGCGGCACCGATAGTGTCTAAAAATACATCCCAAATCTTACCCGACCTGCCACTTACAAACAACTGAATCGTTTCATCCACAGACGCAACAAGCAAACATATCATAACGCAATAAATAAAGTTGTGACGTGCTTTTACGCAAGGTCGAGATAACCAAACTAACACACCCAAAATAAAATATTCCGTAAAATGGGCACATTTACGTAAAAGAAAATGTAAAAACGACAATTGTTCTTCAGGCATAGTCTCCAATATGCCTTCCAGCCACGGGGCAAAAATTTCTATTAACTTTCTGCCGAAGCCGGAACTCATTTCATCCGAAACCTCTGCCGGTTGAAGGGAAAAAGAAAAAATAATGATTGTCCAAGCAATGGCCAAGATCATGTAAATATTGATATTTCGCTTTTTATTCATTATCAAGTAATTTGTGGAAAATCACACAATTTGGCTTGTCACACGGAATTTCAGGTCCGTTAAGAACAATAATCTTCTTTTCCAAATCAACGGTCAGGAATGTAAGCGTATTGGACTCATGATTTAAACTTACCAAATGCTTGTTGTCAGGGAACATAGCTGCATCTTTTGGATAAGAGCCATTAACAGGAAGACACAACAACTTGTTTAAATAACCGTCTTCTTCATCCTGTTCATAAATAACAACACTGTTATCTCCTGCATTGGAGCTGATAACATATCGATAATCCTCTGAAAAATTAAGGGCACTTGCTGCAGCATTACCGGAATGATAATCATTCAAAGTGGAAATCGTCTGAATCTTATCAAAATACGGAACGTCTTTAATTTCGTAATAATGATAAACATCAATGTAGTTCTTTAATTCGTGAACAACATACATATAGCGTCCGTCTTCAGAAAACTTGATATGTCTTGGTGCAGATTCCGGCTCACTACGTACAATGTCAACTAATTTCAATTTGCCGCGTCTGTAATCAACTTTATAAATCTTCACATGATCCATTCCAAGATCTGCAACACAAAGGTATTTATTATCTCTTGTTACGCGGGCACAGTTTACATGCGGACGGAAGTTACGTTCTGCAATGCTACCTGCTCCTCTATGGTATATTTCGTCTGTAATACCTGCAATGGATCCATCATCATTTAATCTAAGCACTGTAACCTTGCCATCATGATATCCGGCAACAAACAAAAACTTATCATTGTAATCCGTAGAAAGATAACAGCCTCTCATACCGTTAATGCTTGCTTCATTTAACACTTCCAATTCGCCGTCCGGCAAAATTTTGTATGCCTCTACGCCGAAATCTGTTATGGAATATAAAAACTTTCTGTTATGAGATATTGTCAAATAAGATGAATTGGTAATTTCCACTTCATCCTTTGGATAAAAGCGTCCTTTTTCCATATCCACATCAAAAATTTTGATGCCTAATTTATTTCCAATTGTGTATTTTGAAACATATGCTACATATTTGTTTGATGACATAATACACCTCCAAATAATTGTTTTTTACATAATATCATATATTTTATTATTTGTTAATCTTTTTATTAATAATATGTTGACATTTTTTATTTTAAGTATATAATCAAACTTAAACATTTGTTTAGTTTTATTAAACTTTTGGTTTAGGATTATGAGAGGAGTTTCGTCATGAATATTGGAGCCAAAATCAAAGACTTACGAATCAAAAATGGTCTCACACAAGAAGAACTGGCAGATCGATGCGAGCTATCCAAGGGGTTTATTTCCCAGTTGGAACGCGACCTCACCTCACCTTCCATTGCTACTCTGACCGATATCCTCCAGTGCCTTGGTTCTGATTTGTGCACGTTTTTCCAGGCAGAAAAAGAAGAACAGATTGTTTTCCATGAATCAGACTATTTTGAGAAAATCGATTCCGAATTAGGCAACAAAATTGAGTGGATTATTCCAAATGCACAAAAAAATATGATGGAACCCATCCGACTTGCTTTAGAACCCGGCGGCACTACTTATCCAGATAACCCCCATGATGGCGAGGAATTTGGTTTTGTTCTTTCCGGAACGATTTACATTCACTTAGGCAAGAAGCGTTATAAAGTTCGCAAGGGTGAAACCTTTTATTTCAAGGCTGATACCACACATTACATCGAAGCCGCTCCTAAAACTGGCGCCGCTCTTTTGTGGGTAAGCACCCCACCAAGTTTTTAGTATGATACCAAGGAGATTGTTTACATGAGCAATAAATTAGTTGATTTACAGCATATTTCTAAATCATATGGTGAGAATCTGATTCTTGATGATTTAAATTTATACATTAGAGAAAATGAATTTTTGACTCTTTTAGGTCCAAGTGGATGTGGTAAGACTACTACTCTTCGTATTCTTGGCGGCTTCGAACAGCCAGATAAAGGTAATGTTATTTTTAACGGCCAGGATATCACTGCTTTCCCACCAAATAAGCGTCAGTTAAATACTGTTTTCCAGCAGTATGCACTTTTCACACATATGACGATTAAGGAAAACATCGCTTTTGGTCTTACTATTAAAGGAAAGTCCAGAGATTATATTAATGACAAAATTAAGTACGCATTAAAGCTGGTTAACTTACAAGGCTATGAAAATCGTATGCCAGACTCTCTTTCTGGTGGACAGAAGCAGCGTATTGCTATTGCTCGTGCCATTGTTAACGAGCCAAAGCTTCTTCTTTTAGATGAGCCTCTTGGTGCTTTGGATTTAAAGCTTCGTCAAGACATGCAATACGAATTGATTCGTTTAAAAAACGAACTTGGTATCACCTTCCTTTATGTTACTCATGACCAGGAAGAAGCGCTCACCATGTCTGATACCATTGTAGTAATGAATCAGGGATATATTCAGCAGATCGGTTCTCCAGAAAAAATTTACAATGAACCAGAAAATGCCTTTGTTGCCGATTTTATTGGAGAATCCAACATCATTGGTGGTATTATGCTTCAGGATAAATTGGTTTCTATTTTAGGAACAAAATTTGCCTGCATTGATACTGGCTTTGGCACAAACAAGCCAGTCGATGTTGTAATTCGTCCAGAAGATGTTGAGTTGGTTTCTCCAGACAAGGCAAACTTAAAGGGCGTTGTAACCCACCTCATTTTCAAGGGTGTTCACTATGAAATGGAAGTTATGGCGGGTGGTTTTGAATGGTTAGTTCATTCTACACGTATGCAGCCAGTTGGCACCGAGGTTGGTATTTTAGTTGATCCAGAAAACATTCAGATTATGAACAAACCACAGTCCGAGGATGAGGAGGCCGTTGGTGTAAATGAATAAAAAGAAGCTTTCTAATCATCTCCTCTCCACTCCTTTTTACTTGTGGATTGGCGCATTTATTTTGATTCCGTTGTTTATGATTTTTTACTACGGTTTCACAGACAAAACAGGTGCGTTTACTTGGGATAATATTGCAGCAATTGCAGAGCCTTGGCATTCTAAGGCATTGATGATTTCCGTTGTTTTATCCGTTATTAGTACTATCATCTGTTTTATATTGGCATATCCTTTGGCTTATATTTTAAGTCAAATGGAAATAAATTCTCACAAGTATGTAGTATTTATGTTCATTCTTCCTATGTGGATGAATTTCTTGCTACGTACATTGGCTTGGCAGACTCTTATCGAAAAAACTGGTGTTATTAATGGTTTGCTTACTACACTTGGTTTACCAACTATGCGAATTATCAACACCAACTATGCTATCGTATTAGGTATGGTTTACAACTATTTACCTTTTATGATTTTGCCGCTTTATAATACCCTTGCCAAAATTGATAAAAGTGTAATCAATGCAGCAAGAGATTTGGGTGCTAATAGTTTTATTACTTTCAAGCGCATCATCTTCCCGTTAAGCATTCCTGGAATCATTAGTGGTATCACTATGGTATTTGTACCAAGTCTTACTACTTTCGTTATCAGTAATATTTTGGGCGGTTCTAAGATTTTACTGATTGGTAATGTTATCGAGCAGGAATTTACTGTTGCTTGTAACTGGCATCTAGGTTCTGGTTTGTCTATCGTGTTAATGCTATTTATTGTAGTTAACATGGTACTTTCTATGATTTTTGATAAAGACGGGGAGGCGAATGCATTATGATTACAAAGTCTCTCAAACGAATTTATATTGGTCTAATTTTATTGTTTTTATATGCACCAATTATCACATTAATTGTACTTAGCTTTAACGCTAGCAAAACCCGCTCTAAGTGGGGTGGATTTACCTTTGACTGGTATATCGAGCTCTTCCAAAACGAAGAAATCATGTCCGCTTTAGGTAACACACTGGTTGTCGCTCTTCTTTCTGCGATTATTGCTACTATTTTGGGATTAATTGGATGTGTTGCTATGCAGCGACTCGGTCGTAAAGGAAGAAGTTTTGTTACAGGAATCACCAATATACCAATGTTAAATGCAGAAATTGTTACGGGTATTTCTTTAATGCTTCTCTTCCTCAGTGCTGGCAATATTTTAGGCAAAATCGGTGTGCGATTCCAGTTGGGATTTTTGACCGTACTGATTTCACACATTACCTTTAATATTCCGTATGCAATTTTAAGTATTTTACCTAGAATGAAACAGTTAAATCCAAGCGTATATGAAGCAGCTCTTGATTTAGGTGCTACAAAGTTTACAGCGTTCCGTAAAGTAGTGTTGCCGGATTTATTACCAGGTGTTGCATCAGGATTTTTGATGGCCTTTACAATGTCTATTGATGATTTCATTATTACACACTTTACAAAAGGTCCTGGTTTTGACACGCTATCTACTAAAATTTACACCGAGTTGCGTAAAGGTATTAAGCCTGAAATGTACGCCCTATCTACCATCATCTTTGTGGTAGTATTTATCTTACTGCTTTTGGTAAATCACACACCAAAAGAATCTACTAAAAAACGCTAGTTTACTAGCCTGTAGGAGAACTGTTGTGAAAAAATTTTTTGTACTCTTATTAACTTCAGTGGTTGTCCTTTCCTCTCTCACTGCATGCGGTAGCGAGGAGTACAACAACAAATTGTATGTTTATAACTGGGGTGAATATATTGATCCAGAAGTGTTAGAAATTTTTGAAGAAGAAACTGGAATTCATGTAATTTATGATGAATTCGAGACCAATGAGTCTATGTATTCCAAGGTTTCTGCTGGTGCTTCCTTATATGATTTGGTGTGTCCTTCCGATTATATGATTAGCAAAATGATTACGGAAGATTTGATTCAACCAATTAACTGGGATAATGTTCCTAACCGCACTCATATCGGTGAAGATTATTGGGACATGGCACAGGGATTTGATGAAAAAAATCAATATGCTCT
This sequence comes from Lachnospiraceae bacterium, assembly GCA_045657025.1. GTDB lineage: Bacteria > Bacillota > Clostridia > Lachnospirales > Lachnospiraceae > RGIG6307. Next base: position 1,656 of record JAZOSF010000066.1, on the reverse strand, counting down.
TCCATATTGTTGGGGAACCGTTGGTATTTTGTATAATAAAACTCTTGTTTCTGAGCCAATTGATGAATGGGCTGATTTGTGGGATCCACAATATACCGACGAAGTATTGATGCAGGATTCTGTACGCGACGCCTTTCTAGTAGCCCTAAAAAAAGCTGGAAATTCTTGTAATTCAACAAACATTGAAGAATTAGAGCTTGCGAAACAGGATTTGATTTCTCAAAAGCCTATCGTTCAAGCATATGTTGTAGATCAAGTTCGTGATAAAATGATTGGTGGCGAGGCAGCCATTGGCGTTATTTATTCCGGTGAAGCAATTTATACCCAGCGCGAAAATCCTGATTTAGAATATGTGATTCCAAAGGAAGGCTCTAACATTTGGATTGACTCTTGGGTAATCCCTAAAAATGCGCAAAACAAAGAAAATGCAGAGATGTTTTTGAACTTCCTCTGCAGACCTGATATTGCACTATTAAATTTTGACTATATTACCTACTCTACTCCAAATACTTCCGCCAGAGAGTTGATTGAAGACGAAGAAATTCGCAATTCCAAAATTGCATTTCCAAATATTTCTGACTACAACTTGGAAGTATACAAATATCTTGGAGAAGAGACCGAAACAATTTACAACAACTTTTGGAAGCAGGTAAAGGCGCACTAATGGAACGAATCATTACTTATCACATCGATGAGGCGTTTCAGAACAATACGATTTTACAGTTTTTAAAGAAAAATAATTATACAGACAAGGCAATTATTGCATTAAAAAAGACTCCAGAGGGTATTTTGCTAAATGACATATGGGCATATGTCAATCAGAGAATATCTTCTGGAGATATTTTGACGATAAAAATACTGGAAACGGAAAGTTCTGAAAAAATTGTCCCAGAAAAACTGGATATAGAAATTGTTTATGAAGACGAAGATATTTTGGTTGTAAACAAGCCGTGGAACATGCCTGTCCACCCTAGTCAGAATCATTATTCTGGTACCCTTGCCAATGGCATCGCTTACTACTTTGAAAAGCAAGGAAAGCCTTTTGTTTTTCGTTGTGTCAATCGTTTGGACAAAGACACTACTGGGCTTACCATTCTGTGCAAGCATCAGCTTGCAAGCGGCATTATGTCCAACATGGTGTCTGAAAGGCTCATAAAGCGCACTTACCTTGCTATATGCACCGACAATGGCTCCTTGCCTGAAAGTGGCACTATTGACGCTCCTATCGGCCGCAAAGAGGGTTCTACTATCGAAAGAGTTATTGATTATGAAAAAGGAGAATGTGCAACAACCCATTTCAAAAGGCTACTGCACATTCCTGATAAACAAATTTCTTTCATTCAGCTTCGTTTGGAAACTGGTCGCACACACCAAATTCGCGTCCATATGAAGCATATCGGCCATCCCCTCCTTGGAGATGACCTATATCAAAGCGACTGCTCTTTAATTAAGCGCCAAGCACTCCACTCCTACTCTTTACAATTTACACATCCGATTACGGGGAAAGAGATGTATTTTGAGCAAGAGTTGCCAGAGGATATGAAATACTGCCTCATCTTATTAAGCCAGGGCTGAGAACATTCGTTCATTCCCTGGCTTAAATTAATTCACAATTCAATTAGCGCACGCGTTCTGGGAATCCAACCTTCTTCTGTA
>JAZOSF010000065.1:0-12547 GCA_045657025.1 Lachnospiraceae bacterium | reverse complement strand
TGGAGCTAACAGCAAGAATGCCATGGTGCCTCTTACCACAGTAAATACCAAAAATATTTTATTTATCTGCGGTGGTGCATTTCCGGATTTAGAAAATATCATTAAAGAGCGTCTTACCAGCAAAGCAAGTATCGGCTTTGGCGCAGAATTAAAAGATGCATATGACAACGACCCAAATCTTTTGGCAAAAGTTGCTATTGAAGATTTGCGCAAGTTTGGTATGATTCCTGAGTTTTTAGGACGTCTTCCAGTTGTTTGTACGTTGCAGGGATTGGGCAAGGAAAGCCTGGTTCGTATTTTAAAAGAGCCAAAGAATGCAATTTTAAAACAGTATCAGAAGCTTTTGGAGTTAGACGAGGTTCAACTTGTTTTTGAAGATGATGCTTTGGAAGCCATAGCGGAAAAGGCTATGAAGAAGGATATTGGTGCCAGAGCATTACGTTCCATTATTGAAGAGTTCATGCTGGATATTATGTACGAAATTCCAAAGGATGACAATATCGGACGTGTAACCATTACCAGGGCATATATCGAAGGAACCGGCGGACCGGTTATCGATATGCGAGGCAATTTCTAATGCGTGCCGGCGTAATCGTTACGTTTACGATAATCTGTGCGGTAATTGCATGGATAGATATACAGAAGCAAAAAATATATAACGAAGCAGTTGCGGTACTTTTTGTGCCTGCAATTGTTTCGTTTTTTGTATTTCCGGAAGTGCATATGGTGTCCAGGATTTGGGGCGCGGTGTCCGTCAGCGGCATTATGCTTATGACTTGCTATATAAAAGCCGGGGCATTCGGTGGAGGGGATATCAAAATGATGATTCCGGCAGGTCTGTTTATGGGGTTGGAGAAGACTTTACTGGCGGGCATACTTGCATTAGTAATAGGACTGCCTTTTAGCTTTGTTAACCGGTTGAGAGGGAAAAACTTTCCTTTCGGCCCGCCGCTTTGCTTGGGAAGTGTGATTAGCCTGCTATGTGGAGACTATATATGGCAATGGCTCATAGAAATTTAACGTCGCAGCATATAATAAAAAGATGACATGTGCGAGGTTTATGGATGCAGTGTACAAACAGTAATGCAATTATTTCTGATGACTATGTAGATTATATTACGGATTATGTTGTGGGAAGCGATATGTTTGATAATCGGGAGCTGGATTATTGCTTTTTACCGGTGAACGAACAATTTCGCATTAATTATGTGAATAGGAATCAAATACCGGATGTTAGGGTGTCCAGTTTTTATTACTATGGAATTCCCAAGCTGTATGGTCTGGTGCAAACGGAATTTAATACACTGAATTTATCAGAAACTTCTATTTTTCAGGTACAGCAGCCACCGTTAGCATTGACAGGGAAACAGGTGCTTATAGGTTTTATAGATACCGGGATTCGCTATACGGAGGAGGTGTTTAGGGATGAGTTTGGCAATACGCGGATTGAGGCTATTTGGGATCAGTCCTTGAATACATCTGGGCGTGCCCCCGAAGGCTTTTTCTATGGTAGGGAATTTACCAGGGATGATATTAATCAGGCTCTTGCAAGTGATAATCCGCGAGACCTTGTGCCTAGCTGGGACGAAGATGGGCACGGAAGCAGGATGGCGGCAGTAGCGGCAGGAACCAATCTTGGGGAAAATATTTTTATAGGGGCGGCTCCCGATGCAGATATTTTGGTAGTAAAACTAAAACAGGCCAAAGAATATTTGCGGGAATATTATTTGGTTTCAGAAGGCGCATTGGCTTTTCAAGAAAATGATATAATGCTGGCATGCAGATATTTGCTGCAATATGCCCAGGTGTTTGAAAGACCGTTAGTAATTGTTTTGGGAGTGGGAACCAATTTAGGAGATCATGCAGGAAATAGTCCGTTGGGACGTTATTTGAGTGATTTGAATAAGAGGCGTAATGTAGCCGTGATTGTGGCCGGAGGTAATGAAGGAAATGCAAATCATCATTATTTGGGAAATCTAAACCAAATGGGAGAGGAGGGGCTGCAACCGCAAAATCCTTTTCGCAATGTAGAAATTCGTGTAGGTGAAGGAGAGAGGGGATTTGTCTGTGAATTGTGGGGATCCAGTCCGGATGTTTTCGAAATAGGAATCACAAGTCCCGGAGGGGAACGGATTCCTCGGATCAGTTTTAATTATCAAGAAGAACTAAGTTACAATTTTGTATATGAACAAACGAGAATAGATATAGATATTGTACTGGTAGAGGAGTTCAGCAGTCAGGAATTGATTTTTATGCGTTTTGAAGACCCAACGCCTGGGGTGTGGACTATTACCGTATACAATCAAGGAGTTCTTAATAATGGCATTTTCCATGTATGGTTGCCGATGCAACAGTTTTTAAGCAGCCGTACTTACTTTTTGACGCCAAATCCATATACCACCATTACGGAGCCGGGCATGGCGCAGGATGTGTTTACGGTAGGTGCTTACAATTCGGAAAGCGGAGCGTTTGCTTTCTTTTCGGGAAGAGGCAACAACCGTATGGGGTATCCTAAGCCGGCATTGGTTGCACCGGGGATTGATGTGTATACTCCTTTCGGAAGTAGTACCGGTAGCAGCATTTCAGCAGCCTTTGTAGCAGGTGCAGTGGCGGACTTTATGCAGTGGGCCGTAATCGAAGGAAACGCACCGTTGATTTCAGGTATGGGTATCCGTGGGTATTTTGTGCTTGGTGCAGAACGAGAAACTGCCGTGCCTTATCCAAATCGGGAATGGGGCTACGGCAAGTTGAATCTACAAGGGGTATTTGATCAATTGCGCCGATAAGTTTTTACTTATCGGCTTTTTTACAACGTTCAAAATGCAAGCAATCTACCGGACAAGCTCGCACACATTTTCCGCATTTGATGCATTCCGGCGATATGGAGATTTTCTCTGGCGGTAAATCTACCGGGCAAGCCTTTTGGCAAGCCATACAGGAAATACAGGTTTCCTTATTCCAGCGAATTTGCACCAAACTAAAACGGTTGAACCATCCATAAATGGCACCCAACGGACAGAGATACTGACAGAAAGGCCGATATATTTTAATGGACAAAATTAATAAAAAGAATAAAATTCCAAGCTTCCAGAAAAACAATCCTCCGGTCTGACTACGTAATGCCTCGTTAACCGTCATAAGCGGTATTGCACCCATAAATGTACCGGCAGGACATAAGTATTTGCAGAATGCAGGAACTTTGGCGAAACCTGTAAATAAAAAGGCAGAGCCGATAATAACGAGACCAAAAAGCACCACATATTTGCCATATTTTAAAATGGCGTGATGTGGTAACTGTTTGTGTTTGCGAAACAGTGGTATTTTATGTAGCAGGTCTTGCAAAAGACCAAATGGACAAAGCCAGCCACAAACGAAACGTCCAAAAAGACTGCCGAAAATAAAGAAGAAGCCCAGCACCGCAAATGGCACTTGGATGTTGCGCTCGTTTAGTGCAGCCTGCAGTGCACCAAGAGGACAAGAAGCTACAGCACCGGGACAGGAATAGCAGTTGAGCCCCGGAACACATACCTGCTTAATAGGTCCTTTGTATATTTTGCCGTTGACAAAACCATAAACGTATCCGTTTGTAAGAATGGTGTAAAGAACCTGCACATACAAGCGGAGATTGGATGGTTTGAATTTTTGCATATTTTTGTACCTTTCCAGTAAAGTATTAGCCGATACCAATGCATTCTAAGCAAATCATAATTGCCTTTTGCATAATATCCGCAAGTTGATTATTAAAGATTCCAATGATAAGGCAGACTATCCCAAAACATAAGCCTACTATCCAAAGAGGAATCTTCTTGAATAGGTTATTCCATTTCTGCCAACAATTCATTGATAATACTCTCCCAAGATTTTTTGTCTCGTGAACCTACTACATATCCTAACATTTCACCCTTTTGATTAATAAAGAATGTGGTCGGTACGCTGTCAATAGCACCCACCAGACTGCTGTATAGTGAATCGTTAAGTAAAAGATGCGGGTAGGTAGTTGCGCCGGTCTCCTCTATTAAATGCATTGCTTCTGCAAGAGCATTTTCATCAGAAAAAACAGACACGTCGCAGATTATACCAAGTATTTGGAATTCGGCAGAATCGTATTCCAAAGCGATTTCTGCCAAATCCGGCATTTCATTCAGACAAGGATTACAATAAGTTGCCCATACATTTAACATGGTAAGCTTTGAGTCTGCGAAAATATCTGAGGTGATGGTTTCTTCCTCTATAGTGGAAGCTTCGAAGGTAACAATATAAGGTTCTTCATTTGTAGTTTCTTCTGTATTGGTAGAGCTTTCTTCGGAAAAATTGGTTTCCGCGCTCGGTAATTGACTGCATCCTGTAAAGAGCAATGTTGCAAGTAATAGCACGATTAATTTTGCTTTCATAGTGGCATACTCCTTTCATATTGATTACTTTTACTATAATAAAAAAACAGGTATTTTTCAAGTTGTGTTGAGAAAATCTGAGGGTGTGTTGTCATGTGAAAAAAAATTTGGTACAATAATATAAACAACAATTAAAAGAACAAAGAGGTATCTTTCATGGCAGCAAAATATTATGCAGTTCGGGTTGGAAAAAGCACAGGCGTTTTTTTTACATGGGAAGAATGTCAAAAGCAGGTAATCGGTCACCCGGGAGCTGTATATAAGAGTTTTACTACAATAGAAGAGGCAGAGAAATTTGTAAAAGGAGAAGAGTTATATGCGGCCGCGCCGGGCGAGGAAACTTTTACAATAGAGCCTGGAACACTGACGGCTTATGTGGATGGTAGCTACAATGTAGAGAATGGACAGTTTTCCTATGGTATGGTTTTACTGGATGGCAAGCAGGAGTTGAGTTTCCATCAGTTTTTTATCGATGAGGAATTGGCTGCTATGCGTAATGTGGCAGGTGAAATCAAAGGTGCCGAAGCTGCTATGCGCTATGCGATAGAACATGGATTTAAGAAGTTGTATATCTACCATGACTATGAAGGTATTGCAAAATGGTGTTTGGGCGAGTGGAAAACCAATAAAGAAGGCACCAAAGCATATAAAGAATATTTTGAAAGCATCAAGGACAAACTACAGGTTGAATTTGTAAAGGTAGCTGCACATACCGGTGATGAGTACAACGAACGGGCAGATAAGCTGGCAAAAGAAGCCTTGGGGATACTGTAAAACTCATATAGAAATTGCTCAAATTTCTAAAAAAAATTAGTTGACAAACATATACCCTTTATGTATAATGATTTTTGTTGTGGAGTGCTCATAACTTCGCAGACATGTGTCCATAGCTCAGCTGGATAGAGCAACGGCCTTCTAAGCCGTGGGTCGGGGGTTCGAATCCCTTTGGGCACATTGAGTACTCTCAATTGTTTGAGAGTACTCTTTATATGGTGGGTATAGCGCAGTTGGTTAGCGCGCCAGATTGTGGCTCTGGAGGCCAAGGGTTCGAATCCCTTTATCCACCTTACTTTTGCAAAGAAGTGTCAGAGTGACACGCTTGGTGTCATCATAGGGCTATCGCCAAGTGGTAAGGCCCAGCACTTTGACTGCTGCACTCGCTGGTTCGAATCCAGCTAGCCCTGTTTTAAACTTTATGGGCCACTAGCTCAGGTGGTAGAGCACTTGACTTTTAATCAAGTTGTCCGGGGTTCGAGTCCCCGGTGGCTCATTACTTCAAAGCGCAAATCCTTGATTGATAAGGGTTTGCGTTTTTTTGCATTATTTTGCTTATAGTAGTATAATGATAATAGCATAAATACGGGAGGTAATTATGGCATCAAAGAAAATTAAAGTAAAGCCGGGTAAAACACAGTCCAAATTAGGCTTTTTTGTAGGTATTGCATTTGTATTAATCGGTTGCATCGTGGTAATTCCTATATTTGGTCCATTTGGTATTTTATGGACAGCAGTAGCAGGGTTTATTACATATTCTCATTATAAAAACGCATATACCGATGAAGGTATGGCAACTCATGAAATAGTAATTGATGAAGATAGTGAGGAAGAGGATATAGAAGCTAAATTGAAAAAACTGGAATCTTTATACAGTCAGGGATTGATTACACAGGAAGAATATCAAGAGAAACGAAAAGAATTCTTGCAGGAGTTTTAAAAAACTTTCATAGCGAAAAAGTGCGACGAAATGCCTTGCTTATGCATATATGTAATGAGGGAATAAATTTCCTCCGCAGAAATATATTATAAGGAGGCATTTTTTATGCGTAATTTTAAGAAACTGGAAGATTTGGATGTGCTGGATGATTTTATGCTGAATGCAATTGCAAACGATCCGGATGTGGCAGAACCTTTTTTTAGAGAGGTATTGTCCGTTTTACTAGAACGGGAGATCGGTGAAATTTCTGTTCATGCACAAGCTTTTGTCCCTGGGGACACTCCGGAACGGCGAGGTATATGTTTGGATGTGGAGATTTCAGAAAGGGATGATTCACCTGCCAAGTGCAGAATTTACAATGTAGAGGGGCAAAATTATAAAGAAAATTTTTTGCAAAAGAGATGTCGATTTTACCAGGCAAAGAAAGACAGTAAAGGGCTGAAACGAGGTGAAAGGGATTGGTCCAAACTTCCGGATTTGTACATGATTGTAATAACAAACTACGATCCGTTTGGAGAAGGCAGCATGATTTACAACTTTGAAAATGTATGCCGGAAATATCCGGATATAAGGTATGATGACGGTTTGAAATTTATTTACTTTAATATTGCCGGAACAAAAGACGGTACAATGGCTATAAAACAGTTGCTGACCTATTTGAATTGTAGTAAAATAGAATGTGTAACCAACGATAATATAGCGCAGATACATAATTATGTGAGTGACATAAAGCAATCGGCGGAGGTGAGACATCGATTTATGACAATAGGAGAATGGCTGGACAGACATCGGGATATTGCAGTTGCAGAAGGGCGAGCAGAAGGACGAGCAGAAGGACGAGCAGAAGGACGAGCAGAAGGACGAGCAGAAGGACGAGCAGAAGGTTTTATAAGCTTGCTTTTTGAAACACTTGAGGAATTGGGAGAGCTGCCTGAGAACATAAAGAGTATGATTCATGTAGCAGATGAGGACACATTAAAACAATGGATCAAACTGGCAGTAAAGGTAGATAGTCTGGAAGAGTTTGAAGATCGGATTAAAAATAATTAAATGGATAAGTTATACTAAAAGAAAAGAGAGGTATACATATGAATTATACAGATGTATTAAAAGAAGCACGTACCTGTATGGGTGCATATTGTAAAGCATGTAATATATGTAATGGTGTGGCATGCAGAAATCAGATTCCGGGTCCGGGTGCAAAGGGCGTGGGAGATGCTGCCATTCGTAATTATCAGAAGTGGCAGGAAATTCGTGTGAATATGGATACCTTGTGTGAAAACAAGCCGGTTGACACTTCTTTGCATTTGTTTGGCAAAACCTTTAAATATCCGTTTTTTGCGGGTCCTGTTGGTGCATTAAACCTTCATTATAGTGATAAGTATGATGACGTGACTTACAACAATTTATTGGTAGATTCATGTGCAAAGGCAGGGATTGCAGCATTTACCGGTGATGGTACAAATCCAAAGATTATGGAAGCGGCGGCAGCAGCCATAAAGGAGGCAGGTGGTTTGGCAGTGCCAACAATTAAGCCTTGGAACTTGGATATTATCCGTGAGAAAATAGAACTTGTTAAAAAAGCAGGAGCGTTTGCGATTGCTATGGACGTAGATGCCGCAGGTCTTCCGTTTTTGAAGAATATGACTCCGCCGGCAGGAAGTAAGACCGTCGAGGAGTTAAAAGCAATTGCTACGATGGCGGAAGTTCCGTTTATAGTAAAAGGTATAATGACTCCGAAAGCAGCATTAAAGGCAAAGGAAGCCGGTGCAGCAGCAATTGTGGTATCTAATCACGGTGGTCGCGTTCTCGATCAGTGTCCTGCCACAGCAGAGGTGCTGGAGGATATTGTGGCAGCAGTAGATGGCAGTATGAAAATTTTAGTGGATGGAGGCATTCGTAGTGGTGTAGATGTATTAAAGGCATTAGCCATGGGTGCAGACGGCGTAATTATTGCCCGTCCGTTCGTAACAGCTATTTATGGCGCAGGTGCGGAAGGCGTACAGTGCTATGTAGAAAAAATAGGCGCAGAGCTTGCGGATGCCATGGCAATGTGCGGAGTACATTCTCTAAAAGAAATCACACGTGAAATAATTTGGAAAGCTTAAGAGAGGGCGGCTTCTTTTATATGGAAGCCGCCTATAATTTTTGCTCAACTAATTTTCGCTTTACATAAATAAACGTTACGTGGTACAATTATACCAATAAATTGAGTAAATTCATTTACAATAAATGGGGAAAGGGAGATTGTATTATGCAGTGTCGATTAAAAGAACTTAGATTGAGTAAAGGTTTATCACAAGAAGGATTGGCAATGCTTATTAATTCATCACAGCAGACCATTAGTCGCGTAGAGGCAGGTGCTGCGGATCTTGCTATAGAATCAGCTGTTAAGGCTGCAGATTATTTTCAAGTTTCTGTGGATTATATTTTAGGACTTACAGAGGATAAAGAGTCTAGAGTTGATAAGATTATACATATATATAAGCAGCATGAAGATTTTTTTATAGAGTTTGATAAGTTAAATCAAAATCAGAAAGAGACTGTAGAAAAATTGATACATGAATTGCATACCAGGCAAGAGAAAACGGAAGTTTAAAGCAAATCTGGGCTGATTTTTATAAATATACATGATTTTTTCAAAAATATACAAAAAAGTATTGCATAATTCTGCATAAGGTGGTATATTATGCAAGTAAACTAAATATTTATACATAATATAGGAGGAAAAATCATGAAAAAATTTTTAGTTTTATTATTAACAGTGGCAATGACAATGTCAGTACTTGCAGGATGTGGTTCTAAAGAAGCTGTAACAGCAAAGGTAATCGATGTAGACCTTACAGTTGAAGATTATGCTTTTGGTGTTGACAAGACACAGCCTGAATTGTTGGAAAAAACAAATGCTTTTATCGCAGAAATTAAAGCAAACGGTACATTTGATGAAATTTGTAACAAATATTTTGCAGGCGGTACACCTACACCTGTTGTATCCGCGAAGGAAGACCCAAGCAAGGATCAGCTCGTAGTTGCTACTAATGCAGCATTTGAGCCTTTTGAATATATGCAGGGTGAAAACTACGTCGGTATCGACATGGAAATCGCTGCTTTACTTGCTGAGTACCTTGGCAAAGAATTAGTTATCCAGAACATGGATTTCGATGCTGTATGTTTAGCAGTAGGTCAGCAGAAGTGTGATATCGCTATGGCAGGTCTTACAATCAACGAAGAACGTAAAGAATATGTTACATTTACCGATTCTTACTACAGTGCTTCACAGAAATTAATCGTTCTTTCTGACAACACAGAGTTTGATACATGTACAGATGCAGCTGCTGTAGAAGCTATCTTAAATACAAAAGATGCAACTACTAAGATTGGTGTACAGACTGGTACAACAGGTCAGTTCTATAGTGAAGGTGATGCTGGTTGGGGCTTTGCAGGCTTCGCTGTAGAAACCGTAGGTTACAAGAGTGGTTCTTTAGCTGTTCAGGATTTATTAAATGGCAACATTCAGTATGTTATCATTGACTCTGCTCCTGCAAAATGCATTACAGAAGCAATCAACGCTTTACAGTAATCTGTGGCTATAGTTAGAAAAAGAGGTTTTCATGGGCAATTTTGACCAGAAGGTAAACAAATTTTTAGAGATTTTCATAGACCAGAACGGCTATGTTAAAGTAGTAGAAGGCCTTCAAAATACCATTATGATTGCAGTACTCGGTTTGTTAATCGGTATTGTAATCGGTACTGTAATTGCTGCAGTCAGAGTTATTCCAAAGTACAAAGTGCTTCCAAGAATTTTGAATAACATTTGTGGCTTTTATGTAGGCTTGTTCCGCGGAACTCCTATTGTAGTACAGTTGTTGGTGTTCTATTATGTAATGCTTCCGCTTATGGGGATTCGTATTTCCGGACTTCAGGTTTCTATACTGGTCTTTGGTTTGAATTCCGGAGCATATATTTCTGAAATCATGCGTGGTGGTATTTTATCCGTAGATGCAGGTCAGATGGAAGCCGGCCGTGCAGTAGGCTTGGGGTACTGGACTACGATGCTTCGTATTGTCATTCCGCAGGCGGTAAAAAATATTCTTCCTACGATGGGCAATGAGTTTATTGCCTTGATTAAGGAAACTTCTGTTGTAAGTTTTGTTGGTGCGGCTGATCTTTACGTTGCATTCAACTACATCGGAAGTAATAGTTATGAATTTATGGTTCCTTATCTGGTTATGGCCATTATTTATATTGTACTGGTACTGATTATCAGCATAGGTGTCAAGATTATGGAAAGGAGCCTGAGAAAAAGTGATAGACGTAATTAATCTTAGAAAAAACTTTGGTGACGTATCCGTTTTAAACGGTATCGACATCAAAATTGAAAAAGGCGATATTATGTGTGTTATCGGTCCTTCAGGTTCTGGTAAAAGTACCTTTCTTCGTTGTTTGAACTGTATGGAAGATCCAACGGGAGGCAGTATTATTTTCCATGGTGAAGATATTGCTGATATGAAAGTTGACATTAATAAACATCGCCGTAATATGGGCATGGTTTTCCAGCATTTTAATTTGTTTAACAACAAAACGGTTATTCAAAATATTATGCTTGCGCCGGTATATGTACAGTGTCAGGATTTGAAAAAGGCAAAGAGAAAAAATACTCTGATTAAGTTTATCAATTTGTTTAAGAAATCTTCAAGCAAACAGGAACTTATTCCGATTACAACCACAAAGACAGAGATTAAGAAGGAAGCTTATGAGCAGGCAATGTCTCTGTTAAGACGTATCGGTCTTGAGGAAAAGGCGGATGTATATCCGTCTACTCTTTCCGGTGGTCAGAAACAGCGTGTTGCAATCGTTCGTGCACTTGCTATGAATCCGGAGGTAATTCTTTTTGATGAACCTACCAGTGCGTTGGACCCGGAAATGGTTGGCGAAGTATTGGATTTGATGAAGGCACTTGCAAAAGAAGGCATGACCATGATTATTGTTACACATGAAATGGGCTTTGCACGTGAAGTGGCAAATAAAGTTCTGTTCATTGATGAAGGACAGATTTTAGAAAGCGGAGCACCGAAAGAATTTTTCGATAATCCACAGAATCCAAGATTAAAGGAATTTTTATCTAAGGTGTTATAATGATTTTAAAAGAAGGTATCAATTCGAAATGGTTGATATCTTCTTTTTTTTATATAAAGGTAAATCTTTTGTAAGGATAAAGAGACCCATTATCCCCTTGACGCAAATCCTGTTCATGGATTATACTAATTTTAGTGGAAATTACTAATTTCCCAAATAAAAAAATAGGATAGGTGAGCACTATGTACATGGATGATTACAAGCGCTGGTTGGAAGCAGATTTAGAAGACGCTGCTTTAAAGGCTGAATTAGAAGCTGTTGCCGGCAATGATGAAGAGATAAAGGACCGTTTCGCGGTTGCACTTGCATTTGGTACCGCAGGACTTCGTGGCGTGTTGGGCGCAGGCTCTAACCGCATGAATATTTATGTTGTACGTCAGGCTACTCAGGGTCTGGCAAACTGGGTAAAGACTCAGGGGGGAAATCAGTTAGTTGCTATCAGTTACGATAGCCGTATTAACAGTGATGTGTTTGCAAAGAATGCAGCTTGCGTTCTGGCAGCCAATGGTATTAAGGTTCGTATTTATGATGCACTTATGCCTGTTCCTGCACTTAGCTTTGCTACGCGTTTCTATGAAGCCAATGCCGGCATTATGGTTACTGCATCTCACAACCCGGCTAAGTACAATGGTTATAAAGCATATGGTCCTGACGGCTGCCAGATGACAGACGAAGCAGCAGATATCGTTTATGCAGAAATCCAGAAGACAGACATTCTTACAGGCGCAAAGATGATGAGCTTTGAAGAGGGTATGGCAGCAGGCCTTATCGAATATGTAGGGGATGATTGTAAGGAAGCTCTTTACGAAGCAATTGAAGCCAGAAGCGTTCGTCCGGGACTTTGCAAAACAGCTGGATTAAAGCTTGTTTATTCACCATTAAATGGTTCCGGTTTGGTTCCTGTTATGCGTATTTTAAAGGATATCGGCATTGATGATGTTACTATCGTTCCGGAGCAGCAGTATCCGGATGGTAATTTCCCGACATGTCCGTATCCAAATCCGGAAATTTTCGAAGCACTTCGTTTGGGCCTTGAATTGGCGCAGAAAACCGATGCAGACCTTATGTTAGCAACGGACCCTGATGCGGACCGCGTAGGTATTGCTATTAAGTGTCCGGACGGTACATATGAACTTGTTTCCGGTAACGAAGTTGGCGTTCTTTTGTTAGATTATATTTGTGCGGGTCGCATCGAAAACGGTACTATGCCAAAGAACCCTGTAGCAGTGAAGTCTATCGTTTCTACTCCTTTGGCAGATGCAGTGGCAGCAAACTACGGCGTGGAATTACGCAGCGTATTAACCGG
>JAZOSF010000064.1:0-12558 GCA_045657025.1 Lachnospiraceae bacterium | reverse complement strand
AAAATGATCAACGAAGATTACGCAGATGCGATTCAAAAAATCGCAGATACGGCAGGTTTCTTTGAAACTTCACCAATACAGCCAACCTGGAGATTACCAGAATCCTATAAGGATATTGATAATGGTCATAACGGCACACATCACTTCCTGATTGATGATTTCTGTCGTGCGGTAGAAACCGGTAAACTTTCACCAACCAATATCTGGCAGGTGGCAAGATGGAATATTCCTGGACTTTTGGCACACCAGTCTGCACTTAAGGGTGGCGTGACTATGGAAGTACCGGATTTAGGAAATCCACCGGAAGATTGGAAAGTTCTGTACGAAGAGTAATTAAACACGTAACTTCATAAAATGAAATAAGTAAAGGGAAAGCCCTTCGGAAAAGCGTAATGCTTTGTGCCGAAGGGCTTTTGCTTGATAGAATTCTAAAACGCCCCCGGCTCACTAAGTCTGGCAACACCTACATAAATGCGGCTGATAGCATACCATGTAGCAAAATCAGTCACCCCGGTCTGTGGCAGACCAAAAATGCGCTGAAAAATCCGAACGCTTTCTGCTGTTCTTGGACCATAAATACCATCTGCATTTAACGTTGGTATAGCCGGATAATCCTGGGCAATTCGATTTAGTTGGCGCTGTAACTGGCGTACTTTATCGCCGGATGCACCAATGGTTAAATCATAGCCCGGGAAAGAACTTGGCACGCCGGAAATCTGTGTGGCAGTAGCGATATACATATCCTGTCCGTAGTAATTACGAATGATTTCAATAGCACTGTAACCTTCATCACCAAGGAATTTGGAGCCCCACTGACTGAGACCGTTGCAGGTAACGCGCTGGCCGTCGCAGTAAGACGTGAAAATCGGCTGCGTAATGCCGGGACGCGCCAGGTAATTGTTGAAGACCTGGTCTACCAGGTTGGAAATGTTCTCATATATATTTCTGCCATATATAAATTTTTGGTCGTAGGCTGTAGAAGAGGTGATGGTGAAATTGTAACCTTGGTTGCGATAAAACTCCGTAAATACTCGATTCAGTGTAAAGGACATAATTACCAAAATGTTTGCTAGAATACTTGCTTCTTCCCAAGTGGCATAAATTTCACAGCTAGCTACGTTTTTTATATAATCGGTATAACGAACCCAATAATTGGGGGCAGAAGCATCACTAGGCACGCCGTCGTGTACAATAATGTATTCCGGAATTACAACTCTGGAAAGGACGATTTCACCGGATTCCGGCAAAGGTTTGATTTCCGGTTCCGGAATTTTAGGCGGATAAACACCATACAGCGTATGATCCGGAATGTTAATCATAATCGGTGCTTCGTCCGGCCGTTCTAGGCGTCGCAATTGCACGACCTGGACAGACAATTCATCCGGCAAAATTTCACTGCCGGTTACAATGGTTTCTTCATAACCTTCTTTGGTTACTGTGATGGTATATTCTGAATATGGTTTTGGCTCGTCCGGAGACTCACTGTAAGCTAAAGGCGGAGCAGGGAGTGTAATAATAGGAGTCTGCCCGGAGTTGTCCGTAGTGAATTCACGGGGTTCTGCTTCGGGAGCTTCTTCGTAAACAATAGTAACAGATGCATTTTCAATAGGGGCTAATCCGGTGCGCTCAATAACAAAGACGCGTAGGAAACCCTGACTTAATTCAGTTGGCATAATAATCCCTAAAAATTTAGTTACCTTTATAGTATGCAAATGTAGAACAAATGTGTTATACTAAAGGTGATATTTAATAAAGGATGTAAGGCTATGAGTAAAGTAAGCACTAGATTACAGGCAAAAATCACCAAACTTTATATGGATATGCGTTTAAAACGTATTTCAAAGCTGAGTTGGATGTTGGAATCTGAGAAGGCAGTAGAGGCATTACAGCAGGTGGAACATACGGACATTCTTCCGGATTTGTTTTATGCGCATCTTTTGATTACAAAGGAAGCATATGACGCAGTAGAAGAGGTGTTGGAGCAAGCAGCAGATTGGCTTAGAGCACACAGCCAGGATGCGCCGGCTTGTCATGCGTATTATTTGTATCTCACTACGTTGACCAAAGAGGATGAAGCTTACGATGAGAAGGTGACCATCAAATTAAAGGAGTTGACACTCAAAAATCCTCAGATTTGGCAGATACAGTGGTTATTATTTTACGTGGACAAAAGTCTTGCCGGAAATCCGTTGGAGCAGTACCATTTTTTGAAACGTATGTTTATTAAGGGGTGCCGCAGTCCGCTTATGTATTTGGAAGCCAGAGCATTGTTGGAGCATAATCCTACATTCCTATATGAGTTTTCTGAGTTTGAAGTACAGCTGATGGTATTTATGCTTCGCCATGCAGGTATGAGCAATCGCGTCAGTGAACTTTTAGCTGAATATATGTTAAATCGTACGGATTACCGTTATCTGTACTTGGTAATCATGTGTGGTTGCTACGAGATGGCTCCTTCTAAGCGTATGTTAGAAGGGATTTGCAAAATGATGATATCAGGCGGTTGTAAAGGGGACAGGTTTACTCTTTGGTACCGCAAGTGCATTTCCGAAAATGTACATATTACAGGTCTGTACGAGGCATTCATGAAGTCACTTCCTGTAGAAGAGTGGGCTATGGACGGCGAAGAACTTTCTGACACAAGACGCATTCCGTCTGAAGTGATTGAGTATTTTGCACATGCAGCCGCAGTGGATGATATTCGTACCGCTTATTTATATGCCATGGTACATAAGTATCGTGACAATTGGTTTTCAACCTACAAAGTCTATGAGCCGTTATTGCAACCGTTTATGATGGACCAGTTGTACAAAGGGCACGTTAATGCAGGCTTAGCTTATTTATACGAGAATTTACTTAATGCTACGGAGTTGCCGGCAGAGCGCGTAGAAGGCTTTTTAGATGTATGCCATATGTGCAGAGTCAGCGGATTACCGATAGAATCAGGTACTTTGTTGTTACATTACGATCACTACGAGGATATAATCGGATTACCGTTTGCCGGATGGACTGCAGAGCTTCCGCTTTATGGAGAGCATTTTACATTTAGTGTATTAAACTACACAGGCAGTGAGATTTCTGCACCAAATGTATCTGTGACACCACTTGTGAAAAAAGCATTGTGGAATGATTATTTCTCCAAACAAGACATCCAAAATGTGCTTTATCATATGTCCAAGGTAGAAGAGGCTCTCAAGGTACGCAAACTGGAGCAAGATGTAGTTTCTGTAAAGGCAGTTTTGTGCGAGGAAAAAATCCCGCTGGCTTTTAAAGAATCCGTTGCCGAGTGTATATTGCCATACTGGGATATTAACGGTGCGTACGATGAAATCCTTTTTGCAGCACCATTTGTTTTCTCAGAACTTGGCACATATAGCAAAGAGAAGGAAACAGCATTCTGGAAGCAACAATACATGCGCAACCATATCGGTATTTATGGCATGCAGTTTTTATTAGATCACTACGAAGGCTCTCTTGTAGAGCACGGAAGCATTTTCAACAAGGCAGTAAATCTTGGCATTGAGACAGAGGACTACGCTGAGATGCTTATAGAGGAAATGATAAAAGCAGGACAGTTGTTGCCACAGCATGTGGAAATATTTGATGCTTATTGCAAGGGTGATACGAATCCGGAACTACTTCGTTCATTTATAGAATTTGAGGCAGAAGTTCATTATATGCAGGAGCGCAAAATGTCTCCAAGCTTTGTTCAAAAGCAGGCAGCACTTACTGCTGAAGGCAATTCTTTTTCTGTAATGGCGCAGTTAGCGTATTTACATAGTATCGTTGAAAACGGTGTGGGAAGCATCGGAGAAGATTTGGCTAGTGTTGCAGAGCTTTACATAAAGAATCTGTTAAAGCAAAATATTTATTTCTCTTGGATGCAGCCTTTGAAGGTGATTTGCAACGCTCTTTCCGAAAAAGAAGCTTTTATGGTATTAGAATATAAAGGTCAGGCATCCGGTCCTGTTTGGGTACGTTTTTCACAGTACATGGCGGGCAAAGAGGAAGCTGACAGCTTGCAATCCGAAGTTATGGATATGGTTTGCGAAGGACTTTATGCAAAGAGTTTTATTTTGTTTTACGGTGAACGCATGCATTATGAAATCTTTGGTTTAGACGGCACGGAACATGTTTTGTTAAAGCAAGGCGTATTGCAACGCGGACAAGCCTTAGAAAGTACCGGAAACACCCGTTTCGCGCATATTAACCGCATGATGGCTCTTAGAGAGAAGCGGGACAACAGGGAACTGTACAAGGAATTAGAAGCATATTATGGACAGAGTGCCTTAGTAGAGCAATTGTTCACACTTAAATAATATTTTATTAGAGGTTACCATGTTTGAAAGATTAGATTTGGTAGATAAAATAAATAAAGAATTAAAAGGTCGCGGCAAGACTTATATAGGATATGACTTGGGCGCAGGCTACGGCGAAATCAGTGTATTTTCCGAAGGCGATTTGAATCCGGTTACCTTGCTTAGCCGCAAGGATGCAACGGTATTTCATTTCCCGTGTATGCTGGTAAAATATAACGGCCGTTTTTATGCGGGTTATGAAGCTGCAAGCCTGGCAGGAGAAGCAGGTGCGCTTGTATTTGAAGACCTTTTGGAACTTGCCATGAATCAGTCTACCATAGTAGTGGGCGGACAGCGTTTTGATACAGAATATTTGCTTATGCTGTTTTTGAAACTTACCTTGATTCTTCCGGATTCCTTCGGTAAGGTAGAAAAAGCAGGGGGCATTATATTTACTACATACATTGACGAGGATCCGTCATTACAGAAGAGAGTATATGAAGTGCTTGCAAAAGCTGCCGGTCAGATTTTTGGCAAAAAAACAAGAGTATATCTGCAGACCAGAAGCGAGAGCATTTATTACTTTTTACTGCATCAGGAAGAAGATGTGATGCAGCAAAATACATTGATATGTGATTATCAAAAGGATTACCTCAAGACATATTATGTAAAGAAGCATGGCTATGAAGCCCCATATACCATTTCCGTAAATCGTATAGACTATCCGGATATGAAGTTGGTTGCATCACAGGCTGAAGAGCTTACCATAGCTACGGGGGTACGCCATTTGGATGAGACCTTCCAGAAGGTTATCACAGACTTAGAGCAGAAATATGACTTTGGACTGTCTTACATGATTGGAGACGGCTTTAAAGGCAGTTGGATGGACCGATCTTTGATACAATTGTGTGAACACGGACGCGTATTCCGCGGTAACAATTTATATAGCCTTGGTGCATGCTATTGTTTACGTCAGATTATCGAACCGACGCCGCAGATGGAAGAATATATATATCTGAGCAAACAGGATATTGCTTATGATATTGGGATGTATTGTCATAGCCAAGGCATAGTGAGAGAAAGTTTCCAGCCGGATTATATAGAAATTTTTGAGCGTGGAAGTGATTTTGAATCCTGTAAAGCAGAGCTGTATCTACTACCGGAAGGTGAAGACGTGCTTGAAATAGAAGCAAAAGCATTGTCCGGAGTGGGTTCACAGTCTTTACGCTTGGATTTAAGTGCTTTCCCACAAAGAAAAACCGGTCAAAGCAAAATCAAACTTTCTCTGGAATTTAAAGACGTACAAACACTGGAAGTTACAGTAGAGGATGTGGGCCTTGGTCAGGTATCTCCGGGAAGTGGCAAAATAATTCAGGAGACATTCCATTTGGAGTAGGAGGGAGCAACATTGATTATTAGTCATAGTGCAATTGCCGATGTGGGATATTACATTCCACAGGTAGACACAACAGTATATAGTGTAGAAGAATTAGCTTACCTCTGTATATATAAAGGATATGCTTTGGATAGCGATTTTGCCTGCAAAAAACTGGTGCATTGGATAGATGAACAATGCCGATGCGAAGATTTGGCATTTCGTTTACATGCTATTTTAAAAGAAAAAGGGGATGAGGCATCCTTTGTAGAAACAATTTTGCGTTTTGTGGGATATGTTTCCGAAGGAGAAATCAGCCGCATTATTGAAGAAATTTCCGAGGGTCTTGGATTGTCCGGTTTTGAACGCAAAAAAATGGATGCGGATGCGTATTACTATGCAAAGCGTTATGCACTGGCAATGCAAACCTATGAAGCTTTGTTGGAAGTGTTGCCGGATGGAGAGAAAACCATGCGAGCAGCGTGCTATTACAATCTTGCAGCAACAAAGGTACAACTGTTTTTGTATGAGCAGGCGTTAGATGATTTGGAGGCTTCCTATCAGTTGGAACAGACGGAAGAAACATTAATGGCATGGCTCGCCACAGCCAGAATGTTATATCCGGAAAGCCAGTATGTAGAAATGATTAGCGGAAGAGAAGACCTTTACAGTCTTTCCTTGCAGTTAGAAGAAAAAATCAAAAATATAGAAGCCGGAATGATTACTACCGGAGATGGTCAGGAACTGGAAAAGTTGCGTGAGTGGATGCAATACGGCGGTGAGGACGGCTTTTATGTAGCCAGCGGTCGCGTGCTTAGAGGCTTGGGCGAGGAATACAGAGGTTATTATGATTAAAACCGTAATTTTTGATATTGGAAATGTGTTGGCTGATTTTTCCTGGGAACCATTCTTCAGAAGCTTTGAATTTCCGGAAGAGGTATATGCAAAGCTTGTACATGCAACGGTAAAAAGTCCGGAATGGAATGAATTGGACAGAGGGGCCCGGAGCTCAGAAAAAATCATTTCTTCTTTTGTGGAGAACGACCCAAGCATAGAGCAGGAAATAAGGCGTGTTTTTCAAGATGTAAATGCAATGGTTACCAAAAGAGATTATGCAATCCATTGGATTGAGCATTTGAAAAAGGCCGGATATCAGGTGTTATATTTGTCGAATTTAGGCGAGATTACCCGAGCACATTGCCAAGATGCCTTGTCATTTATACCGTATACAGATGGAGGGGTTTTGTCATATGAAGTGAAAGTGATAAAACCGGAGCCTGCCATTTATCAGGCCTTAATTGATAAGTATGATTTAAAGCCTGAAGAGTGTGTTTTTGTAGATGATATGAGAGAAAACGTAGAAGCTGCAAAGAAAATGGGCTTTGAAATTGTACATGCTACAACACATGAAGTGGCGTTAAAAGAATTGGCGGCACTGGGTGTGCCGCCATATAAGAGTTTATAATTTGGAGAAAATTATTCTTTGTTGCCAAAACGCTTGACCACATATAAAAGAATCCATAGCATAATAGGTACAGCTACGTCCAACATGATAAAGCCGGTAAGCAGCCTGTCAGATCCCGGGAAGTTGCAAAGAGCCAGGATGAAGGTGGTCACATATAGGGCAACTAATAAAAAAATAGCAAAGAAAGCCAAAAATCTTTTCTTGTTCATAAAATTAATACCTTTCAACATATGTTTGTTGATTAAAAGTTTACTAGGTACTAATGATAAATGCAAGTATTATATTCACAAATATCAGCTTGTGTGATATTATTAAAAAAAGTTCTTTAATGGAGAGGTGATGTTATGAGCGTTTTATTAGAAAAAGCGAAAGCTATCGTGGAACGTGAATTCGCAAAACGATATGAAAATGGCGAATGCTACAAATTGCATGCATATCGTGTAATGGAATCCATGGATACAGAAGAAGAACAGATTATTGCACTTTTACATGACGTTGTAGAAGACACGGAAGTGAGCTTGGCCGACCTTGAAGGTGAAGGCTTTTCCAAAGCTGTACTTGGTGCGGTAGAAGATTTGACCCAAGGCAATTTGGTTAGATACTTCGATTACATTGAAGATTTATCTTTAAATACATTAGCTGCCAAAGTAAAGATTGCAGAGTTAAAGGACAATATGGACGTTGTCCGTGTGAATCGTATGTCTTTTAGAACTTATTCCTTAGAGGATAGATGCGAAAAGGCACTTGAGATTTTAACAGAAGCTTTAAAAGATAGATCATAACTAGATAATACAAGGGACTCAGTATGTCTGAGTCCTTTCTTTATTATGAATATATCATTGTCTTACATATTTTTACGGTTGCGAAGTGGAAGAACGCGTGGTACCATTAAAGTTGACGGGTTTTGAAAATTAATAGAGGGTAAAGTATGATTAGTAAAGTATACAGAGTAATGCAGATTGATGGTGATTATGCCCATCTTTTAGATGTAGACGTAAGGGACAGTGAATTGAAGTTAGTGGCGCGAGCACTGCTTCCGGCAGATATTTACGAAGGCTGTCTTTTAAAATATGAATTTTTAGAATATGAGATTATAAGGGAGTAATACTATGCAAAAAACAAATTATGGAAAGTATGTAGAAGGTCTTTTTTCTTTTATAGACAAGAGTCCAAGTCCATTTCACACAATAGAAACAACAAAGGAAATGCTGACAAAGGCAGGTTTTACAGAAGTACAGGAAAACCTTAGCTGGAATCTTGAGAATGGCCGTAATTATTTTGTGGTTCGCAATGATTCTGCAATTATTGCGTTCCAGATACCAACGGGAGATTTTAAGGGCTTCCATATGGTGGCATCCCATAGTGATTCTCCATCTTTTAAGATTAAAGAAAATGCCGAAATGACCTTGGAGAAGGCATATACAAAGCTTAATGTAGAAAAATACGGCGGCATGATTATGTCCAGTTGGTTCGATAGACCGCTTTCTGTGGCAGGTCGTGTATATGTAAGCACAGAGCAGGGCATTGAAAAGAAGATGATTCATTTTGATGAAGATATGTTAGTAATTCCAAATTTGGCAATTCATATGAATCGTGAAGTGAATGATGGCGTAAAATACAGTACTCAGACAGATATGTGTCCGCTTATTAGTACCACTGCAGACAAAACACAGTTTGGCACAATGTTAGCAGAAAAGGTGGGCGCTGCGGCAGAGGAAATTCTCGGACAGGATTTATACTTATATACCAGACAAAAAGGGCTTGTAGTAGGCGCAGATTCCGATATGATTATGTCTCCTAGATTGGACGACTTAGAATGTGTATATGGAAGTATGCAGGCTATGATAGAGAGTGTGCCGGAGCGTTTTGTGAATGTTTGTGCAGTTTTGGATAACGAAGAAGTTGGAAGTGGCACCAGACAAGGCGCAGACTCTGATTTTCTTTATAGCACTTTGAAGCGCATTGTGTACGCAATGGGAGGAAATGAAGAAACTTATATGCAGGCAGTGGCAGAAAGCTTTTTGATTTCTGCAGACAATGCACATGCAATGCATCCAAATCATCCGGAAAAAGCGGATCCGACAAACCGACCGATTTTAAATGGCGGTATTGTTATTAAATATTCCGGTAATCAGAAATATACTTCCGATGCTCTCAGCGGAAGCATTATGAAGAAATTGTGTATGGATGCCGAAGTTCCGTATCAGGTGTTTTATAATCATTCCGATGTGTTGGGCGGTTCTACTTTGGGCAATATTTCCACAGCGCATGTATCCGTTGCCAGTGTTGATGTCGGATTGCCACAGCTTGCTATGCATTCTGCAGTAGAGACAGCAGGCACAAAGGATATGGAATACTTAGTAAAAGCACTGAAGGAGTTTTACAAATTATGATAATCAGAAGAGCGCAGGCGAAGGATTTAGACGGTATTAATAAATTGCTTTGCCAAGTGCTGGAAGTACACCATAACGGCAGACCGGATATTTTTAAAACCGGAGCCAAGAAGTATACGGACGAGGAACTGCTTGCCATTATAGCAGACGATACTTCACCTATTTTTGTAGGAGTAAATGAAAAAGAAGAGGTGCTTGGATATGCGTTTTGCATATTCAAGCAGTTGCTTAATGATAATATCTTAACCGATATTAAAACGTTGTATATTGATGATTTGTGCGTGGAAGAAAATCTTCGCGGGCAGCATATTGGCAAACAGCTTTATGAATATGTGGTGCAGTTTGCCAAGGAAAGCGGTTGCTATAATCTTACGCTTAACGTTTGGGCATGCAATGACAGTGCCAAAAAGTTTTATGAAGCCAGAGGATTGATGCCACAGAAAATCGGGATGGAGTACATCCTTTAATAAACAGACCAGATGCGAATGACACGAAGGAGAAGACTATGATTTTTGGAAAACACATCAATAAATATTACATAAAATATGCCGGCATGCTGATTTTAGGCTTGGTGGCATTAATTGTAGTGGATTACTTTCAGTTGCTTATTCCAAATTTATATCAGATGGTTATCAATGGTATGAATGATGGCTACGTGATGGTTGATGGTGTGAAACAGGCATTTGATATAACATTTCTTTTGGACAGAGTTTGTATGCCGATGATAGGAATTATAGTTATTATGGTCTTTGGCCGATTCTTGTGGCGAGTAACAATTTTCGGAGCAGCAATTAAAGTGGAAGCAGATCTGCGCAACGCTATGTTTAATCATGCAAAAGACCTAAGCCGCGAATATTATCAAGTCAATAAAGTGGGCGATTTAATGAGTCTTTTTACCAATGATTTAGATACGGTGCAGGAATGTTATGGTTGGGGATATTTGATGTTTTTTGATGCTTTGTTTTTAGGAACTATGGCAGTGATAAAAATGTGGAATATGGACCACGTCCTTACGGCATTTGCAATGATACCGATGATGTTTCTTTTGGCATCCAGCGCGGTAGTAGGTAGTTACATGATGAAAAAATGGGACATTCGTCAAGAAGCTTTTTCCAGAATGAGTGATTTTTCCCAAGAAAGTTTCTCCGGTATTGCCGTAATTAAAGCGTTCGTAAAAGAAGCAAAGGAATTACTGGCATTTAAAAAATTAAATATAGAAAATGAAAAAGCCAATGTGGATTATACCCGCTCAGCTGTGCTTTTGCGTATTTTAGTTACACTGTTTGTGGAAAGTGTTATATGCGTTATTTTGGGATATGGCGGCTATTTGGTTTATAAAGGGGAGTTTAATGCAGGCCAGCTGGTAGAGTTTATCGGTTATTTTACCGCTATTGTATGGCCAATTATGGCTGTGTCAGAATTGATTGATATGACTTCCAGGGGAAAAGCTTCATTGAAGCGTATCGGTGAACTTTTAGATGCAAAACAGGATGTGGTGGACAATTCTGATGTATCCCCACTTGAACATGTAAAAGGTGCTATTGAATTTAGAAATTTGGACTTTACATATCCGGACGGAGAATTCAAAGCATTAGAAGATGTATCCTTTACGATCCATGCCGGTGAAAATGTAGGCTTGGTTGGTAAAACAGGCTCCGGAAAAACTACGTTAGTAGACTTGATTCTTCGTATATACAATGTTCCGGACGGCACTATTTTTATTGATGGTCATGATGTAAATGCCGTTCCTATCAAAGATGTTCGCAGGGCTTGTGCATATGTACCACAGGATAATTTTCTGTTTTCTGATACCATCGAAAACAATATTTCTTTCGGTACAGACGAAAAAACAGCTTCTGCTGTTCGGGCAGCAGCGGTGTTAGCAGACGTAGATAGCAATATTAAGGAATTTAGCAAGGGATATGGCACGGTTTTGGGTGAACGTGGTGTAACGGTTTCCGGTGGCCAAAAACAGCGAATTTCTATAGCGAGAGCCCTTATGAAGGATGCTCCGATTTTGATATTGGATGATTCTGTTTCTGCGGTAGATACCAAGACAGAACGAACCATTTTAACTAATCTGAAAAATACGCGTGCAGGCAAAACAACCATTTTGATTGCACATAGAATCTCCACCATTGAATCTATGGATAAAATTTTATTTATGGATGAAGGAAAGCTGGTGGCAATGGGCACACATACAGAACTTTATGAAACGTGTGCTGCTTACCGTAATATGGTAGACCTTCAGAAATTGGAAGAGGAAGGAGGGGAATAATATGGCAGAGTTTTTGCCGATTATAATCGTTGGTTCGATTATCGGAGCCTTTTCCGTTGTATTTATTTTGGCGTATATTGCGTTAGCTAAGGCAAAAGAGCAAAAGGAATATGAAAGAAACATGACGGATTCCGAATTGATAAGACGTTTGCTTTCCTATGCAAAGCCTTATTGGAAATCTTTTATATTTGTGCTTGTTATAATGCTTTTCTCCATCCTTTACGATATAATTTCACCACTTATCATTGGTGGAATAGAGAAGATGATTGTTAATGATTTTGAATTAAGAGATTTGTATATGAGGGTTGGCATATATGCAGGTCTTTTGGTTGTTTCTATGTCATGTACATATTTTCAATCCATTATTTTACAGCGCACCGGGCAGAAAATTCTTTCCAAGCTGCGTATGGATATTTTTACACACATTGAGACCTTGTCTCATGATCAGCTAAATAACATTCCGGTTGGTAAGCTCGTGACAAGAGTGACAAATGATACCAATGCGATTTCTATGATGTTTACGAATGTACTTGTTACATTAGTAAAAAATGGCATGGTAATTGCAGGTGTATTCTGTGCTATGTTGATTTTAAATTATGCACTGACGTTGATGATTTTGTGCTTTGTTCCTTTTGTGGTATTATTTACCGTTATTTTCCGTAAGTTTTCACGAAGGGTACACCGTAAGGTAAATGATGCCAGAACGGATATTAACACGTATTTATCCGAGAATCTATCCGGCATGAAAA
>JAZOSF010000063.1:0-3470 GCA_045657025.1 Lachnospiraceae bacterium | reverse complement strand
GTGAGGAGCTCTCCTGGAAGATAACGATATTCCGCCTGAACATCCTGCATGATAGGAATTAAAGAACTGGCTTTGCGTCCATAATGCTCAATAATCTCGTCTGTTTTGTCGTAATAAGACTTATCCAGCATATTGGGTTCCCTCCTTATTATTTTATTTGTGCTATCTGCACATATTCTTGTCACAAATTATACTATTATTGTGAAAAAATATCAATATATCGATATGGCAATATTGATATTTTTTCACCGAAATCCGATTTTCTTCAGGAGTTGGAACATTCTTTTCTTGTATAAAATAAAAATCGGTGCTATATTAGTATCTGTCAGAACGACAGGCCATTTTATCGGCCGTTTTATCAGACAAAGGAGAATTACATATGGAAAACAAAACAACGAAGGGCACTCGCGGCATGGTAGAACTTTCTTTAATGTCAGCCATCATCATTGTTATGGCAATGACTCCTCTTGGCTATTTAAAGACTCCTTTTCTTTCCATCACACTTCTAACGATTCCTGTGGCTGTAGGATCTATTATCCTTGGACCAAAGGGAGGCGCATTTTTAGGAGCTGTTTTTGGAGCTACAAGTTTTGCACAGGCTTTATCCGGTGCCGGTATGACAGCAATTTTGTTTCAGACTCATCCACTGGGCGTGTTATTCCTGTGTTTTATTCCTCGTATTTTAGAGGGATTTTTGTGTGGATTGATTGCAAAGATTGCACGAAAGACAAAGTATAAAAAAGCTGCTTTTTATATTGCCGGAATATCCTGTCCGGTATTAAATACTGTTCTTTTTATGGGAACCGTTGTAGTTTTATTCTATCAAACAGACTATATTCAAAATTTGGTAACTTCTCTTGGAGTAAACAATCCGCTTACATTTATAGTTGCACTGGTAGGATTTCAGGGAGTTATTGAAGCAATTGTTTGCGGTATGGTTTCTGGTACCATTTCATTAACCCTTGCCAAAGCATTAAAAAGATAATTTTAGACAAACAAAAGCGTGAACCGGTTTTACCGATTCACGCTTTATTATTATCACTATCTTTTATTTTTTTCTTTGATAATCGCATCCAGAATCTTGTCTGCAACCTCATCTTTACTCATAAGAGGAAGTGCTTCCCCACCTTTTCTGGTAATAATCGTTACCACATTGGTATTGGTGCCAAAGCCTGCACCTTCTACCTTAAGATTGTTTGCAATCACCATATCCAGATTCTTTTTCACCAGCTTTGTAATAGAGTTTTCCAACATATTTTCGGTTTCCATGGAAAATCCGCAAAGGAACTGGTTTTCTTTTTTATTTGTTCCAAGATAAGCCAGAATATCTTTTGTGCGTTCTAACGCAATACTCATATCCCCATCTTTTTTCTTCACTTTTTCTGTCGCAACTACCGCAGGTCTATAATCTGCCACTGCAGCTGTTTTAATGATAATATCCTGCTTTGCCGCACGGGATGTCACAGCCTGAAACATGTCTTCTGCGCTAATAACATCTACAACTTCCATAAATGGCGGTGGGGCAAGCTCTACAGGTCCGCTTACCAAAGTGACTTTTGCGCCACGCATTGCTGCTGCTTTTGCGATTGCGTATCCCATCTTTCCTGTAGAATGATTTGTGATATAGCGTACAGGATCAAGTGCTTCCTGAGTTGGTCCTGCAGTCACCAGCACGTTCAGTCCTTCCATATCTTTTTTATCCACCAATGCTTTTAAAATGTACTGGAGCAGTAATTCTGGTTCCGGCATCTTACCTTCTCCTGTATCCCCACAGGCCAAATAGCCACAGGCAGGATCAATCACTTCCATGCCATAGCATTTTAACAGCTTCATATTATCCTGAACAATAGAATTTCTAAACATTCTTGTATTCATGGCAGGTGCCACAATTTTATGACACTGGCATGCAAGCACTGTTGTTGTAAGCATATCATCAGCTAAACCATGTGCCATTTTAGCGATGACATTGGCTGTTGCAGGTGCGATCATAACAACATCTGCTCTTTTAGCTAATGCCACATGTTCCACACTATAATCAAAGTTTCTATCAAAAGTATCTACCAGACATTTATTTCCTGTCAGTGTTTCAAATGTAATTGGATGAATAAAATTTGTCGCATTCTGAGTCATGATCACATGCACATCACAATGAAGTTTCACCAATGCACTTGCAAGACTGGCAATTTTATAAGCAGCTATACTTCCGCTGATTCCTAAAATAACTGTTTTCCCTTTTAACATTCTTTTATCCTCTTTATTTCACAATCCCTTTTCAGGGCACAATTCACCTATTAAAATGAGTATATCAAAGTGCGTTGATTTTTACAAGTTCAAGTGATTCACTAAAAGCAAATCTAATCACAATTTTGGAGGATTTTATGATTTTAGCAATTGATATTGGAAATACAAACATCGTTGTAGGATGTTTTGATAAAGATGAGGTGCTGTTTGTAGAACGCGTATCTACAGACCACACAAAGACTGAATTAGAATATGCGATCAGTTTAAAGAACGTATTAGAAATTTATGACATCAATCCAAAACAGGTAGAAGGCGGTATTGTTTCTTCTGTAGTACCACCTTTGACGAATGTATTAAAGGCTTCCGCCGAAAAAATCATTTCCGGTGAAGTCTTGGTAGTTGGACCAGGCATCAAAACAGGTTTAAATATCATGATGGACAATCCAGCTTCTGTAGGAAGTGACTTAATCGTAGATGCAGTAGCTGCCATTCACGAATATCCAGTTCCACTCATTTTTATTGATATGGGAACTGCTACTACTATTTCTGTTATTGATGAAGACAAGCGTTACCGTGGAGGAATGATTTTACCAGGTATCCGTGTTTCCATGGATTCCTTAACCTCAAGAACTGCCCAGCTGCCGCATATTAGCATCGAACCACCAAAGCGTCTCATTGGACGTAATACCATCGACTGTATGAAAAGCGGTATGATTTATGGAAATGCTTCCTGTATTGATGGAATGATTCGCAAAATCAAGAAGGAACTTGGACGTGACGATGTTACAGTAGTTGCTACCGGCGGTCTCTCAAAAGTAGTCATTCCTTACTGCGAAGAAAGTATCATATATGACAACGAATTATTATTAAAAGGCTTACGCCTGATATATGAAAAGAACCGCTAATTAGCGGTTCTTTTTCTTCTTAATTTTCGCAATCAAAGCTTCCCACTTGCCTAAGCGTTCTGCCTTGCCTAAATTTTTCTGAATATTTTTTTCTTCTCGTTCTACTCGTTTATCCGGATATCTGGATCGATAGTCTTCAACAACTTCATCCATTTCTCTTTCTTTCAGCTTCTTAAATACATATTTACTGATCAAATAATAAATAACCGCAAAAGTTGGTACTCCGATGATCATTCCTACAAAGCCAAACATATCTCCAAAAATCAAGATAGAGAATAATACCCAAATACTTCCAAGCCCTGTACTCTGTCCCAAAATTGCTGG
>JAZOSF010000062.1:0-3321 GCA_045657025.1 Lachnospiraceae bacterium | reverse complement strand
ATTCGTACCCCGTATCCATAACAAAAGCGCAGGGTTTCACCTACGCTTTTTGCACTACTCTCTTGCCCCCTTCACCAGCAGCATACTTTCTCCGGCCTTCAAGGTATCCGCAGTTAAATTATTTAATCGTTTCATCTCCGCTACCGGCATATAATAACGTTTACCAAACTCCCAAAGTGGAGTGTCAGCATCCGCAAAACACACTACCATTCCAGGCAATCCTGCAAATTTTGTAGTGTCCAGTGGTTTGATTTGAGCGCCTCCCACGCACTGTTGTCTCTCACTATTTAATACCAGCACCGCAAAGCTCACAATACCTTTTAGTTCCATTTCCTCACTGTCCACCAAGGATGCATCCACTTGTTCCATACGTGGTTCGATAAATACAGCCGGCTTTTCCCACATCATTACTCCATCGCCACCCATATTTCCTTCCATTTCCATGGAATACGGCACCATGCATTCCGTTACCGCATAAGGCATTTCATCTTCTCCGGTCAAATACAATATTTGGAACTGCACACTGCCCATCAAATGCAGCCTGCCTTCTTCCCAAACTTCTCTGTCCGGAAATACATTACATAACGTATGTAAAATTTGCACTGCTTTTGGAGTTCCTTCTTTTAGTTGATAGGATTGTTTCAGTTTGCACTTGCCTTCCCCGGCAATATGAAGCACCGGCGCATGCACAGCTTTTTCCTCCGGGATTACTTCCTGCGCAATACTGTAAATATCTTGAAGCAATGCAATTTTTTCGTCGCTGTAAATACGAATAATCAAATCCAACGCCGCTTCCAAAAATAAAATGCGGTCCTCGCCATCGAAATCCGGCTTGACTTCTACCGTGTACTGATTTAACGTCGGCATTACACTCACAATCATGTCATTTTGACAACCACTGCATTCTATCAGTCCGTGGAACGGAATTTTCTTGGACAACATTTTTACTGCCTGCGTCACGCCTTGTGCAGTATAAATAAAGTAGCAGTTTAGTTCACCCTTTAAACTCACTTTTCCTTCCATCGGGCGTGTTTCTAAATTGCCAAGAGACACATGTTTCCACAAAACATTCTGTATAGCAGGATATCCGCCCGGAAGTTCAATCTCTTCCTTGATCCGAAACACATCGGATTTTTTCTGACACAATTGCAGTACATTCTTTGTCTCATAACGTTTTTCCATCTCTCCGCAATTCACCACATCATCCGTCCATTCTTCCTCCATCAACTGATGCATACAAACATGAAGCATAACTACCGACTGAAGAGCAATTTTTCTGGTATTAATCATAGAAACCTTAAAATCTTCAATTATACCTTTTGCCGTAGCCAAATCCCCCGGTGTGGCACCACTTACATTAATAACTTCTTCAAATGGCAAGTCACCGACAAGCTGCTCCAAACGGCCTCCCCCACCGGTTTCATACAAAATCTGATATTTCAGGCATCCTTTCAATACCACTTGGTCTCGTCCAACTCTTGTCTCGTCCACAATGAGGGTGGCATCCTTTAATAATACTGCCAAACAATCGCCTTTTGCATCAGGTACAATCATATCCTCTTCTATGGTCATCTGAGTTGAAGTTTCCCATTTTTTCTGTTCCATATGAATACTGCGATACAAAAAATCCATAACAAAAAACCTCCCAACATATATTTAAATTCTATGTTGAAAGGTTTGGTTATATGTTATAAAATTACAGTTCCGTTCTGCCTTCTAAAGCGCGTAGCAAAGTCACCTCATCAATATATTCCAGGTCACCGCCTACCGGTACACCGCTGGCAATACGTGTAACCTTAATGCCTGCCGGCTTAATAAGCTTGCTGATATACATCGCTGTGGTCTCGCCCTCTAAGCTGGAGTTGGTTGCAATAATCACCTCATCTACATCCTTCTGTAAACGCTGAATCAACTCTGCCAATCGAATATCTCCCGGGCCAATACCAAGCATTGGTGAGATGGCACCATGAAGCACATGGTACACGCCGTCAAACTTGCCGGTTTTCTCGTAGGCTGCAAGGTCGCGAGGGTTTTCTACCACCATAATCACTTTATGATTACGACTCTTATTCGCACAAATCGGACAAATCTCCTGGTCTGTTAAAGTAAAACACTCTGTACAGTAGCGCACGTGTGTCTTTGCATTCATCATTGCCTGACTTAGGCCCTCCACACGTTCCTTTGGCATATTCATAATGTGAAAGGCTAATCGCTGGGCTGTTTTCTGGCCGATACCCGGCAGAGTCCCTAATTCCTCTATTAATTTATTTATATGCCCGCTAAACATATCCATTAGAACGGAAATCCTCCCATGCCGCCTGTCATCTTGTTCATCATAGCATTGGAAGCATCTTCTGCCTGCTTCATAGCTTCATTAATAGCTGCCATGATTAAATCTTCTAACATTTCTACATCATCCGGATCTACTGCTTCCGGAGAAAGTTTAATCGCTGTAACTTCTTTTTTGCCGGTAACAGTAACCTCTACTGCTCCGCCACCTGCTTTTGCAGTAAATACAGATTCTTCTAATGCTTTCTGGCTCTCTTCCATCTGACGCTGCATTCTCTGAGCCTGCTTCATCAAATTATTCATATTTCCTGGCATTCCCATGCCGCCCGGATATCCTCCACGCTTTGCCATATTTGATTCTCCTTTAATATATATTTATTCTTCTTCAAATCCTTCTTCCAACAAATCCATACGAATCAGCTCGGATGTATCCGGATACTGTTTTTCAAACTCGGAAGTTTGGGATATTGGTACTATTTTAACAGGTACAGTTTTGCCCACTGCGTCCTCCAAAAAATCTTCAAGTGCCTGCAAGTTCTCCGGGAATTTTGTGAAATAATCACTTTCATAGCCATCCGGTAAACCAAGCACCAGTTCGCCCTCTGTGGACACACTAAGCTCCACGTTTTTCAGGCTGGTCTTCATAAGCCCTGACATATCTCTACGATAATTTGTAAAGTTTTGAATGACTTCTACCAATTCCTCCGGGAGTACCTTGGGAAGCTTGGGACGCTCTATTTTTTGCCTGGGCTCTTCCATGCTGTACCCGGGAGCTGCCTGCACTACAATGCCCTTCTCAACTTGCTCTTCTACAGCTCTGACACGTTCCAAAACAGAATCTGCATCAATCTCCATAGCCGGCTTACAAAGTTTAATCAGCGCAATTTCTATTAAAATACGTTTGCCGTTGGCATATCTAAGCTGACCGGACAATTCAGACATAATGCGGATGTATCTTAACAGGCTCTCTGTTTCTATCATGGAAGCTTCTTCTTTCAGCTTCAACATATTGTCGCTGGACACTTCCATAAT
>JAZOSF010000061.1:0-2872 GCA_045657025.1 Lachnospiraceae bacterium | reverse complement strand
GAACTTGCGCCTTATGCACTTGGTGTAATAAGCGTTGAGATTCCTTTTGATACCGGACTTTTCTATATCGATTCGAGAAATAACTACAAAGCAGAACAATTATTTGAACGCGAATATGACAACGGATACGAATGGAAGGTTTTTGACTATACAAAAGATAAGCTGGAAATTACAGAAAAGGCTACCGACTATCCACCTGAAAAAATTTATTCAGAATACTACCCTGTTGGCTTAATGCAAGTCACAGCAAAAGGCATTAAAAAGGGTAATGCAAGTTTAGTTATGGCACATGTAGAAAAGGGTAAGGGTTTGGAAACTGCAATTCAAATCAAAAAGGCAGATTTATATGTTGACGAAAATAATATGCTTTCACTTATTACCGAAGATGATGCTATGTATTTATCAAGTAAATAATTAAATGATTATATAATTTTAAAGGAGAAAATTTTTATGAAAAAGAATATTTTATTTTTAATCCCAATGTTACTCGTTGTTGTTGCACTGTTTTTACTTCGTGCAACAGGCATGAAAGTACATATAGCCGTATCTGTTGTAGGTCTTGTGCTTCTTGTTGCATATACTCTTGCAACAAAAAAAGATTGGAGAAATCCTGCACTTGAAATACTACATCGTGTGTGCTATGCCATTGCTTTAATTACAGGTGTTGTACTTATGAATGTACACGGCATTGCTGCTATTTCCATTATTCATAAAGTAAGTGCAGTTTTGTTTGCTGTTCTTTGGATTAGCGTGGAAGTACATAAAGCAATTAAGAACTAATCAGGTGATTTGTTATGAAGAAAATAAGTATAATTACGATATTACTGATTCTATGCACAGCGGTAAACTGTTTGGCATCGGGGGTATATTACCTTCCGGATGTAACAAGTGAAATGTCTTCGCCTTCCTTTTGGTCGATTGAGACTGACGTTTTAATGTCATATGACGAAATAGAAAATCTAAACGAAGAAACAATTTCTGCACAAGGCACTAATATGTATGACCTTAAAAATCTGCCTGAAGTTGTTGACGGTGTTGCACTAAACGAAGCAATTAAGAAATCAAGTCAGGCAGATGCAGCATATTATCTTGGCTGGACTTATCTTGAAAGCAAGGAAAAAGCAACTCAGGAAGATTACGACAAAATAATCGAAAACACTCAGAATCCTGATGCAAAAAAAGAACAAAAGGTTCTCTATGGCATTGCAACCAAAAGAACAGAACTTCGCACATTCCCAACTCCTGTTGCAATTTGGGACGATCCTGCCGATTCTGATTTTGACTATCAGTATCTCGTTTCGGTAAGAGTGAATGAACCGGTTGTAATCACATCAAAGTCAAAAGACGGAAACTACTATCTTGCAAAAAGCATTTGTTGTTCTGGCTGGATACCTGCAGACTCAGTTGCGATTTGTAAGGATAAGGATGAATGGATTTCAGCGTGGGATATAAAAAACGAAGATGCTCTTATAGTATGGGGTGATAAGGTTTTTACAGAAACCTCAATAGTTGGTGCAGATAGATCAGACCTTATGCTGACAATGGGAACAGTTTTAGAACTTGCAAAAGATGTTAATCCAAACGAACTTATAGATAACCGTGCGGCATATAACAATTATGCAGTATGGGTGCCTGTAAGAAATGATAATGGTACATACTCAAAAAAATTAACACTTATTTCAGAACATAAAAAAGTGTATGCAGGATATATGCCACTTACAAAAGAGAATATATCAAAGGTTGTGTTCTCGGCTCTCGGCAACACTTACGGTTGGGGCGGAAGCGTTAATTCCGTTGATTGCTCAGGATATATGAGAAATGTGTATAAATGCTTTGGTATGGAGCTTGCACGAAATACCACATGGCAATCATCAATGCCTATGGCAAAGGTAGATATGCAGTATATGTCCAAAGAAGAAAAAATTAAATTCTTTGAAGCACTTCCTTTTGGAACAATTCTTTATTTCAGTGGTCATGAAATGATGTATCTTGGCAGTCAAAACGGAAAGTATTATGTGATAAGTAGCGTAGGAACGATTATGCAGCCTGAAAATCCATCGGTTCGCCAGCGTATCCGTTCCACGATTGTAAATACACTCGATGTAAAAAGAGCTAACGGCAATACTTGGTTTGATGAACTTACCGTTGCACTTGTTCCATACTTCGATATTAGCGAAAATGCTTTGCCCGAATATGAATGGTATCATGATGGCGTAGCATATTGCCTTAAAAACAAAATCATGCAGGGCGACGAAAATAAGTTCTTCAATCCATCTAAAAACATAACTTGGGCAGAGCTTTTGCAGATTTTGTACAATATGGAAGAAACAAAACCGGAATATGAATTTGATGAAGCTGCTGCGTGGTATGCATGGGCAGTTAAATGGGCGAAAGATAGCGAGTTGATATATGAAAATGACAAAGACTTTGATCCGGAATCGGCAATAAGTCGAGAACAGCTTGCATCTGTTTTGTACCTGTATGCACAGTTTAAGGGATATGATGTAAGCGTGGGAGAAGAAACAAATATACTTTCCTATGATGATGCTTTTGATATATCTGAATATGTAATCCCTGCTATGCAGTATGTCATCGGTGCAGGTATTATCAACGGAAAAACAATTGGTACGGTAAATCCAAAAGATAATGCAACAAGAGCAGAAATTGCCGTAATTCTTCACAGATTTATTGAAAAAACGAAAGAAATCTGATAAAATATACATATGAAAGAGGGATTAAGTATGAATCAAAAATGGAGCGAAAAAACTACATTTCAAAAAGTTATGGAGATTATTGCCGGGATTGCATTTTTGGTATATTTAATATTCCAGGCGTTGGAAAGAGCCGGCAAAGTGGAATCTGCAGACTGGAT
>JAZOSF010000060.1:0-3029 GCA_045657025.1 Lachnospiraceae bacterium | reverse complement strand
CGGGATATTTGGTCTGCCATGCCGTCTGCGGTCATTTTAGCAATTAGATTTAATATATTCTTTTGTCCATCCTCAAAGGCATCCTCACGTTCCATTCGTATATGTTCTTCTGCATTGTATTCGTATATACTCATAGCCCTTGCCTCCATTCTGCATTTTTCCAAGAAGTCTTTTAAGATATCTTCCTCGATGCATTCTTTTATACTTTTGTCTACTGCTTCTTCGATGGACATGCTCTCAGCATACTTGCGGACGCGGTATGTATATTCTGCCTAGTCGCAAAGATCCTTGCATGCCTCCATCAGTTTTGAATTGTGCCCTTTGTTGATATTGATTACGTCCACGGATAGCTCCAGTGCGTATTCTTCGTCGTTTACCGTATATAGGTCTGACAGCTTCAGTACCTCGTAATCCGGTCGATTCTCTCGGCCGTTGTAAAATACCACAAACCTTGGTGTCGGAATAGAAACCCGCTTACTGCCATACAAATTCATATTATTCGTCAACTCGGAATATAAGTCTGCTAGGTAAAATAAAAAGCGCAGTGCCATGTTTGGATTGTACGTGGACTGGTGTTCATACAGGGATAATCGTGAATCAATCAAAAACTATATATCGTTCTGCATAGACATATAAATGGCATTTTCTAAGGTGTTGATGGTAAGCTGTTCTGGGTTGGTATATCGTCTGCCACTTATTGCATTATACAGTGCCAGCAACTTTCTCTTGTCGTCAAAAATCAGCTTGAACATGTGGGATTTATAATCCCGCTTTACAGGTATTGTCTGTTCTTGCGTACTCATATATACCTCCTATGAAATTTGTCGCAGGAGGTCCTATTTTCATAAAACCTCGCTACTTTGTTAATTGGGAAACAAAAGCATTGAGATTCCTTGAAATGAAAATAGATGATTGGTAGAACTGTTATCTTTAGAATAATAGAAATATAATGCTTTGGGTATATTATAACACGAATTAGGGTGAAATACTAGATGTGATTTTCGATTTCGAACCGTCACTTTAACTTTTTCCACCCATTCCCTCTTCCCTTTTTCTGAATTATAATGTAAAATAACACAAGGCACATTTTAATTAAGGCGAGATAGACGGAATTTTCATCTCAATATAAAGGAGTTAACATTTTATGGCATTGTTCAAATCAAAAGCAAGAACAAAGAAAAATTTTACTAATATGAAGACGCCACATACATATGCGATTGTATTTTTCGTAGTGGTATTTTGCTGGATCCTTACCTTCTTGGTACCAGCAGGTAAATTTAGCACACACGCAATTCAGTATACGGATTCCAATGGTGCTGTGAAGACAAGAACGGTATTAGACGCGAGTACTTTCCGTTACAGTTACAATTTAGATACAGCGGCAATTGAGGAACATCTTGATGCGTTGGTTGAAAATGAAGAAAAGTTAGAAGCATTAGAGGTTGATAAAGAAGCCTTAGAAGCATTTCTTTTAACTGACAGCGCAGAGTGGACACAGGGTGACTTAGATGAGCTTGGTCTTACAGATGATGTTCTTTTTGGTGAGTATGGCGAAAGCATTTATGATACAAGCAAGAAGTTACATAAGACTGCAAAGGTTTGGGGCACCGATGATTATAACGGCTTTGGTTTCTTGAATTATGTCTTTGAAGGTTTGGTAACAGGCGACCGTTATGGTTCTGCGATTGGTATTGTGGCGCTGATTTTAGTAGTAGGCGGTTCTTTTGGTATCATTATGAAAACTGGCGCAATTGATGCCGGTATTTATGCATTCATTAAGAAAACAAAAGGGTTAGAGCGTTTGGCACTTCCATTTTTGTTTGTTTTATTTTCCTTGGGCGGTGCGACCTTTGGTATGGCGGAAGAGTGTATTCCGTTTGCTATGATTATGGTGCCGTTCGTGATAGCCCTAGGGTATGACTCTATTGTGGCAATTACGGTTACTTATGTGGCAAGTCAGGTTGGTAATGCGGCTTCTTGGATGAGCCCATTCTCCGTGGCAGTTGCACAGGGTATTGCGGGCATTCCTGTATTGTCTGGCGCAACCTTCCGTTTGGTAATGTGGGTGGCGATTACGGTTCTTTCTGCAGGCTATATGATGGTTTATGCAGAGCGCGTTCGCAAAAACCCAACCATTTCTGTAGCATATGCCACAGATGCACATTTTAGAAATAAATTAGAAGCAACACCAGAAAACGAAAGAGAATTTAATTTAGGACATAAGCTGATTCTTTTGGAAATGCTTGCTGTTCTTATTTGGATTGTATGGGGTGTAACACAGCACGGCTATTATTTGGCTGAGATTGCATCACAGTTCTTTGTTATGGGCTTTGTTGCTGGCGTAATTGCAATTGTTTTCAAATTAAATGGTATGACCATTAACGGTATGGCATCTGCATTCCAGGAAGGCGTTTCTGATTTGGCTGGCACTGCAGTTGTTGTAGGTATGGCAAAGGGTATTCTGCTTGTACTTGGCGGTTCTGACCCAAGCGTGCCATCTACATTAAATACTGTTTTATATGGAATTGGTACATTGTTAAATGGCATTCCAGCATTTATCGGTGCTGCATTTATGTATATCTTCCAGAGTTGCTTCAACTTGGTTGTAACTTCAAACTCTGGTCAGGCGGCTCTTACAATGCCAATTATGGCTCCGCTTGCGGATTTGGTTGGCGTAAGCCGTCAGATTGCGGTATTAGCATTCCAGCTTGGTGCGGGCTTCGTAGATGCCTTCACTCCAGTGAGCGCAAGCTTAATTGGTGTACTTGGTGTAGCTCGACTCGATTGGGGTAAATGGGCAAAATACCAAATCAAAATGCAGGCATTTTTCATGGTGTTAGGTATCATAACGATTTCGATTGCAGTTGCAATGGGCTTACAATAAGCCCATTGCATTTTGCTTTTATATGGTTGTGTACAATTTATCAATTTAACAATTTAAAATAATAAATTATTAAAAAGTCCTTGCAAAAAATTGTATACAGGTATATAATATTGTTTCGAAGTATAGGTAAAGGTGAGATGAAATG
>JAZOSF010000059.1:0-3358 GCA_045657025.1 Lachnospiraceae bacterium | reverse complement strand
TACGCTCTGCCATGAACTGATCCACTTCCGTATAATATCCATTATATAATTCCAGATATACCCAATATAAGTTGGTATTGGTTATTCCCGTCTTTACCACAGACAATAAGAATAAAACACCAACAATGCACACATAAACCGGATGCCATTTATGCCGGTTAATGCATATGTTTTTGGCTTCTATCTTGTTATAAGCCCAACCTACCCAATATATCACATTGAACAGCAACAGAAAATAATAATTTAAGTAATAAAGATTAATCATTCTTCCGGGTGCATAACCACCAAAAGCATAAGAAACCGGAGCAAATTCAGCTAAGTACAATCCACCGGAAAGTATTGTTGCCAATAACGGATATTTGAATTTCCAACCGCTGCTTTTTACAAGTTGCCATACAAACGGCAAAAGAAACACAAAAAGCATTACGACTGATATGTTAGTCCAATCAGAAATGTATCTCAATCCATCTTTAATAGATATGAAAATTGCTTCCGTCGCTGAAACATTATGCTCAAAATCATGATTCATATGTCGATTATTGCCGGGTGCCAATACACTTATCAGCAGACCTGCCAATGTGGATAATGCATAAACAATAATAATCCTCAAAGCAGGTTTATGATATATATAAGAAGAAACAGCCAAACCACCCATGATCAATATCAGCATTAAGGCAGTAGGATAATTACCGCCACCCATGAATAATCCGATAAGCACACCTGTTATATAGAAAAAGCCTTTTCTTACTTTTCCATACCTGTGCCAATCACTATAAAAGCAAAGCAGTGCTGCGATGATTAGCATTGCCCAGGAATGATATCCTATATAATAGGAAGCCCCGTTCCACCAATAGAAGGCTTCGGAAGGATACATAACACGCAAAAGCCAGGCGAACATCAGCAAAGAAGTAATGGTAAGCCAAACACTTTTAGGGGCCCTGCCATGTTTCACCATAATTACATAGCTTAAGCAAAAAACACCTGCATATAAGCTTACAAAAATAAACAGCAATCCCAATCCATAATATTGTTCTCCCCAAATACCCGGTTGCAAAGCCATCAAGAAAATTGCGGAATAGGTTCCTTGCCATTCTGCATAGTTCCATGCCACATAATCCCATGCGCTTTTCATTGCTTTCCAAAAGTTTCCGGTTTCCATCAAAGCATCGTGCGGTCCACGACTAAATACATAATCATCTGCACACGGCCAGACGTAGCGCATGATATACATCATAGGAATAACTGTAAATAAGAGAGCTGCGACACAAAGTGCCGCAGTCCATATATTGCTATTTTCCCAAATTTTTGAAAATCTTTGTTTCATATATTATTTCTCTAAATCTACGGTCTTAATCAACTCTCTGATTTCTTCTACACTCAACCATTCTGTATTGTTGCCGGAGCTGTAAGAAAATCCGTCTGCTACTCTCTTGCCTGTAGGAGTACTCTTTCTATGAGTTGACCAGTCAAACTGCGGATATACGATAAAGTGCTTGTCGTATTCATACGTTGTTAAGGAATCTTCTACTGTAACCATAATCTCGTGAAGCTTTTCCCCTTCACGGATACCAACTTCCGGCATCTTGCATCCCGGAAGCATAGCTTCTGCAAGATCAGTAATCTTAAAGGATGGAATCTTGGAAATAAAGGTTTCGCCACCTTTTGCCTCTTCCAATGCCTTAATAACTAACTTAACGCCTTCTTCTAAGCTAATCCAGAAACGTGTCATACGATAGTCTGTAATAGGAAGCTCTGTGGCGCCATTTTGAATTAATTTGTGGAAGAACGGAATAACAGAACCGCGGCTTCCTGCAACATTACCATAACGAACGATAGAGAAGCAAATATCCTTTGTTCCTGCATATGCGTTAGCAGCAATAAATAACTTGTCAGAAACTAATTTCGTACCACCGTATAAGTTTACAGGATTTACAGCCTTATCTGTAGAAAGTGCAACTACTTTCTTTACGCCACAATCTAATGCTGCGTCGATGATATTCTGTGCACCATGGATATTGGTCTTGATGGCTTCATTTGGATTGTATTCACAAGCAGGCACCTGCTTCATGGCAGCTGCATGGATTACATAATCCACGCCTTCAAATGCTCTGTACAAACGTTCCTTATCACGAACGTCACCAATGAAGAAACGAAGTTTGGAAGCATATTCCTTAAATTCGTTCTGCATCATAAACTGCTTGAATTCATCACGGCTGTAAATGATAATCTTCTTTGGGTCATAATGCGTGAGTACATATTTTGTAAAACACTTGCCAAAAGAACCTGTACCACCTGTAATTAAAATTGTCTTATTGTTTAACATATCAATTTTCCTCTCTATGCTTATTTGCGATAATATGCAACTACTTTCTTAATTGCTGCAATAACATCCTCCACATCACCATCGGTCATAGCCGGATACAACGGAATGCTGATAAATCCTTCGTATGCTGCCTCTGCGTGCGGACACAGACCTTTCTTATATCCCATTCTTTCATAATGTGGGAAATAATATACCGGGATGTAATGCACATTACACTGTACATTCTCTGCAGCCAGTGCATCAAACACTTCTCTTCTTGAAGCATTCAACTGGTCTAATTTTAACTGAATAATGTACAAATGTCTAGTGGTATCAGACTGTGGAATTTCTTTTTGTACAAAAATTTCATCCATATCTGCAAACGCTTCATTATATCGATTCACAATTTCCTTGCGCCTTGCCTTGAAAGTTTCCAGTTTTCCAAGCTGACTTTCAATCAATGCTGCCTGAAAATCTGTAATTCGGTAATTGTATCCCAAATCGATCATTTCGTAGTACCAGCCGCCTTCGCTTTCGTGTTCCATCATTTCCTCATTGCGGGTAATACCATGAGAACGATAAAGTGTTAATTTATCGTAGATTTCTTTGCTGTTTGTCAAAACTGCACCGCCTTCGCCGCCGGTAACCGTTTTTACCGGATGAAAACTAAATGTAGTAATATCTGCCAAGCTTCCTACCTGTGCCCCATTATATGTGGTTCCGATAGAATGTGCTGCATCTTCAATAAATATAAGTCCGTGCTTGTCACAGATTGCGCGAATCGCTTCCACCTCTACAGCCTGTCCGGTAAAGTCCACTGCCACCACTGCTTTGGTCTTGTCTGTGATTTTTCTTTCGATATCCACAGGATCAATATTGTAGGTTTCCGGATTGATGTCTGCAAAAACCGGTGTTGCCCCGCAATACAACGCACAGTTTGCGCTGGCTGCAAATGTAATCGGTGTAGTAATGACCTCATCTCCCGGGCCCACACCTGCTGCCAAACACGCTACGTGAAGTGCAGCAGTACCATTGCTGATTGCAATACAATATTTT
>JAZOSF010000058.1:0-9983 GCA_045657025.1 Lachnospiraceae bacterium | reverse complement strand
AACGCTATCTTGGCTAGCAGGAATGATATAACCGAACTTCTCACTTGGGTGTGTTGGCTTGATTCCCATGAGTACCAAGTTGGCACTTCCTTCTTCTGCCAATTTGCTCAAGTCCTTCAAAGCTTTAAAATAGTCTTCATTTACATATGGGTCCACCGGACAAATCACAACTGCCTCTTCCTCAGATACACCCATAACGTCTACTAAGTAAGCGGTTGCCAACGCAACGGCAGGAAAAGTGTCCCTTCTGCAAGGCTCCACAGAAATCCCAACGCTTCCACCCAACTGATTTTGAATAGCAGAAACTTGGGTCTGGGATGTTGCAATGGTAACCATCGCGTGTTCATCGACTTTTTTGATTTGTCTGTATACACGCTGCACCATAGACTCATAATCGCCGGTTTTGCTTTTAAATATCTTTATAAACTGTTTGGAACGAATATCGTTGGAAAGCGGCCATAAGCGTTTCCCCGAACCTCCTGATAACAGTACTATGTTCATTCTATTACCTCCGCCAAATCGGCTACGTTTTCTCTTCTGCTAAGTGCTATCAGAATCACCGGTATCACAACCAATTGCAGAATAATTCCCGGGATAGCATTTAAAAAGGAACTGGCATAAAAAGCTTGCAAGGTAAAGCCGTCTGCCCCTACGCCCAAGCAAAAAATCTTGGCAATCCCTGCAACGATTCTTCCGCAAATCATGGCCGTCAGCAGGCAACCATAAATAGCTGCTACATTGCGGCGACGGACACACCCATACAACAGACCGGAAACTGCACCGTATGCAGCCAATTCAAACGCCATGCAAACGGCTGTAGGAAACATAAGCGGCATCCCCCAAATCATAGAACGCATAAGCGGCAACACAAAGCCCACAACAAGACCGTACTGCCAACCGCAAATAAACCCGCATAAAAGTACAGGGATATGCATTGGCAAAAGCATCTTACCAATCTGCGGAATCTGTCCTGTTAAAAAAGGCAATATGTGTCCAATTGCAAGAAACATGGCTGCCAGAACCAATTTACGGATATTTTTCATAAATGCCACCTCTTTTGTCATTTTCTCCCACTTTATTTTAATTATTTTACCACATACTATTTTTCACTTCAAGGGTTGCCCATAAAAAAGGGCTCAGGATTTCTCCCGAGCCATCATTTTTTATATGTAAATCCCCTTATTTATACATTCCGCTTTCGTATTCCTTGGTCTTCTTTGCAACGATAGCTACACATGGAAGCAATGCGATTAAGTTAGGAAGAACCATTAACCCGTTGAACATATCGGATAAGTTCCATACCATATCTACTTTCAAGGTAGAGCCAACTAATACAAATGCCAAAGCAATTACTGTGTAAACTTTTACAGCCTTATTACCAAACAATGCTCTTACATTTACTTCACCAAAGTAATACCAGCTGATAATCGTTGTAAAAGCAAAGAACAACATACATACTGCAATAAAAATATTACCAAAATTACCGAAGCCTTTGTTAAATGCCGTCTGTGCAAGTTCAGAACCGGTAAGTCCGGAGCCGAGTGCACCGGTAGAAAGGATAACAAGTGCTGTCATTGTTAATACGATAAAAGTATCAATAAATACACCCATCATAGCAACAATACCCTGTTCGCTTGGATGCTTTACATCTGCAGTTGCATGTGCATGAGGAGTAGAACCCATACCTGCTTCGTTAGAGAACAAACCTCTTGCAACACCGTAACGCATAGCCTTCTGAACCGTAACACCAAGTGCACCACCCATAACAGCCTGTGGCGCAAAAGCACCTACAAAAATGTCATGGAATGCCTGAACCAAACCGGCAGGATTCATTGCCAAAATCACGATACTACCCAATACATATAAAACAGCCATAATCGGAACAATTTTTTCTGTAAAGTGTGCAATACGCTTAATACCACCGAGGAAAAGGATACCTGCTACAACTGCCACACAAATACCTACATACAACGGATTAACGCCAAAAGCATTACTAAAGGAAACACCGATAGAGTTACTCTGAACCATATTACCCATAAAGCCTAATGCAAGAATAATTGCCACAGAGAAGAAGGTGGATAAGAAGGTTCCAAATTTACCTTTAAATACATGCTTGATATAGTAAATAGGACCACCAACATATTTGCCGTCTTCTTCTTTTCTGGTAATCTGTG
The DNA here is from genome assembly GCA_045657025.1 of Lachnospiraceae bacterium. Taxonomy (GTDB): domain Bacteria; phylum Bacillota; class Clostridia; order Lachnospirales; family Lachnospiraceae; genus RGIG6307. Next base: position 7,809 of record JAZOSF010000058.1, on the reverse strand, counting down.
CCATTACTGCTTCGGCGTAAATAGTAGCCATACCAAAGAATGCTGCAAGCCACATCCAAAAAATGGCGCCTGCACCACCTGCTGCAATCGCAGTAGCCGCACCTGCAATATTACCGGTACCAACCTGTGCTGCGATAGCGGTTGTAAGTGCCTGGAAAGAACTCAAACCCTTCTGGCCATCTTTACCGTGTAAAGAAAAATTACCAAACAGCATCTTCATACCTTCGCCAAACTTGCGAACCTGAATAAACTTTAACTTAAATGTGTAGAAAACACCGGTACCTACCAAAAGCACCAATAAAGCATAATCCCACAATACCTTGTTGACAAACGCAACTACATTTTCAATAAATTCCATTTTTTACTCCTCTTTTCTTGTAAATCATTTTCTTCGCAACTTAGTGCGCAAAAAAGCCTCGAAAGATATACTCCCGAGGCTGTAATTTACATAACAGGTTCGTACACACAAAGAAACTGGTCCTTTGATACTTCTGCTACATATATCACTGTCCTTTGGCCTGAGAGTTTCGCGGACATCACGTCCACTTTCACCTTCGGCACCCGTTATCGGGATTCTCCAGTGTGTCATCCAATTACAGCCAAGTGCCATGCACTCTCCTGCAACCTTCTTATGACTGCTATGCAATTATGTACTTCATTATAGTAAAGCAAAAACTATTTGTCAATACCTGTTTTTATTTGTCGTTTTTATTATTTTTAGCACCAAGTTTTGCCATAATCCACACAAAAATCATGATAACAACTAATGCTACGAAAATACCGAGCATGCCCTTCCACATAATCTCCAGGGCCTGCATAATAACTTCTAAATTCATACTCTCTCTTCCTTTCTCTTATAAGAACTGAGACACAAGACTAATTACAAGACCGCCGGCTACTACAGACGCAATCTGACCGGATACGTTAGCACCTGCCGCATGCATAATAAGAATGTTGCTTGGGTCTTCTTCCAATGCAAGTTTCTGTACTACACGAGAAGACATAGGGAATGCAGAGATACCTGCACCACCGATCATTGGATTAATCTTTTTCTTAAGGAACAAGTTCATAAATTTAGCAAGTAATACACCACCGATGGTATCCATTACGAATGCAAACAAACCGATTACCATAATTAAAATAGTTTCGATACGAACGAAATCCTCTGCCTTCATACTGAAGGAAATAGTAATACCGAGTAATAAAGTAACTAAGTTTGCAAGCTGATTCTGTGCTGTGTCAGACATTGTGCCAAGAACACCACATTCACGAATCAAGTTACCGAACATCAAGAAACCAACTAATGCAACTGACTGTGGAGCTACTAAGCCTACAATAATAGTAACTGCGATTGGGAACACAATACGCATAGTCTTGGAAACAGATTCCGGTCTGTATTCCATATGGATGCATCTTTCTTTCTTGGTTGTAACCAACTTGATTGCCATAGGCTGTACAATTGGTACCAATGCCATATAAGAATAAGCAGCAACTGCGATAGCGCCTACGTATTTACTCTTTAATACCTGAGATACCAAAATAGCAGTTGGGCCGTCTGCCGCACCGATAATACCAATAGAAGCAGCATCCTTAATATCAAAGCCTAAAGCTGCTGCCAATAAAATCGCTGCGAAGATACCAAACTGTGCACCTGCACCAAATAAAAACATGGAAGGCATAGAAAGAAGCGGACCAAAGTCAATCATTGCACCGATACCGATGAATAATAAAATCGGCATCGCTTCAGAAGCATTAATACCTACATCAAACAACCACTGAATAATACCATGTGCCTCTACACCACCTACCATCTGGTTTAATACACCGGATAATGGTAAGTTCACCAAAATTGCACCAAATCCCATTGGGAGTAATAAGGATGGCTCATATTCTTTTTTGATTGCCAACCAAATAAGTACAATACCGACCAAGATCATGACAATAGCTTTCCAGCCGCCGGTTTCAAAATCGAGTAACGCTCTCACGCCCTCCAACAAGTAATCCATATTAATTCCTCCTTAATTATGTATAAAATATTCATAAAAACGTACTTTATGAATATAACACATGCTAACAAAAAATTCCATACTAAATTTGCACGTTAAATAAGATTATCGTGCAGAAAAAAATAATTGAAAGCTCTTTCTTCTTATAGTATGATTATGGTATAAGTAAAAATTTGCACATCAACCAGACGAAAGGAGATTATATTTTGAAACACTATTCAGAAGACATTAGTTATGTTTTAACTGAGACCCAGAGTTCTGCAGACGGTCTTTCTTCCAACGAGGCGCTTGAGCGTTTGCAAAGAAATGGTAAAAACAAGCTTGCAGAAGGCAAAAAAGATTCCCTTCTCAAAAGATTTGTAGACCAGTTAATGGATCCAATGATTTTAATTCTCTTAGCTGCTGCTGCTATCAGCGGTGTACTTGCCGTTGTAGAAGGCGAAAGCATGACCGACGTAATTATCATCCTGGCAGTAGTTATTATTAACGCTGTACTTGGAGTTTACCAGGAAAGCAAGGCTGAGAAGGCAATCGAGGCTCTCCAGGAAATGTCCGCTGCCACCTCCAAAGTTTTGCGTGATGGTCGCGTTCAGATTGTTCACAGCGAAGACCTTGTAGTAGGTGATGTAGTGCTGTTAGAAGCAGGCGATGCAGTTCCTGCTGACGGTCGTTTGATTGAAAACGCCAGCTTAAAAGTTGAAGAAGCTGCACTTACCGGCGAATCTGTTCCTGTTACCAAATTTATTGATATTATTCAATTAGCTGACCCTTCCAAAGAAGTTCCGTTAGGCGACAGAAAGAACATGGTATACATGGGTTCTACTATCGTTTACGGTCGTGGTAAGGCAGTTATCACGGATACCGGTATGGATACCGAAATGGGTAAAATCGCAGATGCTCTTGCAAATGCATCCGAAGGTCAGACTCCACTTCAGATTAAATTGAGCCAGCTTTCCAAGATTCTCACATGGTTGGTACTTGGTATCTGTGCTGTTATCTTCATAGTACAGACTCTCCGTTCCGGCGGTCTTTCTTTTGAAGGTGTTTTAAATTCCTTTATGGTTGCTGTTTCTTTAGCAGTTGCTGCTATTCCGGAAGGACTTGCAGCCGTTGTTACCGTAGTATTGTCTATCGGTGTAACCAACATGTCCAAGCGAAACGCAATTATCCGTCGTCTTACTGCTGTAGAAACTTTAGGTTGTGCACAGATTATCTGCTCTGACAAGACAGGTACTCTTACACAGAACAAAATGACCGTAGTTGATTTCTTTGGCGATAATGAAAAGTACCTTGCAAAAGCAATGGCACTTTGCTGTGACGCTGAGCTTGCAGATGACGGAAGCGTAACCGGTGAACCTACCGAAGCAGCTCTCGTTGTTTGGGCCAACAAATTAGATCTTCCAAAGACTGCCCTCAAAGAAACAAACCCTAGAAGCGGTGAAGCTCCATTCGACTCCGGACGTAAGTTAATGTCTACCGTACACCTTACAGAAGGTCAGTACATTCAGTTTACAAAGGGTGCTCCGGACGTTGTAATTGACCGTTGTAACTATTATCTCAAAGATGGTAAGCCGGTTCCTATGACCGACGAATACAAGAGCGAAATTCTCAAAAACAACAAAGCAATGGCTGACAGAGCCCTTCGTGTTCTTGCATGTGCACAGCGTGTATGGGACAGCGAGCCTGCTTATGACGCAGATGTATTAGAGCAAGACCTTTGCTTCGTTGGCTTAAGCGGTATGATTGACCCGGTTCGTCCGGAAGTTAAGGATGCTATTACTGAATGTAATCATGCAGGTATCCGTGCTATTATGATTACCGGTGACCACATCGACACTGCAATTGCAATTGCTAAGGAGCTTGGTATTCTCACTGGCGATCGTAAAGCAATTACAGGTTCTATGTTAAATGAAATGAGCGATGAAGAGTTTGCCAAGGAATTAGCAAACATTTCCGTATATGCTCGTGTTCAGCCAGAACACAAAACTCGTATCGTAAACGCATGGCGTGATGCAGGTTACGTAACCGCTATGACCGGTGACGGTGTAAACGATGCTCCTTCTATTAAGTCCGCAGATATCGGTGTTGGTATGGGTATTACCGGTACAGACGTTACTAAGAACGTTGCGGATATGGTTCTTACCGATGACAACTTTGCTACTATCGTAGGTGCTGTAGAAGAAGGTCGTCGTATTTATGACAACATCCGTAAAGCAATCCAGTTCCTTTTAGGTTCCAACATGAGTGAGGTTATCAGTATTTTCGCAGCTACTTTAATGGGCTTTACCATTTTAGAGCCGGTACACCTCCTTTGGATTAACCTTGTAACCGACTGTTTCCCTGCACTTGCACTTGGTATGGAAGAAGCAGAACCTGATATTATGAGACGTAAGCCACGTAATGCCAAAGCAGGTATTTTTGCAGACGGCATGGGCTTTGACATTGCATACCAGGGCTTTATGGTTGCAGCACTTGTTATGATATCTTACTTTATCGGTCACTTTATGGAAACCGGTAACTGGGCCATCGAAACTAGTGCAGATGGTATGACTATGGCATTCCTCACTATGTCCATGGCTGAAATTTTCCACAGTTTCAACATGCGTTCTCAGAGAGGAAGCATTTTCCGTCTTCCAAAGCAGAACAAAATCTTACTTGGTGCCGCAGTTCTTACGCTGATTGCTACTACGTTAGTATGCGAAGTACCTGTACTTGCTGCAGCATTTGGTTTCAGCTCTGTAACATTGGTTGAATACCTTGTAGCTATTGGTCTTGGCGTACTGGTTATTCCGATTGTAGAAACAGTAAAGTTCTTCCAGAGTTTAGCTAGAAAGTAATCTTTATAAAGAATTTTAAACACTCGGCAGGGCAATCCTACCGAGTGTTTTTTTTGCGGAATTTTTTTAATTGTTTATTTGTTTTTTTCCATATTTATGTTACAATGTAAAGGTATTACAAAAGAATATGAGGTGAACTTATGTCAATTATGGAATTTATAAGCCAAATGATGCAGAACCCCATGCTTTTTGTTTCGGCGATTTTGACCCTTGGCGTTATTCTCGTTAACGGTTGGACAGATGCGCCGAACGCTATTGCTACTTGTGTTTCTACTCGAGCAATTGAGGTTCGTAAAGCAATCATTATGGCGGCTTTCTTCAATTTCCTTGGCGTTTTCGTTATGACAGCCATTAATGCCTCTGTTGCTATGACCATCTACAACATGGTTGATTTTGGCGGCAATGCGCAGATGTCATTAATTGCTTTGTGTGCAGCTATGGCAGCCATTGTTATTTGGGCCACTGCGGCTTGGTACTTTGGTATCCCTACTAGTGAGAGCCACGCTTTGATTGCAGGTATTTCTGGTGCTGCCGTTGCCATCCAGAATAGCTTTTCTGGCATTAACGGAGCAGAATGGGTAAAGGTACTTTATGGTATCGTACTTTCCACTATTTTAGGTTTCTTTTTGGGATTTCTTTCCTCCAAGCTTACCGTACTGGTTTTCCGCAATCAGAATCGTATGAAGTGTGAACGCTTTTTCTCTGGCGCACAGGTGGGCGGCGGTGCAGCGATGGCATTTATGCATGGTGCCCAAGATGGTCAGAAATTTATGGCAATCTTTTTATTGGGTGCAGCCTTTGCAGGAGGCCAATCAGATACCTCCACCTTTGTAGTTCCAGTTTGGTTAATGATACTGTGCTCAGCCGTTATGGGTCTTGGTACTTCCATCGGTGGCTATCGTATTATTAAATCCGTAGGTATGGATATGGTTAAACTGAAACCATACCAAGGCTTTGCAGCAGACTTCTCTGCTACCATTTGTTTGTTACTCTCCTCTCTGACTGGTATCCCAGTTAGTACCACGCACACCAAGACAACTGCGATCATGGGTGTAGGTGCGGCTCGTAGAATGAGTAATGTAAATTGGGGTGTTGTAAAGGATTTGGTAATGACCTGGATATGTACTTTCCCAGGATGTGGTCTTTTAGGCTTTGCAATGGCAAAACTTTTCTTAGTAATCTTTGCGTAAGGAGAAATAGATATGGCAAAAGTGAAAAACGATTATTTTAAATTAATAGAACAGCAATTAGGATTTTGTGTAGAAGCTTCTAATCTTTTAGCAGACATTTTGAAGAACTACTCTCCAGCAAGCTTGAAGGAACAGCGTTTGGCGATGCACAAGATTGAGCAAGCGGCAGATGATATTCACCACGACATTTTGTCCAGACTTTCTGCAGAATTCATTACACCAATCGACCAAGAGGATATCGTTCGTCTGGTTCAGATTATTGATGACGTTACAGATGCCCTTGACGAGGTTGTATTGGACTTGTATATGTTCCATATCGACCAGGTTCCTACCGATGCTCCTGTTATGGCTCAGCTTGTTAACCACTGTGTAAACGCCCTTTTTGAGGCTATTAAAGAGTTCAAAAACTTCAAGAAACCAGATACACTCCGCAAGCTTTTATTAAGGGTATATTCCATGGAAACAGAAGCAGATAATGCTTTTGTAGAAGCCATTCACCACCTCTTCGGCCATGAAACCGAGAGTAAGATTTTGATTGGCAACAAAGCAATTTATGAAAGCTTAGAAAACTGCTGTGACCTTTGTGAGCATGCAGCGGATGTCATCGAACAGATTATTATAAAGAATACCTAAATCAAAAGGACACTCTGGTTTTTCCAAAGTGTCCTATTATTTTTGCGCTTTTTTGATATTAATATTTGCTTCTGCTTCCTCAATAACCGAATAGGCATGTTGGTCCACGTAGTGCCACCACTCGCCTTCATAGGCAGCAAAGCCTTGCGCCACCATCAAGTCCTCTAGGAGTTTTAAGTTGGCTTTGGCTGTTGCATTCCAAGCGGGGTGATTTCTTACTGCCTTACCGGAGAAATCATCGTACTCCGTAGGCATTTCCAGCTCTCTCCCCTCTGCATCTACCAAGGTGATATCTACTGCTCCGCCACGGCTGTGAGGTGAAAAACCTTTTATGGGATTGGCCACATAGGTATCGTCCGGGCAAATTTCCCAAAATACAAACTGTGCAGATGGTGGCCTATAGGCATCCCAAATTTTCAAAGAAATCCCTTGCTGCACCAGTGCTTCCTGCACTTTTTTAAGCTTCTGCACCGTTCCGTACCGCAAGTATGCCTCTGTGAAATCATATATTTTGTGCCCCGTGAAATTGTCCTCGGAAGCATATTTTAAATCCACCCGGATATCCGGTATAAAATCTTTTACTCTTACTAAACGTTCCATTTCTTTTTAGGAATAAAGGGCCACCATAGGCAGCCCTTATCCCTTATCCTTTATCCTTTACTCTTCTATGATTACCGTTCCGTCTTCTTTTACTGTGATGGTCATATCGTCTTTGACGTGGTTTAAAAATTCCTCACCCAAAGAATCTATAACCGGCATACTCACATCATCCAGCCATACGTCTGCCAGTACAGCACCTGCTGCCGCCAAAGAGTCAATTGGCTCTGAAAACAGCATACAAGCCGGCTGTCTTTTCATAGAGCAAGCACAGTATAAAACCAAACCGCCGGTAGTGGAACCGATTGTTCTAGGAAGGCACAAAGCCTTGCCTGCCATCTGCTTACCATATAAATCCGGATTGTTCTGATCGCCGCAAGTTGCATTCTTGTCGCCAAACTGCAGGGCTTTTTGGAAAGATGCTAATGTATTCAAACCACCATGGGAAACAAGCGCTTTGGCTGTTACGGTTCCAGGGGCTACAATTCTGCCTTTAAACTCTCTCATTTGCTGCTTCCTCCCTTTGTAATCTGCTCTAATATTTCT
>JAZOSF010000057.1:0-2510 GCA_045657025.1 Lachnospiraceae bacterium | reverse complement strand
ATTGAGCCGAAGCAAATTGCATATCATCGGCAGCCGGAAGGATATTGGCTTGGAACAAGATATGTCCGTTGTCTTTAAAGGCCAATGGCGTTTCGTTGCCGGAGTGAGTGGTGATTCTGGTGGGGACACCTCCTTCTTTATCAACGATATAAATATCCATACCTCCCAATCGGTCGCTGGCAAAAGCGATTTGTTGGCCGTTTGGACTCCAAATCGGGTGAGTGTCGTGTGCTGGATTGGTTGTAATCTGATTGGCACGTCCACCATTTACTCCTACGGTATAAATATCGCCTTTATAGGAAAAAGCGATTTGTTGGCCGTTTGGAGAGATAGCGCAGTAGCGCATCCATGCAGCATCGTTGGCTGCATAACCATTTAGTGACAACATAAAGGCTGCCACGGCTAGTAGTCTTTTTTTCATATAAGTAGATTTTAAATTATTTTTCTATTTACTTCGGAAAAGGTTTCGGATTCGTTTGATGATTTTAAATCCAGTCATGATGCCATTAAAAATGGCGATGCCGGAACTGAAATTGTTCATCAAGGCATTGGTCCCATTGGCTGTTTCCGACGGGTGGAACAGTTCGCGGGCTTGGTTGGCTATCCGTTGCTTGGATGCTTGGATTTCGGCCAACTTCTCAGCCTTCTGTTGATATATTTTATCCAATGTAATCACTTCCTTAGGAGTCGTTTTCGGGGTATTCATATTTATTTATCATTTAGAAGTAAATTGGCCAAGAAATTGGTCAGTGGTTGGATAATCAGTATCTTTCGGAAGGCATAAATGAGGATACCCAGTATCAGGATACCTCCTGTAATGATGGCATAACTGTTCATGAGACCGCCTACATGCGGTTCCAGTACATAAGCCAATGTAAACGAAAGGTAAAAAAGAGCAATCATACCCAATACAACCAGTACAAGAATCAGTATCAGAGTAGAAAGCAGGATAGTCAATTTATGTGTAATATCCAATTTGACATAATCCTTTTGGAGGTCAACATATTTTTTGACCTCCAAAAAGAGACTTTGCAGATTGTCTATGGTCTTATCGGTTGCAAACATAGCCATCAGTCTATTGTATCCTTTACTTCTGCAGCAATCTTGTCCACCAATTCATCCATTTCCGAACGGTTTAGCTTGATGCCTTTTTCGCGAAGGATATCCTTAATTTTCTGACGAGTGTCTTCTCCTTTTTCGGGAGCAAATAAAATACCAAGTGCCGCACCGATAGCAGCTCCGCCGATAAATGCAGCTAAAATATTCAAACCTTTCATGATAAATAGCTTTAGTGTTTTTACAAAGCTAACAAAAAAAAATGGAATAAGTTTCTTTTTTGGGGGGAATTTGTTATTTTTGCGCCGAAGTTTATCTTTGGAACTAATATTAATTAATAAAGACTGATAAAAATGAAGAAATTCGTTGTTTTGGGCATGGGTTTGTGTATGGCCCTTGCATTTACTTCTTGTAAATCTAGCGAAAGCGCTTATAAGAAGGCTTATGAGAAAGCTAAGCAGCAAGAATTGGCTGAAGCTCCAGTAGCAGAAGAAGCTCCAGCGGCAGCTCCTGTAGTAGCAGCTCCTGTAGCAGCAGCTCCGACTACTCCAGTTGCAGTAGGTACTGTTCGTGAAGAAAAGGTACAGTTGGTATCGGGTGAAGGTTTGAAGGCTTATAGCGTAGTTTGTGGTAGCTTCGGTGTAAAGGCTAATGCAGATGGTTTGAAGGCTAGATTGGATAACGCAGGTTATAGTGCAAAGGTTGTTTTCAACGCTAGCAATAATATGTACCGTGTGATTGTCGCTTCTTATGACGATCGTGTACAGGCTGCTCAAGCTAGAGACAATTTCAAGGCTAAGTATGCTAATAATGCTGAATTCCAAAAGTCTTGGTTGCTTTACGCAAGATAATATTTTTATAAAAATGTATAATAAAAGCGGTTGCATAGCAGCAACCGCTTTTTATTTTGTACTTTTGCACCCTGTATGAGTAGAATATTGGCAATAGATTATGGGAAGAAGCGCACGGGAATTGCCGTGACTGACGTTTTGCAGATTATTGCAAACGGATTGACAACTGTTCCTACTGGAGAACTGATGGATTTTATTCTGAAATATGTAGAGAAGGAGCCTGTGGAACGTATTGTGGTCGGTCATCCCAAGCAGATGAACAATGAGGATTCTGAAAATATGAAACGTATTGTCCCGTTTGTGAACCAACTGAAGAAGAAACTCCCTCAAATTCCGGTTGAAATGGTGGATGAACGTTTTACTTCGGTGTTGGCACATCAGGCCATGCTGGATGGTGGGCTAAAGAAAAAGGCTCGTCAGGACAAGGCTTTGGTGGACGAAATCAGTGCGACCATTATTCTGCAATCTTATTTGGAATCAAAGAAATATCAATTTTAAAAGAATAGAGGAAAGATGATTTTACCGGTTTATATTTATGGACAACCTGTCTTGCGTAAGGAAGCGGAAGACATTACACCAGATTATCCCAACTTGAAAGAGTTG
>JAZOSF010000056.1:0-3175 GCA_045657025.1 Lachnospiraceae bacterium | reverse complement strand
TCCTGCACATGACCCTAATGACTTTGAAGTTGGTAAACGTCATAATTTACCGGAAGTAAATATTATGAATGATGATGCAACTATCAATGCAAACGGCGGTAAGTTCGAAGGATTAGACCGCTATGAGGCAAGAAAGCAGATTGTTGCAGAATTAGATGAATTAGGTTTACTTGTAAAAATTGAAGACCATACACACAATGTAGGAACACATGACAGATGTAAAACTACAATCGAACCATTAATTAAAAAGCAGTGGTTCGTTAAGATGGATGAACTTATTAAGCCTGCTGTAGAAGCAGTAAAAACCGGTGATATTGAGTTGATTCCGGAACGTATGGACAAGACCTATTTCAACTGGACAGACAATATCCGCGATTGGTGTATCAGCCGACAGTTATGGTGGGGCCATAGAATCCCTGCATATTATTGCGATAAGTGCGGTGAGTATATTGTATCTAAGGAAGCTCCTGCAGGTGCTTGCCCTCATTGTGGATGTGAACATTTTACACAGGACCCTGACACATTAGATACTTGGTTCTCTTCTGCATTGTGGCCATTCTCTACATTAGGTTGGCCGGAAAAAACCGAAGATTTAGATTATTTCTATCCAACAGATGTATTGGTAACTGGTTACGATATTATTTTCTTCTGGGTAATCCGTATGATTTTCTCCGGATTTGAGCAGATGAAGGAACGTCCATTTAAGACTGTATTATTCCATGGTTTGGTACGTGACAGTCAGGGACGCAAGATGAGTAAGTCTTTGGGCAATGGTATTGATCCATTGGAGATTATCGAGCAGTATGGTGCTGATGCACTTCGTTTAACTCTTATTACAGGTAATGCTCCTGGTAACGATATGCGTTTCTACTATGAGAGAGTAGAAAATAGCCGTAACTTTGCGAACAAAGTATGGAACGCATCCAGATTCATTATGATGAATATGGAAGGCAAGAATGTAACAGTTCCTGCAATGGAAGATTTTGCGCCGGTAGATAAGTGGATTTTATCCAAGTTGAATAGCCTTGCAAAAGAAGTTACCGACAACATGGAAAACTTCGAGTTAGGCATTGCAGTTCAGAAGGTATATGACTTTATTTGGGATGAATTCTGTGATTGGTATATCGAAATGGTTAAGCCACGTTTGTATGCAACAGACGATACAGCAAGCCAGAATGCAGCATTGTACACATTAAAGACTGTATTGCTGGATGCACTCAAGTTGTTACATCCATATATGCCGTTTATTACAGAAGAAATCTTCTGCACATTACAGAGCGAAGAAGAGTCTATTATGATTTCTCAGTGGCCTGAGTACACCGAGGAGCGTCACTTTGCGAAAGAAGAACAGGATATTGAAATCATTAAGGAAGCAGTACGTGGCATTCGAAACGTACGTACAGAAATGAATGTTCCTCCAAGCAAAAAGGCTCTTGTTTATGTAGTAAGTGAGAAGGAAGCTTTGAGAAATACTTTTGAAGAAGGTAAGTTATTCTTTGCTTCTTTAGCATATGCTTCTGAAGTACAGGTTCAGGCTGACAAGACCGGTATTGCAGATGATGCAGTTTCTGTAGTAATTGCAAATGCTACTATTTATATTCCGTTTGCAGAATTGGTAGATATCAAACAGGAAATCGAACGTCTGCAGAAGGAAGAGAAGCGTTTGGAAGGCGAACTGAAACGAGTTGAAGGTATGCTTGGTAATGAAAAATTCATCTCCAAGGCTCCTGCAGCAAAGATTCAGGAAGAAAAAGACAAGCAGACCAAATACATGCAGATGATGGAACAGGTTAAGGAAAGACTTGCACAGTTATGCAAAACTATGTAACTAATTATGAGGAAGCGGTAGAGTATCTCTACCGTATTCCTCGTTTTAATTCTAATCATTCACTAAAAAGTATATCAAATTTTTTGACTCAAATGGGTCGGCCAGATAGGCAGATGAAGATAGTACACGTTGCAGGTACAAATGGAAAAGGATCTACATCTGCTTACCTGGCGGGCTTATTAGAGTGTGCCGGTTTAAGGGTAGGATTATTTACTTCTCCGCATTTGACTGATGTTAGAGAAAGGTTCCGGGTAAACGGCAATATGATTTCCGAAGAGTTATTTTTGGAAGCGGTACAGTTTACGCAGAAACTTTTGGACAACGTCGAGGATGATTACAGTCCATGCTATTTTGATATGATATTTTTTGTTGGTATGTATGCTTTTTATAAAGAGCAAGTGGACATACTGATTTTAGAAACAGGCTTGGGTGGACGCTTGGATGCTACCAATGCAGTGGAAGAAAAGGTACTTACTTTGATTACGCACATCGCAATGGATCACACAGAGTATTTGGGCGAGACATTGGATGCTATTGCCGCCGAAAAAGCAGGCATTATGAGAGCGCAGGTGCCATGTGTTGTAGCGTCACACAATGAGAGCGTAAGCCATGTCTTTTTAAAAAAAGCGACAAAACTTGCATGTGAATGTCGGATTCTTGGAAAAGAGGTCTACGGTTGTCAAAGGGTTTATGAAAAATCCGTTGCTTTTTCATATTTTTCCAGTTATTATGGAACTATTCCGATAGTGTTAAATACCCAGGCATTGTACCAGGTTGACAATGTGTGTTTAGCTCTTGCGGGGTTAGAATGCCTGATTAAGCAAGGTGTTTTGCAAATAGAAAATTTGCCAATGGATAAGTTGCAAAAGTCATTATATGCAACTACTTGGGAAGGCCGCATGGAAGAAGTAATGACTCATGTATTTTTAGATGGGGCGCATAATGTGGATGGCATCAGGGCATTTCTTGATAGTGTAAAAGAGGACGGTTGTAAGGGCAATCGAACACTGATTTTTTCAGCTGTATCGGATAAGAAATATGGAGAAATGTTGCGTGATGCTGTGGGAAGCAGGCTGTTTCATGAAGTGCATGTGACAGAAGTTCGCGGAGAACGCGGTGTTCCGGCAGAAACATTACTCGCCGAGGTGAGAAAGCTTCCGGATTCTGATGTTCCATGTTACAGCAGTGAGGACTTAGCTGCAACACTTTATGATACTTTAACAAAACAACAACATTTGGATTATATATATATAGTCGGGTCGTTGTATTTAGTAAGACAAGTTAAAAAGATACTTAGTAATCATTCAGAGTTTTCTGAAGAAAGGATAGAAGAACCGGTATGATTCA
>JAZOSF010000055.1:0-2745 GCA_045657025.1 Lachnospiraceae bacterium | reverse complement strand
GTGGTATTGGTGGCAATATTGGTAATTACATCGTTGTATATTCTGCCGTAGTCGGTATACAGGCGCAAATTCACCTGAATATTCGGATACAGTTTCTCAAAGTCTGCTATAGCCTTCTCGTAAATATCCGTTTGTGTCTTGTTGGTATCGTTCTTGGCCCAAAAAGTAATCTCATACTCTTTGGAAGTATCAAAGTTTTCCGGAATCTCAAACTCTTTAGTCCCCTGAGAACCATGACATCCGGTCAACGTAATCAGGCTACCCACAATGAAAAGCATCGGTATCAGACGAGATTTTAATTTCTTCCAATTCATCATCCCTTGGTACCTCCTCTGGACACGCCATCCATTACCTTGTCACGGAATATCAAAAATAGCACAATCAGTGGTAAGGAAATCACTACAACTGCCGCCATCATAGCCGGAATGTTTTCACGGCCGAAACCGTTTTCTCGAATTTCCTGAATACCGTTGGACACTAAGAAAAAGTTCTCATCATCGGTAATCAAACGCGGCCATACATAGGAATTCCAGCACTCAATTACTTTTAAAATGGTAACCGTAATCAAGGTCGGCTTGGAAATCGGGATCATAACCTTCCACAAATATTTCAAATCACTGGTGCCATCCACTTTTGCCGCATAATACAACGTATCCGGTATCTGTTCAAAGTTCTCTTTTAACAAATAAATATAAAATACAGAGGTAACAGACGGCAAAATCAGTCCCGCAAAGCTGTTGCGCATATCCCAGTTCGTAATGGTTACAAAGTTTGTAATAATTACCAGCTCATTGGGAATCATCATCAAAGAAAGGAACAAAACAAATACGATGTTTTTGCCCTTAAATTCCAATCTGGCAAAGGCAAACGCCGCAAGGGTAATTACCACCAACATAACAGCGGTAGTCACTACCGTAAAAATAGTAGTATTTAAAAAGTATCTTCCGAGAGGCACTTCCGTAAAAGCGTCCAAATAGTTCTGCACCGTCGGTGTCAATGTAAAAAACTTCGGAATATACTCGGAATTGTACTCTCCGTAGCTCTTAAAAGAGGTCAAAATCATCCAATAAAATGGAAAAAGTACGATAATTGCCCATACAGCCAAAAGAAAATATGTGATGGAGTTCGTTACATTTTTGCGGATTTTCGCATGTTTTTCTATTTTGGTATAATCCATTTTGTGTTCCATACGTGCCTCCTTAATAATGTACATTCTTTTTGCTGATAAGCAGGTTGATGCAGGTAATGGTCAGCACAATGGTAAACAAAATAATGGCTGCTGCAGATGCAAAGGACGGATAACCGCCGCTGTCGCCGTACAACATATCGTAAACATAGCCTACGATGGTATTCATTTCTGCTGCATTTAAGTTTGTACCAAACAACGCAACCGCATCACTATATGCTTTAAACGCGCCGATAAAACCGGTGATAATCAGGTAAAAAATCATCGGTGAAATCATCGGTAATGTAATCTTTTTGAAAATTCGGAATTTGGAAGTGCCGTCCACTCTTGCCGCATTATAATAATCTTTATTAACACTTGCAAGGGCGCTGGTTAAGATCAAAATCTTAAAAGGCATAACTACCCAAACGGTGTACAAACAAAGCACAAACATCTTGGCCCAGTATGGTCCGTCAATAAAATCCACGCTGTTGCCGCCAAACCAATGAATAAACATATTGATTAAGCCGTCGGAATATGCGGTCTTTTTGAACAAAATCATAAATACCAAACCTACTGCCAAGGTGTTGGTCACGTATGGTAAAAAGTAAATCGTCTGGAACCAGTTTCGTACTTTTTCGATGGAACTTAAGCCCACAGAAATAAGCAGTGCAATGGTAGTTGACAACGGTACCGTAATAATTACCAGAATAAACGTGTTCTTCAAAGCCTGCAAAAAGTACGGATCATGCAGTACATATTGGTAGTTGTAAGTTCCAACTCCAAAAAAGGTCTGAGATGCGGAGTTGTAACCCTCTTCAAAAGAGTAAACAAAAACATCTATCAGCGGATAAACCATGAAAATGCCCAGGAATAACATTGCCGGAAGCAGATACAGCCAGGCCTTCATGCCGCTTTCTCTAAATTTTTTCAACATGACGTTCTCCTATCTGCCCTATTTTACACGGATACGCACTTCGGTGTCCTTGTGGAACAAATGCACCTTGTGAGGCTTTAATGAAAATCTCACAACCTCTGTGTCTGTATTCACCTTGTGGTCGGTGCTGATAATGGCACGAATCGGATTGCTGTGGCAGGCATCGTTGACGGAAAGCACGCTATAGTCGCGACCCATCACTTCCACGCCGCTCAACTTACATGTAAACGGTCCATTCTCATCCAAAACAAAGCCTTCCGGACGAATTGCTGCATATACCGGCTGGTCTTCTACACCCGGAACATCCAAAACAGCATCTTCGCCAATATATAACTTGCCACCTTTTACCTTAGCATCAAACACATTAATCGGAGGTGTGCCGAGGAATTTGGCTACAAATAAATTGGTCGGGTCGTCATATACTTCCTGTGGTTTGCCCACCTGATTCAACGCGCCGTCTTTCATTACGATAATCATATCAGAAATACTCATGGCCTCTTCTTGGTCATGGGTAACAAAAATAGTCGTAATACCGGTTTCTCTCTGGATTCTGCGGATTTCTTCTCTGGTCTGAAGACGAAGGCGTGCATCCAGGTTAGAAAGTGGCTCATCAAGCAAGAGCACGCGAGGCATCTTTACAATG
>JAZOSF010000054.1:0-5676 GCA_045657025.1 Lachnospiraceae bacterium | reverse complement strand
CTCAGCGGTGGTAGCCGGTGGATACATACTTGTTTTGGCAGCGTCCAAAGATTTGGGGGCAGCACTTATTTTTGCTTTGACCTATTTGTTTATGCTATTTATTGCAACAAATAGTTATATAGTTTTGCTTGGTGGTTTTATGGTGGGAATCATCGGTTCGATAGGCGTGTACTATGTATTTCCGCATATTCAATATAGAGTGCTTGCGTGGCGGGATCCGTTTGCGTATATAGATGGTTCGGGATATCAAATAGCACAGTCACTGTTTGCGATTTCTTCAGGTGGATTGTTTGGGGCCGGTTTGTTTAATGGCAATCCGAAAGCAATACCATATGTTGAGGATGATATGGTTTTTTCTGCTATTTGTGAAGAAATGGGAATACTATTTGGTATTATACTGATCACAGTTTGCTTTTTGTCCTTTTTTGTGATTATGCAGATTGGAATCCGCACAAAAGAACAATTTGGAAAACTTGTATGTACAGGCCTTGCAGTGGCATACGCAGTGCAAATATTTTTGACGGTCGGAGGCGGTATCAAACTGATACCATTAACGGGTGTCACGTTGCCATTTATCAGCTATGGAGGAAGCTCTGTGATGGCTACAATATTTGTGTTTTTTATTGTACAGGGAATACATTTAAAAACACTAAAAGCGAAGTCAAAAACACAAGAGGAATATGATGATGCGGCAGAAGAATAATCAAACAAACCGCAAGATGTACGTTCTGATTTTTGCTTTTTTAGGAGCATTTGTCGCGATGTGTACATTTCTTGTTTGGTTCAATATGAGTAATCAATCTGAGTTTTTTAATAATAGTTATAATTCCAGGCAGGAATTGATGGCAGAGCAGAATGTTCGCGGAACCATCTATTCTTCTGACGGAGAGAAGTTGGCGTACACTATAGTGCATGAGGATAATTCGGAAGAGCGAGTTTATCCTTATGGTGATCTTTTTTGCCATGTGATTGGATATTCATCTCATGGCAAGAGTGGCGTGGAGGCGTTGGCAAATTTTGAACTTAGCCATTCAAATATTACACTTAATGATAAGCTCAATGTAAATATAGCAGGCAAAAAAAGTCCGGCCGACAATGTTTATACAACATTTAATTCGTCTCTGCAAAAAATAGCAGATGATGCATTGGGAGTGTATGAGGGTGCGATAGTTGTTTCGGAAGTTAAGACAGGACGCATTCTTGCTATGGTTTCCAAACCGGGATATGATCCAAATGAAATAGAAAGCTTGTTTAAAAATCTCTCAGAAGATGAAGAAAGTAGTGTGCTATTAAATAGAGCGACCCAAGGGTTATATCCTCCGGGCTCTATTTTTAAGGTTGTTACTACGTTAGAATATTTAAGACAACATAATAATGATTTGAGTGGATATAGTTTTCAGTGTAACGGTTCCTTTGTAAAAGACAATATTAAAATCAGTTGTTTTAATCACAAGGCGCATGGATATGAAACGTACGAAGATTCTGTGACAAATTCCTGTAATTCATCCTTTGCAAATATCGGAGTTGGACTTGATTTAGATTCATTTGGAACCACGTTGGACGGGCTTTTATTTGGTGAAAAGTTACCAATCGATTTGCCGTCCAGTATTAGTAGCTATGACCTGGTTGGTGATGGAACGAAGGAAGCTATTATTCAGTCTTCTTTTGGCCAAGGGAAAACCATTACCACGCCATTGCAAATGAATTTGATTACCTGCGCAATTGCTAATAACGGAAATTTAATGAAAGCGCAAGTTTTAGATAGTGTAAAAGCGGCCAATGGTGATTTGGTTAAACAATATGAGCCAATACTTTATAAAAAAGTAATGACAGAAGAAGAGTCAAAAATATTAAAGGACTTGATGATTCGTGTTGTAGAGGTTGGTACAGCATCTAAATTGAACGGTCTATCATACACTGTTGCCGGCAAAACAGGTTCTGCAGAATATGATTCCAGCAAGACCTTTTCTCATTCTTGGTTTACCGGTTTTGCACCTGCTGAAGAACCGGAAATCGCGGTTACCATTATCATGGAAGAAGCGGGTACAGGCAGTGCATATGCAGTCCCTGTGGCCAAGAGAATTTTTGAAGCATATTTTAAAAATAAATAATACACCTGTTGTTATATGGATGCTTAATAAAAAACTTGCAAAGCTAATCTAGATAGACTATACTAAATATAAGTCGTACAGACCCCACCAAACAGGAGGTAGCTAAAATGATTAATGCAACAAGCTGTGGCGGTGTGGTTATATTTAGAGGAAAAATCCTTTTGCTTTACAAGAATTATCGTAACAAGTATGAAGGATGGGTTTTGCCAAAAGGAACAGTGGAGCAGGGTGAAACACACGAAGAAACTGCTCTCAGAGAAGTGCTTGAAGAAAGTGGCGCCAAGGCCAATATTGTCAAGTATATAGGTAAAAGTGAGTATTCATTTAGTGTACCTGAGAATGTAGTTGAAAAAGAAGTACATTGGTACCTGATGACAGCTGACAGCTATTATAGTAAACCACAGCGCGAAGAATATTTTGTTGATTCCGGCTTTTATAAGTATCACGAAGCTTATCATTTATTACGTTTCCCAAATGAGAAGCAAATTTTAGAGAAGGCTTATCGTGAATACAACGAATTAAAAAAGAACGGACAATTATAGGAGGAATTCCGATGCGTATTAAATCTGAGCTTTTATGGGGCGAGAATATTCGGAACAAAAGCAAAACATATGATTTATTACAAGCAGGAAAGCTTCCATTAGGATATTATTTGTTATTATGCACCGAGGATGGACAGTTAGAAGTTGTTTCATCTAAAATGTATACTAACAAATATTACTTATCCAAAGAAGGTGTAGTGTTTGGCATAGCACATGGCAAAAATGAAATATATGCTATGATTGAAGATATTATGAATCAAATATATGTAGAGAATAGATATAGTTCCGTGAAAGCATTTGCCGGAGAGGTTTTAGGTAAACCTATATGCTAGAAATTTGTTTTTTTGTTTTGAAAATACTTGGAATTGTTGTTTTGTGTCTCTTGGGCTTGCTTTTATTTGCTTTATTTTTGGTGCTTTTTGCGCCTATAAAGTATAAGAGTCAAGGTAGCAAGAATGCAGACGAACTTGAGATACAAGCACTGATTTCGTATTTAAATCCGATTGTAAGGATAAAGATAAATTATCCGGATAAAACAATTGTAAATGTAAGTGTTTTGGGAATTACTGTTTTTCCGAGAAAATCCAAGGAGAAAATCGGTGATAATCAGAAAAAAGAAAAAAGGACAGAACAAACTGTCAGCACAGCAGAACCGCACCTGGAGGAAAAGCAAAAGCAAGTTGAGGCAAAGAGTCGCAAAAAGGATGATTTGGAGTATTATGCTTCCTTGTTTACGGAGAATAAAGAACTTATTTTAGATGTTTTGCATATTGTTTTGAAGGCGTTTAAAACAATTCTTCCACGTAAATGCAAGATTAGAGCAGTAGTAGGTACGGGACGCGCAGATATTACAGGCTATATTTATGCTGTATACTGCAGTTTGAAAAATGCTATTCCCGGAGAGGTATACTTTGAACCGGTATGGACAGAGGCATATGCCGAAGGCGAATACTATTTAATGGGCAAAACAAGAGTTATCCATTTTTTGATTGCGCTAATTAAAGTTTTTGCAAATAAACAAGTGAGAATACTTATTAAAAAGTTTAGGAGAGTATAAGAAATGGCAGCAAATAATACAACTGAAATTGTAAATGAACTGATGAAAGGGTTAGATACTGTTCTGGCAACAAAGACAGTTGTAGGAGAGGCAACGAAATTTGGAGACACCATTATCGTTCCTTTAGTAGATGTGTCTTTTGGTATAGGTGCCGGTTCTGGCGGTGATGCTGCAGGCAAACCTGCTTCCGGAGGAAGCGGTGGTGGCCTTACCGGCAAAATGAGTCCTAGCGCTGTTCTTGTTATTCAAAAGGGAAGTACCAGACTTGTTAATGTAAAGAATACAGATAATTTATCCAGAGCATTGGATTTAATTCCGGAAATTATGAATCGTTTCAAGAGCAACAAAGATGCCGCATCAGATGAAGAAATCTTGGATGCAGCATTTCCGGACGGAGAAGTAACCGAATAGTTATATGGAATATTGCAAAGGGCTGTCACATACACTTTATAAAAAGATAGTGGCAGCCCTATTTATGAATCGTTGGTTAGGTTTGATTGCTTTTTTTGTAGCAATAGGAATGTTATTGATGCTTTTAATAGAAAGCAAAATTGTGGGTATCATAATAGTAGGGGTGTTACTTTTGGTTGGGTATAACTGTTTTTGCTGTAGATAGTAATATCATTATATCGGTTTTTTAAACAAAAAAGAGCCTGTCTGATATCAGACAGGCTTATATTTGCTCATTAAGCTCTTTCAACTAAACCGGATTTCAAGCAGCTAGTACATACATGTAACTTCTTTGTTGTTCCGTTTACATTACACTTTACGCTTTTAATGTTAGAGTTCCAGATTTTGTTGGATCTTCTATGAGAATGGCTTACTGCATTACCAAAGTGAATGCCTTTCGCACAAATATCACATTTTGCCATTTTAACACACCTCCTCGCGGTTTACTAAATTCACAACAGTGTTATTATACATAAATACTTTTTAAAATGCAAGCACTTTTTTTAAAATAAAGAGAAAATTAAAAAAGGTATTTTCTTTTTACAAAAAAGAGGTTATAATGTATGAAGTATATCTATGTCAGGAGGTACACTATGAAAAAATCTTCTATTGATACTCAAATGGGAAACATTAAGATTGATAAGGATGTTTTAGCACAATATGCAGGCGCCATTGCTATGGAATGCTTTGGTATTGTTGGTATGGCAAGCGTTAACGTAAAGGATGGGCTTGTTCAGTTATTAAAGAAAGATTCTATGACCAGAGGTATCGCTGTTTCCGTACAGAATCAGAAGTTAAATCTGGATTTCCATGTAATTATCAGCTACGGCGTAAATATTGCGGCAGTAAGTGATGTGTTGGTTGAAACTGTGAAGTATAAATTAGAGCAGTTTACAGGCATGCAAGTAGATAAAATTAACGTCTACATTGAAGGCGTTAAAGTGATTGATTAAGGAGGAATGTGTGTTTTTATGAATAAGATTGACGCACAGCTCTTGGCCAAAATGTTTTTGGCAGGCGCAAAAAACTTAGAAAGTAAAAAAGAGTGGATTAACGAATTAAACGTTTTCCCGGTTCCTGATGGTGATACCGGTACTAATATGACTATGACTATTATGGCTGCATCAAGGGAAGTGGCAGGACTTGAAAATCCTACTATGGAAGCATTGGCAAAAGCTATTTCTTCCGGTTCCTTACGTGGTGCCAGAGGTAATTCCGGTGTTATTTTATCTCAGTTATTCCGTGGCTTTACAAAGGCTATCAGAGAAGTGGACGAAATCGATGTTCCTCTTATGGCAGTAGCTTTTGAAAAGGCAGTAGAAACTGCATACAAGGCTGTTATGAAGCCAAAAGAAGGTACAATTCTTACCGTTGCCAAGGGCGCTAGTGTTAAGGCGAGAGAGTTGGCTGACGCAGGTTGCGATGATTTAACCGTATTTATTAACGGTGTAATTGAGCATGCAGAGTATGTTCTCAGCCAGACTCCGGAAATGTTGCCGGTATTAAAACAGGCTGG
>JAZOSF010000053.1:0-9150 GCA_045657025.1 Lachnospiraceae bacterium | reverse complement strand
GAATGTTTCGCATTCTTGGCTGGTCACGAATCTTTCGCAGCTGCTGAAGGTGCTATCGGTATCGCAGAAAAAGCTAACAAAGTTCGCCAGAAACCTTTAAGAGTTATCTTAAATGGTCTTGGCAAAGATGCTGCTCAGATTATCGCACGTATCAATGGTTTCACATTTGTTGAGACAGAATACGATCCATACACCAACACTGTTAAGGAAGTTTACAGAAAATCTTATTCTGAAGGTTTACGTGCTAAGGTTAACTGCTACGGTGCAAACGACGTTTGCGAAGGCGTTGCAATCATGCACAAAGAAGGCGTAGACGTATCTATTACAGGTAACTCTACAAACCCTACACGTTTCCAGCATCCGGTAGCAGGTACTTACAAGAAAGAATGCCTTGAACAGGGCAAGAAATACTTCTCAGTTGCATCCGGTGGTGGTACAGGCCGTACACTTCACCCAGACAATATGGCAGCTGGCCCTGCTTCTTATGGTATGACAGATACCATGGGTCGTATGCACTCTGATGCTCAGTTCGCTGGTTCTTCTTCTGTTCCTGCTCACGTAGAGATGATGGGTCTCATCGGTGCTGGTAACAACCCAATGGTTGGTATGACAGTAGCAGTTGCAGTTTCTATCCAGGAAGCAGCTGAAGCAGGTCGTTTCTAAGTAGATTTAGACCAAACATATAATAATTAAAATTATACACATTAATAAATTACAAAATTGAGCCTCTCGGAATTATCCGAAAGGCTCTTTGTTTTTTTACATCTTTGTGTTATAATGTTCTAAAATAAAGGTTCTTCTTAAGAAATAAGGTCAGCTAAGGAGATAAAATATGAACGATAACAAAAAACAATTATTAGATAATATAAATGGGCTTTTAGATAACATGGCAAAAGCAGAAAAACTGACTGCAAGTATTTCACAACTTGAAGCAGAAAACACCAAATTGCAACATGAATTGGACGTGTGCCCTACAAAGCAAACTACATATGCAGACGAAGCAAGAGAAGAAATCAAAGAAGAAGCAGAGTATATAGATCGAAAACTTGACAAAAAACTCAACAAGGTTTTTATTGTTTTGGCTGCAATATTAACGGTTATTAATGCAGTATTGCTTTTTGCTTTTGTTAATAAAGAGGCTGTTGCAGAAAAAATGCAGAAACTTAACATGACTTTTGCTGGAAATTATACAATGGATGAAATAATAGGAGTTTTATTTCCGTTCACACTAATATTAGCATTGATATTCCAAGCAATCGCAACTTTTACGTTTGTATTTATCGCTAAAAGCGTTGATATAGGTGACAGATAAGGAGGAGTATCAAGATGATTATCGGTTTAATTTGCGTGGGAATCTTTTTTCTGATTGTATATATGGTGCTTTTGTACTTGTTTTATAATGCATCTTTGATGTTGGCAATCTTTGTTCCAACCATACTTTGTCTTCTTGCTTTTTTCTTAATTAAGGAATTTACACCATCTTCTTATGAAAAATTACTAGAAAAAGAGTTGCCTAAAGCAATCAAAGATGATGAGGAAGAAGTAAGAAGTCGTTTAGAAGAAACCAAAAAGCGTATTGATGTCAAAATTGCGCAAAACAATACAAAACTTGCAGAGGCACGTGCACAGCTCCAATTACTCCATACTGATATTGAAGCTTGTCAAGTCATTCCAAAGTATTACAAAAATTCCGGAATGATTCGCATTATTGAATCCTATATTCGAAGCGGTCGTGCAGACAGTGTAAAACAGGCTATTAATCTTTATGAAAAAGATAAACTTACAAGTGAAGTTTATGACGCTGAAAAGCGTGCGGCCCAAGCAACTTCCGTAGAAGATATGAAGAAAGAAGCATTCAAAAGTGCTGTCTCTCATATTCGAGATGAGGAATATGCTCACGAAAGCAAGATGCGTGATATCGAAAAACGTAGAAGCGAACTGGAATTTGAACACGAAATTCTTTCTGATGAACTGGAACGCGGAAGAAAAATCAATAAATACAAATCAGAAAACGAGGATTAATTTCTATGGCAACAAGAGAGCAGGAATATGAACAATTAAAAGGATTAATTTCTATTTCAATTGGAAAAAGACATATAGAATCCTTAAAAACCGACATTCAAAATTTGCAAAACAAGCAAAAAGAATTAAACCAGAATATAAAAGATGCTTCTCAAAAGAAAGCAGAGCCGCAGGAAATTTCTACATTTATTCAAAAAGCTCCACTTATATTTGCAATTGCTGGTGCGTTTTTAGGGTTCCAATTTTTTGGTTTTAATATTATAACTGCATTCATTGCAGCTGTTATTGCAGCTGTTTTGGGCCTGATTATAGGTATCGTTTATAAGAAAAGTAAACAATCGGAATACAAAAACTCCTACCAGAGAGCTTTAGCTAAAAACAAACAGGATATTAAGAATAATGAGTCAGATCTTCTTGAAATCAAAAATGAACTTTCTTCCTTACAAAAAGAATTAAAGTCTACGCAGGAAGATGTATCCATTTTAAATAATACTTATTTAAGTGATCCGACATTAAAAACCTTTATCCAAAAATATGGTATGAATTCCGTCGAAATGCTTATTTTGTATTTTGACCGCGGAAGAGCAGATACTATTCAAGATGCAATTGATTTGTACGTAGACGAAGCTCGTGACAAGGCAAGAATCGAACGCGCTATGGAAGAAATTGATCGTTCAACTTTTGCATATGTAAATACATATATTGACACCTTAAAACGTCTTGGACGCAAAAACGAATACAATCATTTGGAAAATTCAGCAGAAACGTATAACAAAAAGCTTGCTAAAGAAAATAAAGAAATGCGCGAAATCATGGATAATCCTGAAAGGTAGACCTAAATGAAACTTTTTTCATGTATATTAATATTATCATTCTTTCTATTTGGTTGCGGTACTGATAAACCGCCTATTCCAGAAGAGAGTTCCATTAGCAGTGAAACTTTAAAAGAAACGGAAACTGCAAAAATAAATATATCTGACATGTTAGCAACCGCTGAGGAAAATTCAGTAAAACTTAATAAAAAATTGTTAGAAGATCCTTCTTTAACCCAAACTGATATGAATCAGTTGTCTTTTGAAATTTATAAAATTTGGGATGATTTGTTAAATGAATTGTGGGCTATTTTAAATGATACCTTGAACGAAGAAACGATGAATAATCTATTGGAAGAGCAGCGCATGTGGATACAAACAAAAGAAGAAGAAATAAAAAATGCTGGTAATGAATTTGCCGGCGGAAGCATGGCTACGCTGGCTTCTAATCAAAAAGCAGCCGAATTAACCAAGATAAGAGTATACGAGTTGTCTACTTATTTGAAATTTGAATAAATCTAAAAGTAAACATAAAAAATCTTACTCCATACATAGTTATGAAGTAAGATTTTTTGTTTGTATTATCTTATTCTAAACTGTGATGGCGAGTGTCCGATAATTTTTTTAAAGCACTTAGAAAAGTGTTTAATATCAGGCATTCCAACTTTTTCTGCCACTTCACCAATGGACAATGTAGTGGATTGTAAAAACACAACAGCCATATGCATTTTATGGTTTAAAACGTACTGGTGTAAAGTAAGGCCGGTATATTTCAATATAAGTGTGCTGATATAGTTCTCATGGTAATTAAAATACTCTGCAATGTCTTTATTGGTTAATGGCTGCTCGTAGTGGCTGTGTATGTACTGTAAAATATTATCTGCTTTCTGGCGATTAATCCCCTGACGTTCTGATGCAGTCAGACGGGCAGTCATAATCAACACATCTTTTAACAGCGTGCTACAGCGCATATCATAATATAAATTGTGATTCATAAATTCTTCTGCAATTTCTGCAAATTTTTCCTCAAATTGAAATACATTCTCTAAATATAGACAATGAGCAAATATGTCACCTTTTTCAAATATTTGTTTTTCAAGAATGTCCTGTTGATGGAAACTGGTGTGTGGCACCGGTGGAATCGGAGTGCTCAAGGTGTTATGGTCTTGGTAAAAATCAAAATTGCATCCGGAAAATACAGGGATTTCCTGGTCAAATAAGTAGCGATAAGGCATCCCTGCTGGTAAATATATCAGTGTTCCGGCTGTAAATGGATATAGATTTCCATCAGCTTCCAGTTGTCCCTTTCCGCTATGACAGTAAAAAATACGATGGTCTACTGCCTGGGATATTCCCTGCGGAATAGTAAGTTCTTTGATTCTAGCCAATCGTACATAAGGGTTAATTATCTGTAAGTTCATGTATACAGCCTCTCAAAATCTTTGTTTTTTACGAATACTTCTTTGGAATATAAGTTGATGATAACACAGTATTTTCTTAAAATAAAGAAAAAAATATTTTTTTGGAGGAAAATAACATGATTAATCGTAAAAACAAACGTACTGCAAGAATCGGTATTTTTGCAGTAGCACATGCTACATACTGGGCACAATTCGATGGTCTTTTGGACAACATTATGGGATATCACCACGATTTCACAGCTATGGTAGAAGCAAAAGATGTAGAAGTAGTGGATTTTGGTATGGTAGACAGCTCAGAAAAGGCTTTTGAAGTAGTAAAAGCTATCAAAGCTGCAGATGTGGATCTTTTAATGTGTAACATGGTAACCTATGCCACATCTTCTGTATTTGCACCAATTATTCGTGATTCCAATGTTCCAATGATTTTAGTAGCATTACAGCCACTCAGCAAATTAGATTACACAAAAGCAAATACCTTTATGCAGTTGGAAAATGACAATATCTGCTCTGTACCAGAATTTACTGGTGTGGCATATAGATTGGGTAAAAAGATTTATGATGTTATTATCGGCACCTTATACAACGACAAGGAAGCAGATAAGGAACTAACCAAATGGTGTGATATTGCAAAAGTACTTCATGATTTAAATGGCGCTCGCATGGGTCTTATGGGACATACCATGGAGGCAATGTACGATATGCATGCAGATCCTACAGCTGCATCTGCAGCTTTTGGTGTACATGTACCGCTTTTAGAAGTAGAAGATTTAGTAGAAGTGTATGAGACAGTAACCGAAGAAGAAATTCAAGCAAAGATTGCGATTATTGATGCAGAATTTGACATGCCTGAGCCAAAGAGTGACCCGATTACAACCAAACTTACAGATGAAGATAAGTATCAGGCTGCAAAATCAGCAGTTGCATTGGACAAGTTTGTAGAAAAATACAACTTAACCGGTCTGGCATATTATTATGAAGCCCGTGACAACACCATTCAGCGTGAAGTGACCAGCTCTCTGATTGTTGGTAATTCTATTCTTAATGCACAGGGTATTCCAATGTGCGGCGAATTTGACTTAAAGACCTGTGTTGCCATGTTAATTATGGACAGATTAGATATCGGTGGCAGCTTTGCAGAATTCCACCCATTTGATTTTGAGGAAGATTTTATCTTAGTAGGTCACGATGGCCCTCATCATTTAACCATTGCAGAAGGCAAACCGGTATTACGTAGTTTGAAGAAATATCACGGAAAGCCGGGACGTGGTGCATCAGTTGAGTTTAAAATTAAAGAGGGTCCTATTACTATGCTTGGTATTACTCAGACGGGATCAGGCAACTTCAAGTTTGTAATTGGGGAAGGTATGTCTAAGAAGGGACCAATTCCTCCAACAGGAAACACCAACACCCGTGGCTTCTTTGAACCAACCACCAAAGAATTTATTAAAAAATGGGTAATGGAAGGCCCAACACATCATTATGCATTGGGTATCGGCCATCATGCTGAAACTATTGCAAAAATTGCTGAAATTCTCGGAATTGAGTATGTGATTGTGAGATAAAATACAGTTTTATGTAATTGTTCGAGGGATTGACAAGTATTTACTTGCCAATCCCTTTTATAAATTATGAATGTTTTATCACGTATTGTTAAATATATATTTCAACAGCAAAAAAAATTGTACAAAAAATAAAGCAATTTTATTTAAAAAAACACTTGTGATTTTTCTTATAAAATATATAATATAATATAAGGGAAAATACAGCATAAAGTATTTATTCAACATACACTAAGGAGGGGTATTAATATGCCAAAAAGAACAGACATCCATAAGGTGTTGATTATAGGTTCTGGTCCGATTATTATTGGTCAGGCTTGTGAATTTGATTATTCAGGTACACAGGCTTGCAAGGCACTTCGTAAATTGGGATACGAAATTGTCTTGGTTAACTCCAATCCGGCTACCATTATGACAGATCCAGAGACAGCAGATGTAACTTATATTGAACCATTAAATGTAGAACGCTTAGAACAGATTATTGCTAAAGAACGTCCGGATGCATTGCTTCCAAACTTAGGTGGTCAATCCGGTTTGAATTTGTGTTCTGAATTACATCAGGCAGGTATATTAGACAAATATAATGTAGAAGTTATCGGCGTTCAGGTAGATGCTATTGAACGTGGTGAAGACCGTATTGAGTTCAAGAAAACTATGGATTCTCTCGGAATTGAAATGGCACGTAGTGAAGTAGCCTATACTGTAGATGAAGCACTTGCTATTGCAGATAATCTTGGTTATCCGGTAGTTCTTCGTCCGGCATACACCATGGGTGGTGCAGGCGGTGGTCTTGTTTACAACAAAGAAGAATTAAAGACCGTTTGTGCTCGTGGTTTACAGGCTTCCTTAGTAGGACAGGTTTTAGTTGAAGAATCTATTTTGGGTTGGGAAGAATTAGAAGTAGAAGTTGTTCGTGATGCAGATGGTAATATGATTACCGTATGTTTCATTGAAAACATTGACCCGTTAGGTGTTCACACCGGTGACTCTTTCTGTTCCGCACCTATGCTTACCATTTCACAGGAAGTACAGGACCGTTTGAAAGAACAGGCGTTTAAAATTGTAGATTCTGTACAGGTTATCGGCGGTACTAACGTACAGTTCGCTCATGATCCTGTAAGTGATAGAATTATCGTTATTGAAATTAACCCTAGAACAAGTCGTTCTTCTGCATTAGCTTCCAAGGCAACAGGTTTCCCAATCGCTCTTGTTTCCGCTATGCTTGCAGCAGGACTTACATTAAAAGATATTCCATGTGGTAAATATGGAACTCTTGATAAATATGTTCCGGACGGCGATTACGTTGTTATCAAGTTTGCTCGTTGGGCTTTTGAAAAGTTCAAAGGTGTAGAAGACAAGCTTGGTACTCAGATGCGTGCCGTTGGTGAAGTAATGAGCATTGGCAAAACCTACAAAGAAGCTTTCCAAAAAGCGATTCGTTCTTTGGAAACCGGACGTTATGGTTTAGGCCATGCTAAGGATTTTGACACCTTATCCAAAGATGCTTTATTAAAGAAGTTGATTACCCCTTCCAGTGAACGTCACTTTATTATGTATGAAGCTCTTCGCAAAGGTGCAACCGTAGAAGAAATCCACGAAATCACCAAAGTAAAACATTGGTTCATCGAACAGATGAAAGAATTAGTAGAAGAGGAAGAAGCTTTAGCTGCAAAGAGAGGTTATATGCCTGCAGACGAAGCACTTGTTTCTGCTAAGAAAAATGGTTTCTCCGACAAGTATTTAAGCCAGATTTTAAATATTCCGGAAGATGACATCCGCAATCGTAGAATTTCTCTTGGTGTAGAGGAAGCTTGGGAAGGCGTTCATGTATCCGGTACAGAGAATAGTGCATACTATTACTCAACATATAATGCAGAAGATAAGAATCCTGTAAACGAAGACAAGCCAAAGATTATGATCCTCGGCGGTGGTCCAAACCGTATCGGACAGGGTATTGAATTCGACTATTGTTGTGTTCATGCATCTATGGCATTAAAAAAGCTTGGTTTTGAGACTATTATCGTAAACTGCAATCCGGAGACTGTTTCTACAGACTACGATACTTCAGACAAGTTATACTTCGAACCTCTTACATTAGAAGATGTTTTAAGCATTTACAATAAAGAAATACCTCTCGGTGTTATTGCTCAGTTTGGCGGACAGACTCCACTTAACCTTGCAGCCGACTTGGAAAAGAATGGTGTAAAGATTCTTGGTACACCTCCGGCTGTTATTGACTTAGCAGAAGACCGTGACTTATTCCGTGCTATGATGGATAAGTTGGAGATTCCTATGCCTGAATCCGGCATGGCCGTAAATGTAAATGAGGCAATTGAGATTGCTAATCGTATCGGCTATCCGGTTATGGTACGTCCTTCTTACGTACTTGGTGGCCGTGGTATGGAAGTTGTTTATGATGAAGTTGCATTGACAGAATATATGAATGCTGCTGTAGGTGTTACGCCTGACAGACCAATCCTTATTGACCGCTTCTTAAATCATGCTTTAGAGTGTGAAGCAGATGCAATCAGTGATGGAGAGCAAGCATTTGTTCCTGCTGTTATGGAGCACATCGAACTTGCAGGTGTTCACTCCGGTGACTCCGCATGTATC
The DNA here is from genome assembly GCA_045657025.1 of Lachnospiraceae bacterium. Classification (GTDB taxonomy): domain Bacteria; phylum Bacillota; class Clostridia; order Lachnospirales; family Lachnospiraceae; genus RGIG6307. The sequence goes on along the minus strand of JAZOSF010000053.1, from coordinate 723 downwards.
ATTCCTTCTGCACACATTTCTGCAGAGAATGTTGCAACTATTAAGGAATACACACGTAAAATTGCAGAAGAAATGCATGTACGTGGTTTGATGAATATGCAGTATGCAATTGAAAATGGTAAGGTATATGTTTTGGAGGCAAATCCACGTGCTTCCCGTACCGTTCCATTAGTATCCAAGGTATGTAATATCCGTATGGTACCTCTTGCAACCGATATTATTACTTCTGAACTTCCAGGTCGTCCATCACCAATTAAGGACATGAAGGAACAGCACATTCCTAACTATGGTGTTAAGGAAGCTGCATTCCCATTCAATATGTTCCAGGAAGTTGACCCTATTTTAGGACCTGAAATGCGTTCTACCGGTGAAGTACTTGGCATGGCTGCTTCTTATGGTGAAGCGTTCTACAAGGCTCAGGAAGGCGTTGGAAGCAAACTTCCGTTAGAAGGAACAGTTCTTATTTCTGTAAACAGAAAAGATAAACCGGAAGTGGTAGAAGTAGCAAAGAGCTTCCATGAGGATGGTTTCAAAATCATGGCTACAGGAGGCACCTATGATGCAATCACAGCTGCCGGAATTCCTGCCGAAAAAGTTCTCAAGCTTAGCGAAGGTCGTCCAAACATCAATGACCTCATTACCAACGGTGATATTGATATTATTGTTAACACTCCGATTAGTAAAGATAGTGTTAATGATGACAGTTATTTAAGAAAAGCAGCT
>JAZOSF010000052.1:0-7193 GCA_045657025.1 Lachnospiraceae bacterium | reverse complement strand
AGGATTTACTTTTGGAAGAAGGCATTCGTCATATTGAAAGCTTTATCCCGCTGACCGGTATCGATGAGGAAAATATCCTCCTCACACTGTATGCAAAGCAGAATTCTAATGCAAAAGTAATTACCAAGATTAACCGTATTAGTTTTAACGATTTGATAAGCAGTTTGGATTTAGGCAGCGTGATTTATCCGCGTTATATTACTTCCGAAGCTATTATTGCATATGTACGTGCCAAGACAGACTCTATAAACAGCGATATCGAAACTCTTTATCATATGTTTGACCATCGAGTAGAAGCCATTGAGTTTAAAGCAGAGCTGGATTCTCCGGTTACCAATATCCCTTTGAAGGATTTGAAAATCAAGAGTAATGTTTTAATCTCCTGTATAAATCGCAACGGCGAAATCATTATCCCATCCGGCCAGGACTGCATCAAGCGTGGCGATACCGTCATTATCGTAACTACGCATGCAGGCTTTACAGATATTCAGGATATTTTGGCATAGCAGGAGGGCTTATGAATACTTCAATTATTCGTTATATTTTGGGACAAGTACTCCGGCTGGAAGGTTTTTTCCTATTTGTGCCTTGTATTACAGCACTTATATATCGGGAAGCAAGTGGGTTTGCATTTTTAGGTACATCCCTTCTTTGCATTTTGCTCGGAACGCTTATGACCTACAAAAAGCCAACCACACACACCTTTTACTTGAAGGAAGGATGCGTGACTACTGCTTTGAGCTGGATCGTGCTTAGTGTTTTCGGTGCTTTGCCTTTCTGTATCAGCGGCGAGATTCCATCCTTTACGGATGCTATGTTTGAAACCGTATCCGGTTTTACTACTACCGGGGCCAGCATTTTAAGTGACGTGGAAGCCATCTCACACGCCGGCCTTATTTGGCGTAGTTTTACCCACTGGATTGGCGGTATGGGTGTGTTGGTATTCTTGCTTGCCATCGTACCTTTAAGCGGTGGTTCCAACATCAACTTGATGCGTGCGGAAAGCCCGGGACCTTCTGTAGGGAAACTGGTTCCCAAAATGAAATTAACCGCACGAATTTTATACACCATTTATTTCGTAATGACCATTATTATGTTTATCCTTCTTTTAGCGGGCGGAATGCCGCTATTTGAAACATTTTGTACCGCTTTTGGTACTGCGGGTACCGGAGGTTTTAGCTTCTTAAATGACGGCATGGCTTCTTATTCCCCTTATATTCAGTGGGTCATCACCATCTTTATGATTTTATTTGGTGTAAACTTTAATGTCTACTATTTCATTTTATTCAGACAGTTTAGTAAGGCATTTGCAATGGAAGAAGTCCGTTACTATTTCTTAATCATCTTAAGTGCCATTACAATTGTTTTTATAGACATTTTGGATATGTTCTCCAGTGCCTTTGAAGCATTGACCCATGCAGCATTCCAAGTTGGTTCTATTATTACGACTACCGGTTATTCTACTGCGGATTTCAACTTGTGGCCGCAGACCAGTAAATGTGTGTTGGTTCTGTTGATGTTTATCGGTGCATGTGCCGGAAGTACCGGTGGTGGTATGAAGGTTTCCCGTTTCGTTATTTTATTTAAAAATATCGGAAAGGAATTCCACTCTTACATCCACCCTCGCAGTGTTAAAAAAGTGCAATTGGACGGCAAGCCGATAGAACATGAAGTTGTACGTTCTGTGAACGTATACTGCTTTACCTTCGCTGTTATTTTCTGTGCTTCCGTACTGTTGATTTCCTTGGAAGGGTATGACTTCACAACTACTTTCACCGCAGTAGCCGCAACCTTTAATAATATCGGTCCCGGCTTAGAGATGGTTGGTCCAATGTCTAATTATGGACATCTTAGTGATTTTTCAACTTGGGTGCTTATATTCGATATGTTAGCAGGACGTTTAGAGCTGTTTCCGTTACTACTGTTGTTCCACCCAACTATTTGGAGAGATTACTTTATCCAACGCCGCAAGAAAAAATAACTTCATCAAAAAAGGTATGGTTTATCGCCATACCTTTCTTTTTTTCTCTATAAACCAGCATATTGCAAATATTGCAACGCTCAAGGTGCTAAGCATCAGGCCTGCACCCACACCCGGTGTTTTAAATTCTAATTCTATTTCATACGTTCCGGCATCCAAAGAAACCGCCAGCAGCGCGTCCTTAAAGCTCTCTAATGGGGTTTCCTGGCCATTTACATAGAGCGTCCACCCTTTTTCCGTAGGAATGGAAAATACCAGTTTCCCGCTTTCTTCCATCGTAATGTCACCCTTCACCAAGCCATCCTTGTGCTCTGTAACATGTAATGTTGACTGCCCTAAAATGTCAATAGCTTCCTTCAGAACATCCAAATTCAATTTATAGGCCTTAAACATCTTGAAACTCTGGCCTTCCTTCACCACTTCAAGATTGGCCGTGGTTCCTTCCTCCATATATCCCAAATCCAACAGATAATCAAAGGATACCTGGGTAAATTTCTTGTTCGTATCGCCTGCAGACATTTTCACTTCTGTTAAAGCATTATTGCCAAGATACACATATATATAAGAATCTTCCTCTGCCGTCACGGTGTAATTTTGCTCGTCCACTTTTATGCTATCTATCATGGACAACAAGTCCGCACTGGTTCCAAGGAGACGGCAAAGTCTGTTCTGTGTCATTACAGGGTTATATGTGGATATATCCCACTCTTCTTCCAAGGACGAATCCACCACATATCCCATCGGCAGAGAATAATTGCAAGTATAAAGTACCCCCTTGTCATCGGAATACACCATGTCGTACAAATCATTATCCATAGTGTCATCCTTGCCAATCATATACTTCACGCCAAGCATAGCACTTACAAGCGGAGTAGCACCCTGATACCAATATGACACACGTGTCGTCCCTAGTCCCAGTGCCTTATACAAATCTACAATTCCTGCATTTGCAGTAGAAGAAAATACCGTAGCTGTTTTGATATCCCACATCATACTATCGTTTTTGGTCAAACGCTCAAAAATCTCCGTACGATACAAGCCGTCATCTTCTGCCTTCATCCAGTCTATTGCCTGCTCTGCACTCCGGAAATGATTCATATATTTGGTACGATTTACGGTACGAATGCTGGTTATATAGGTATTACATGCCAGCTCCATAACTACCAAAATGAGTACCAAGCTTTGGACCCCAAGATAGCGGTTCCAAAGAAGTGGTTCCATCTTCGTGGTGCGAAGTTTTTTTCTAAAATGCGGTTTCTTCCATAAGCACCGCACAATAAGCAATGCAAAATACAGCGTCAAAAATACTAGTGTCAACACGTACGTCCACACGCCGATACCTTCCACATCCGTAAATATCCATGCGTTTATTACTATGCCATAGCCCAAAATTGCGGAAACAATAACCTGCCACAATCGAACGTAACGAACTTTCAAGTATACCTCATACCCCATTACCAACAAGAGCCAGGTATACAAATAAGACTGTCTGCCCGGAAGGCTGTCCGGGTAATTCATTCCGTGCCAAATAAAATCCAACACATTGCAAGTAAAACTCACCAGGAAAAAGGCCACTAATATAACCTTGCTAATTTTCTCTTTCCAGGAAATCTTGCGATGAAACAGGAAAATAGGCACCAACAAAAAGATTGCCACGCCACAATAGATATTTGGCCAATGGTCTGCCTGCACTTTCATGGTCACGCCCATGCAATGTCGGCTCAGCACTTCCAACCCGTTCATATACCATTTTAGCTGATCCGGAAAATTAAACTCGTGAAATTCCGTACCGCTTAGTGCAAAGTATACCGGAACAAGCAAAGCTCCCGTCATACCGCCGGCAAGCAGGGAATACCAGCCAAACTGAAGACACCTGCGCCACAATACACGCCATGGCTTCCAAATAATCATTGACACAAAATATAGCACCAAAAAGATGCAAAGCATAATGCTCAAGTAAAAATTCGTAAAAATAGAACATGCTAAAAGCAGGGCATACTTTCTTCCTTCACCCTTTTCTACTAATTCCTCCAACGCCCACAATACGAGCGGTGCCAAAATCACAACATCCAGCCACATAATATTCCACTGATATGCTGCCATAAAACCGCTCAACGCATAGGCACTTGAAAACCACACAAGCCCCATATTGTCCTTGCCAAAATGCTTGCGCAAATAATAGGCAAAACTCATAGCGGACAAGCCCATTTTAGTTAAAATAACAACAGTAATAAATTCCGCAATAAACGGACGCGGGCAAAGCACCACCAGCCAATTTGACGGGCTGGCCAAATAATACCCATAAAGCGCAGCAAAGCCAGAGCCTAACCCCAGTTCAAAACTGTAAGACAGACCCTCGCCTTGCCAAATTCTATCGTGTAATGCCTGAAAAAAAGGCATATATTGATTGTATAAATCGTTTCTAAGAAAACTCTGATTGCCAAATGGGAAAATCCCGCTGCCAATACACCCTGCAACCATGATAAGCACAGGAATGATAAATGCATGCCAATATGAAAAAGTATAGGTGTAATTTTCTCTTTTTGCCAATTTCATATATTTACTCCGTAGAAGTTCTGTTATCCGAAGATTCTATAATATTGTAACATATTATACTCCAAAAGGTCATCCTCTACTTCTTCAAATTCTAAAAACTTTCCATTTTTATTCAAAACTGCACGGCCTGTAATAGCAGAAAACTCCTCGTTCAGCTCCAAAAGATAATTTTGATAGCCACTGTTTGGAATACGACACCACTCAAACATCTGTGCTCCCAGGAAATTGGCACTGGTTATCACCTCTGTCTGTTCCTCGATGTCATAATTAGCCCATACCACAAAAGGCACCTGATAACGCAGGCATTGCTGCTCCTCTGTGAGATTGTAAGAATCTATGCCATTAAGTTCCCAAATGTCACGTACTACGGAATCTGTCGGCTGATGGTCGCCAAAAAATACTACCACCGTATCCTCTTCTACCTGTGAAAAATACTCCAACAATCTGCCTAATGCCGCATCACTAAGTTTCATTAAAGACAAATACGTGCTAAGCTGGAAAGAATCGCTTCCTTCTACCGTAATATCCGGTGTGAAATTCTCATACTCCGCCGTATACGGACTGTGATTTTGCATAGTTACATTAAATATAAAGCACGGCTCTTCGGACTTTTCAAATTCTTTAATGATACGATCCACGCAACTGTCATCATCTACATACTCGCGCACCTTCGTAACATTGTAAAAATTCTTTTGAGAATAAAATACATCAAAGCCTATGAACGGATACGCGATATTGCGCTCCCAGCCGGAAGCATTGTACGGATGCATTGCAATCGTCTTGTAACCCATCCCCTTCAAATAAGAAGCCATACTGTTTACCGGCTCATCAATATACTGCTGATACGGAACGCATCCGTCCGGCAAAAATGCCATGGTAGAACCGGTCAAAAATTCAAATTCCGTATTGGCGGTATTGCCACCCATAACTGATACATTCATGGTGCCGGTCACTGTATTTTCCTGACCTTTCTGCAAACTGTGCAAAACAGGCATATAGTCTTCGTTGGTTTTAAAATCCCCCAGCACTGCAGGATCAGAAAAGGCCTCATTCATTACCACAATAATGTTTGGCTTTTTTTCTTCTGCTACAACCACATCCTCAGATAACGCTTCGTAGGTTTTTTCCGCAAAAAACTGATTGTAATTCTCCGGTTTCTCTACCTCCATATACTGTAGCTCCAACATAAATGCCAGCGCAATACCATCTCTTTTAATCATGGCATAAGGGGTAAAAAGCTTGTCATAAATCCGCATGTTTAAAATAAAATTTGGATTTTTTAACATTTGATACTCGCCAAACAGTACAAAAAAAGCACACAAGCCACCTGCAAGACGAATTCTGCTATATTTACGGTCTATCTTGTGGTCTTTGCCCAAGCATTCCAGCGCAATCAATGCCACAAACGCAAGGACACTCAAAATCGCTTTCGGCTCCAAGGCATAACTATAATCTGCAGTTACAAGAGCCGCTGTTTTGACGGAATAAATATCCCACGGTAAAATCGGAACGCCTCTAAACTCAATAACATAATAATCCGCCAAACCGATAATCAGTGCGATGGCGCTTTCTATTCCTAGCGCCCATTTTCTGCTGCCGGTAATCATCCATAGCAAAAGCGCAACCGCTTCAAATATGATTATATTTAACACCTGCACATATCCGTTCATATTTTCAAACGGATTGTGGTGAAAAGTCTCCATCAAATAAAAAGAGGCACACGGAAATATCATCCACGGCATCACCATATTCAATTTATGTATCACATTCTTCAAGTCGAATTTCATCGTAAGAATACCCGGTTTTCTCCTTCTCCTATGTCTCGCTCTCAGGCGAGGCCGCGCTTTTAAAAAGCACATGAATTTATTATATAACTTATTTTATGATAGTCAATAATTATAATCTTAAGATTTGTTAAAAATAAGGCGCAGAGAGTTGAATTCTGCGCCCATTTTCTAAAGTTCCAGTTGTTTTCCGATAAAACCGGTTGCTGTTTGTATTAACTTTTTTTCGATTTCACCAAACTCCGCATGCCCCTTGGTACCCACCAGACATACACTGCCTGCCACGTCGCCTGCTGCTAAAATGGTGCCGATTGCCACATCGCTGATATCATCTTTATTTTCATCCGTAATAGGTGTAAAGCCTCGCTGACCCTTAGACGCTACCACTAAATCTCTACTCTGCATGCACTCTTCCAGGCCTTTACTGACGCGCTTGCCTACGCAGCCCTTCATCCCTCCGGATGCAGCCACTATGGTGTCCCTATCCGTTATAATTGCAATATGTCCTGAAGCCTGTGCAAGACTGTCCGTATACTGCTTTGCAAAAGACGACATCTCGCCCATGGGAGAATATTTTTTCAAAATTATCTCACCTTCACCATTTATAAAAATTTCCATCGGATCGCTTTCCTTTATATGAAAGGTCTTTCTTATTTCCTTCGGAATAACAATACGACCAAGGTCATCGATACGACGTACAATACCTGTTGCTTTCATAATATATAATAATCTCCTTGCTTTACAAATTTGTACTGTTAGTATTTGTAAAACAAGGAGATTTATACTTATCTTTTAATTTTGACTTAACTAATTAAATCAAAATACACAGGGCTTGTGTTGGTTCTTATTCTTAGCAATCTTTGCTTCTAAGG
>JAZOSF010000051.1:0-3306 GCA_045657025.1 Lachnospiraceae bacterium | reverse complement strand
CACGTCAATTTTTTCACGTTCTATATGCATCGTCACCTCTCCTTTCATATGAACAACTGCTCATATGTTCATATTATCACACTTGCCACATAAATCAAGTGTATTTTTCGTATTTGTAAAAATTTAATAGATTTTCGCGCGCGAAAATGGACTCTTATGCATATACGTAATAGGGGGCAATTTTTGCTTCTTTGTACCTTGATAATCAAATAAAACTTTACACCTCCACATAAACTCCTTATAATATAGATACATTCTTATTGGAAGGAGTAAGAAAAGGATGAACGAATACATGCCAAGTGAAAAGGAAATGATTAATAGTCTCATCGACAAATACGCAGATTTGCAGCGCATCAAAAAGTCTGCCGATTTAGCAAAAGAAGTGGATTATCAAATCAGAGTTACAAAGGCGAAGCTAGAATCTTTTGGTATTGTTACAGAAGATCTTGAAATCAACTAACCGACAAAAAGCGTAACACATTAACCAAGGTGTAAAGTTTTATTAAAATACAAAAGATAAAGGGGTGTAAAGTCCATTGAATGTTCAAGGACCTTACACCCTATTTTTATGTTTTAAAATTCTATTTCTAAACTAGGCTACTATATCATTAGTCCGGAAGTCTTCTAAGCTCTGTGTAAGCAAGTAAGAATGGACCTACACCCTTTGCATCATCGGATACGATTGGCTCGGACATGTAGTATTCGTAAGAACCATCTCTACGGCGGTTGTCTTCCGGTCCAAGGCCTGCAACTAAGCAGATGCCACCAAGGTGCATTTCGCCGGCTTCATTGGTAATTAAGTACTTATCAATAATTGCATTGAATGCCTTGATAGCAGGTTCACGGTAGCTTTCAGGTAAATAGCCCAACCGAACCGCCTTTAACATACTATATGCAAAAATTGCTGTGCCGCTTGTTTCTAAGTAGTTGCCCGGTTCACCGCCCTTTGCAGGAAGCTGATACCACATACCGGATTCATCCTGGAATTTAAGCAAGCTGTTAATATAATCAACAAATACTTCTTTTAATGTATCGAACTTATCCCCTGCCACTTTGGCATCACACTTATCTAATGTGTCAAGAAGCGCCATGGAATACCAGCCAAGCGCTCTTAACCAGTAATGCTCGCTAAGACCGGTTTCTTTATCACACCAGAATGCTTTCTTGGTAGCATCATATGCATGGAAGTAGAGACCGGTTGTCTCGTCACGAAGGTATTTTACTACATTCGCAAACTGACTGAAGATATCGTCGTAATTTTTATAATTATTGAATTTGGTTTCGTATTCCATATAGAATGGCTGACCCATATACATACCGTCTAACCAAACCTGATGTGGGTAAATCAATTTGTGCCAGAAGTTACCTTCTTCGGTACGTGGCTGTGTCATAACCTGAGAATAAATCAAATCAATTGCTTTGCGATATTTTTCTTTGCCATTGATTTCGTACAAATAAAACAAGGTTTTACCTGCATTTACGTTATCAATATTGTACTCTTCCACTTCATACCCGTCGATAGTACCATCTTCATGTACTCTGTGATCAATAAAAGCATCCGCAAAGTCCAAATAACGCTTTTCACCGGTTGTCTGATAGGTTTCAAGCATGGCAAGAATCATACATCCATCAACGTAGTTCCAGCCGATTTTTGTATCTCCTTTTTTTGCTCTCTCGATGTTCCATGCAGGTACATCCAAGGTTGACCGCTCAATCAACTCATCCAAATACTTTTCAATAATAGGCATTCTCATAACAACACCCTCCACTTTCTTTATCTCTTTATTTTCATGATAGGCAAACCCTATCGCTATTTTTAAATAAGAGGCTTTAAATCAGCAATTGTTTTGCGTTTCCAACTCATATAAGCCTTGCCGTTTAAATCTTTCCATGTAAAGTTACCATTCTCCAAAATCATATAGCTGTGAGGACTATCTTCTTTTGGAATGGAAACAGAACCCGGATTCATATAACGGAACGTCTCCGTCTCCACATTGGCCGGCACATGCGTATGGCCATGTAGTAAAATGTCTCCTTTTTGAAGCTTCGGCGGATTCTCCAGATTATAAACATGTCCGTGAGTCGCCATAATAAGTGTCTTGCCTTCTGAAATCATACAAGACTCTGCCATCACAGGAAATTCCAAAACCATTTGGTCAACTTCTGCTTCACAATTGCCGCGCACACAAATAATCACATCCTTGTACGCATTTAAAAGGTCAATTACTTTCTTTGGATCATAGCCCTCCGGCAAATCGTTTCGTGGACCGTGATAAAGCAAATCGCCCAATAAAAGCAGTCTGTCTGCCTGTTCTTCCTTGAAACATGCAAGCATTTTCTCACAATAATATGCACTTCCATGAATATCTGAAGCAATCATATATTTCATAATATGAAACCTCCGTTATTACATCTTGTCAGGAGCACTAAAGCCTAATACGTCAATTGCAGCCTCTAATACGCCCTTTGTCAAAACAAGTAGCGCAATCAAGCTTGCTTTCTTTGCTTCGTCTTCCTCGCCAAGAATCTTATTCTCATGGTAGAAACGGTTAAATGCGTTTGCAAGGTCATAGATAAATGCACACACTTTGTGAGGCGCAATCTCCTCATATGCATTCTGCATCATTGCACTAAAACCGGCCAACTGCATCATCAATTCCTTGGTAGAGGTGTTGCTTGGAGGCGCAATAGATAATCCTTCCATGCATCCACCTTGCTCTTTATATTTGCTCAAAATAGACTTAATTCGTACAATGGTGTAAAGAATGTAAGGGCCGGTATCACCTTCAAAGGAAGTAAATCTGTCCACGTCAAAAATATAGTCTTTAGATGCCTGATTAGAAAGATCACCATACTTTAATGCGGATACCGCTACGGTGCTTGCAATCTCTCTTGCATCTGCCTCGTCCATTTCACGATTATCCACAATCTTGCGATACATTTCTTCCTTGGTTTCCTTGATTAAGTTTTCAAGGCGCATTACTCCTCCATCACGGGTCTTGTATGGCTTGCCATTGCTACCGTTAACTGTACCGAAGCCCAACCAGTAGAGTTTGGTGTCCTCATTTACAAGCTTGGTCTTCTTTGCACAGCGGAATACCTGTTCAAAATACAATTCCTGACGCTTGTCAGTGAGGTAAACCAACTCATCCGGCTGATAAAGCTTCATACGCTCCATAATGGTTGCCAAGTCAGTTGTATTGTAAAGGGCTGCGCCGTCAGATTTTAAAATCATACACGGTGGCATTTCCTTGGTGTCGGTTTCTTCTTTTACGTCCACTACCAAAGCGCCATCACTGATATACG
>JAZOSF010000050.1:0-8407 GCA_045657025.1 Lachnospiraceae bacterium | reverse complement strand
GCTTAGAAAAGGCTTGCAATATGGATTTGTTGCTTAGCGAAAAATATTTGGATACAGCAAAAAGCTTCCGGGCGTAAAGGAGAAACAAATATGAATATTTCTTTAGTTATGAATACAGCCAGAAGCGCTGTGATTGAAATTACAGATGGTGGGCGTTATTTTACAAAGAAGCCTTATCAGTTAAAGGTAAATGGCGCATATTATAGGGAAACAGACCGAACCATTACCAACATTTACGATTTAAAGCCAGAGACCAACTATACAGTAGAAGTGTTGGATGGCACGGAAGTTTTGGGCAGTGTGAAATTTACTACAGAGTATGAATTTGTTACATTGGATATTCGTAAATTCGGCGCCAAGGGCGATGGTGAAAGTGACGATACTCATTTTATCCAAGCTGCGATTATGGCATGTCCCGAGAAGAGTCGCGTACTCATTCCGGCCGGCATTTATCGCATTACATCTCTGTTTTTGAAGAGCCATTTGAGACTGGAATTGGCAGAAGGTGCTGAGCTTCGTGCTTTTAATGAGAGAGAAAAGTTTGTAAAACTTCCTCCTTCCATTGAGAGCTATGATGAGACGGATGAGTATTTTCTAGGCACATGGGAGGGCAATCCGCTCCCAATGTTTGCAGCAATCATCAGCGGCTACAATGTAGAAGATGTGATTATTTACGGCGCCGGTACTATCAATGGTAATTCTACCAAGGATACATGGTGGCATGATCCAAAGACAATGCGTATTGCGTTCCGTCCCAGATTGTTTCACATCAATGGTTGCAAGAACGTGACGTTGCAAGGGGTTACCGTATGCAATTCTCCTTCTTGGACCTTGCATCCGTTCTTTAGTGATGACTTGAAATTTATCGGAATTACGGTACAGAATCCGTCCGATTCCCCAAATACAGACGGCCTCGATCCGGAATCCTGCAAAAATATTGATATTTTAGGCGTTCGTTTTTCTTTGGGCGACGATTGCATTGCTGTAAAATCTGGCAAAATTTACATGGGCCGCAAATTTAAGCGTCCTACGGAAAATGTAATGATTCGCCAGTGCTTGATGGAAAATGGCCATGGTGCGGTTACACTTGGTTCAGAAATCGGTGGCGGAGTTAAGAATATTACCGTTCAGGATTGCCTTTTCAGACATACTGACAGAGGGCTCCGCATTAAGACACGTCGTGGTCGTGGTGAGGATTCTGTTATTTCCAATATTTTATTCAAGGATTTAACTGTGGATCATGTAATGACTCCGCTTGTAGTAAATTCCTTCTATTATTGTGACCCGGATGGCAAGACAGATTATGTGCAGTCCAGAGAACTTTATCCGGTAGATGAACGCACCCCGGTTGTAAAGAAAATGGTGTTTGAAAATATGACATGCACCAATTGCCATGTGGCAGCTGCATATTTCGAAGGTCTTCCGGAACGCAAGATTGAAGAACTGGAGCTTAGAAATATTTCCGTAACCTATGCGGATAATCCTAAAAAAGATGTGCCGGCCATGTCTAACGGCGTAGAAGCAAGTATTAAACGTGGTATTTTTGCACGCAATGTAGCAAAGCTTGTTATGGAAAATGTTTCCGTAGAAGGCCAAATTGGTGAAGCGATAGAGCTTATTGGCGTAGACGAGATAATTAAAAAATAAAAAGAAAGAAAGGAAGCTGCAATGACAGCTTCCTTTTTTGGCGTGGTAATATTTGTTTTTATACTTCCCAATCCCCTAGAACATTTTCCCTAGTATATTCAGCCGCTTCTTCGTCGGTAAGTTGGCGAGAGAAGGTCGCGCGTTTGTCCGGATTAGCACCTAGGCCATAGCTCTTGTATTCTTCGTAGCGGATGGTTTCGTGTGGTTTTCTCCAGTCATGCCAGCCTTCCGGGCGGATGTGTGCACCTAGTTCACAATTTAAAAGTACGGTGTGTGCAAACTGACGCCAAGGGCGACCTAGATATACGCTGTGTGGCGGGCAGTTAGATGTAAATTTACAACGATCAAGAATATAACCGTATTTTTGTCCTTCCGGAGTAGAAGCGGCAGTAACATAACCTTGAACAAGTGGCATGCCGTCTTCCGGAACTTCTAATTGACGTCCTACTAAGGGGCGTGCCTGGCTGAAAATTTCGCACGCTTCAAAATAAGCAGTAGCACAGCCGAAAATAAAATCTACATCGCCATGGATATAACAGTTTTTGTAATATTGTCTGCCGTTAATGCGTGGCGCAAATTCTTTTGGCCCGGTAAAACCGCCGTTTGTATTTTCCTCATCCGGAAGCGGTCCTGTAAAAAGGGTATCCTGACTGGAAAGCAGGCGGCAATCATAAAAAGCACAACGGTCGCCGTCTACATAGAGTGCCAACGCCTGTCCTATTTCACAACCAAAACCGGCATCGTTTTGGAAGGTAATATTGCGTGCAGTAAAATCGTGTGTGTCAATCAATATACTATAACTTCTAAAAGTACCGCGCTTACTTCCGTCCGGCATAATGTCTTTGGCATAATTTCCGTAAACTAAAATAGTATCTTCGGCCTTTTCGCCAAGCAAGGTAACAAAAGGTTTCTTGACTTCGATAAGCTCGCGATAAACACCGGGAGCGATATGTACAAGCACCTCTTCAGTGTTGTTTTCCGGAACGGACGCAATCGCAGCTGTTATGGTGTTAAAGTTTGGAGTTTCCTGGGAATAACCCACATAAATATCTTTCATATGCATGCCCTCGCTATATAAAAACATAAGGTGATTTGCTTTAATTGTATCATAGTTTGTTTTTATTATCAATTTATTGAAATTAATCTACAGGAATATATAAATTTGTTGTACTTTTGGGAAAAAATATAGTATACTTAAAATAAGTATAACTATGCCTTGATGGAGTTATTGTATGAACAAAAAAGAAAAAAAGGCGCAAATTTTATTTGTGGCACTTACTATTTTTTACAGTTTCATAATGTTTGTGCTGTTTTATAGACAGTGCGTGGAATATCAGGGATTGTATATTTCTGATATGAAGGCGTATATCCAGGAGGCACAAGGCATAGATAGTGGATACGCATTCCCTTACCCAATCATGTTTTGGATTGCTAAAATTTTCATGGTATGCATGAATCCGCAGTTGTCGATGGCATGTACGGTTACGGTACTGAATACTCTTAGCTTGATCTTTATAAAGTATTACATGGATAGATATATGAATGACGTCCTTGTAAGAGAGGGTCGAAGTTGGAAAACAAAGTGGGATATTCTTGTAAGTATATTATCAATATCTTTACTTTTTGTTTCAATGTTGTATGCACCGAGAGGACATGGCTTTTTTGGATTTGATTACATTTACCGCTGTAGTGGTGTTTATACGCCTAATCCATTTTGGAATGCTACTTATTTGGCTACCAGACCTTTTAGTATTGTGAGTTTCTTCAGTGGGGTCCGTTTGTTAGATAGCTACGAAAAGAAAATAGACAAGCGGGATTGGATAATATTTGCAGTGTCGTTGCTACTTACTACCATGACAAAGCCGTCTTATACATTAGTTGCAGTAGTAACATTTGCGGCAATCATGTTGTATCGATTTATAAAGAGTAGGTTTGGTAATTTCAAGCAAAGCGTTCTGTTTGGGCTGGCTTTTATCCCGTCAGGGGTAGCACTGTTATATCAGTATGCAGGTGTGTTTGCCGGAACAAATTCTATGGGCGAAGAAACCGGCATCGGACTTGGAGTTGGAACAGCCTGGGGTTTGTACAGCAATAATATTCCGCTCAGCATTTTTATGGCAATAGCCTTTCCGTTAGGCGTGTTAGTAATTAATCTTCCGAGATTAAAAGACACTACGTGGTTTTGCCACGGATGGCAAGTATGGATTTCCGGTTTTGTTATGTTACTGTGTCTTTTCGAAAAAGGATTCCGTTTGCCACATATGAATTTTTCCTGGGGTTATATGCATGGCTTGTTTTTCATTTTTGTAGTCAGTGTGCTTATGCTTTTGCGCAATAGCATTGAGAAAAAGGGAAAAATTCGTACAGCAGTAATTGTAGCAGGATGGCTTGGATATTTATGGCATCTTGGTTGTGGAATTGTTTACTTTTTATATATTTATTCCGGACAAAATTCCGGATTCTTTTAGGAGTATTTATGGATTATCAAATTTATTTACGCCCCATGACAGAGGATGACGCAGAGTTGATTGTTGCATGGCGCAACAAGCCGGAATTGAAACGGTTTTTTATCAGTCAGGCCGATTTTACGGTAGAAGGACATTTGAAATGGTTTCGAACCATGAAAGAATCGGGTCGTGCCTGTCAGATGATGATTATAGACAAGCGAGATGACAGACCATTGGGTTCTGTGGATATCAAGGATATTGATCATGACCACCACAAAGGGGAATACGGTATTTTTATCGGTGATGAAGCGGCCAGAGGACGCGGTATAGGTACAGAGGCTGCCAAGTTAATGATTCAGTATGGTTTTGAAGAGTTGGGACTTCATCGCATTTATCTGCGCGCATTGGCAGGCAATGAGCAGGCTATTCGCAGCTATGAAAAAGCAGGCTTTAAGCACGAAGGATACTTAAAGGATGATGTATGTATTAATGGAAAATTTGTGGACATCGTTTGGATGGCTATTGTAAATAAGGAGAAGGATCGTGAAAATTAGTTTTGTAATCCCTTGCTATCGTTCCGAACATATGATAGGAAAGGTTGTCAATGAAATCAATACAACTATGGAGGGCATGGAGAAGTATACATATGAGGTGGTGCTTGTCAATGACTGTTCTCCGGACAATACTTTCGGCGCAATCAAAGCGTTGGCAGAAAAATATCCTTTCGTTAAGGGAATCAATCTGGCTCGTAACTTTGGACAGCACGCAGCACTTATGGCAGGCTTTCGCTATATAACAGGCGATGTGATTGTATGCTTGGACGATGATGGACAGACACCGGCAAACGAAGTAGGCAAGTTGCTTGAGAAAATTGAAGAAGGATATGACGTGGTATATGCTAAATACGAGCACAAACAGCATTCCACATTCCGCAACATGGGCAGCAAAGTAAATGAAATTATGACTCGCTTTATGTTGGGCAAGCCAAAGGAATTGTATATCAGCAGTTATTTTGCAGCAAAGCGTTATGTCATTGATGACGTAGTTCGTTACGAAAACTCCTTCCCTTATGTAATAGGCCTGGTACTTCGTGCAACAAAACATATTACAAATGTTACGGTAAATCATAGAGACCGCGAAGAAGGAACCAGCGGCTATACGTTAAAGAAGTTATTGGGTTTATGGTTTAACGGTTTTACTGCGTTTAGCGTAAAACCACTTAGAATTGCCACGATTATTGGTGGTTTCAGTGCGTTTTGTGGTTTCTTATATGGTTTTTACACTATCATAAAGAAGTTTTTCCTTCCGAGTGTACCGGTTGGATTTAGTGCGATTATGAGTGCAATCGTATTTTTCGGCGGTATGGTAATGTTGATGCTAGGCCTAATCGGAGAATATATCGGTCGAATTTACATTAGCTTGAACAGTGCACCTCAATATGTAATTCGTGAAACCATTAATATTGAATAAACACAAAAGTAGTTTAGGAAGATTATGAAGATAAAAATTCAAGAACATATTAAAAAATATATTCGGTTTTACAAAGCAGCGTTAATGGCACTTGTTCCGCTTTTGTTCTGCATTGTAACTTGCGCAGTACAGGGCTATGCTATTTGGGATGCATATATTCCGGCTTCCGAGTGGAATGATGAGCTTTTCTACTATAAGCAGGTAGAAGGCATGGTGAAGTTTGGTTATCCTTACGGATATTTCGGATTTAACGAAAGCCATGCGGAAGTGTTGAGTTTTGCGGCATGGAGCCCAGTATTAGTTTGGCCTTGGCTCATTTGGGGATTTTTATTTGGTTGGAATTTGATGTCACCAATCTATTGCAATATTTTGATTATGATGGTGGCAGTAGGCTTGTTTGCATGGATTGTAAAGCCAAATTGGAAGCAGATGGCACGTATGGCAGTGCTTTTTGCAGTATTTCCGCTTTTTACCAGATATATGTTGTCCGTAATGCCTGAGTGTACTTGCTTTGGTATGCTGATTGTGTTTTTCGGATTTGCTTATGCGTATATGAAGGAAGCCAAAAGCAGTCAGTTGGTTGGCATGTTTGTGATATCTTCTTTGCTGACGCTGATGAGACCATATATGATAGTTTTCCTGGCGCTACCAATGCTTTTACTTACCTTAAGGCGTAAGTGGCTCGGCGCAGGAATCAGTGTGGGAGTAGCCGGCGTTACAGGTGTTATTTATATTTTGCTCAAGAAATTTTTGTCCGCAGAATATTTCACACCATTATTTGATACAACATGGATTTCCAAGTACTTGCGTGAAGGTATCAAAGAAGGCTGGGAATTCATGTGGGACAAGCTTTATTTCCAGGGCTGGGATTTTATCGGAAAAAGCATGCAGGGCATCCGCGAGGGACTTGCAATGGGTTCTTTCTTCGTAGGATTTATTCTTGTAATGGTAATTGTTGCGGCGTACGCCTTGTACAAGCTTATCCGCAAGGAATATAAGACAGGACTACTATACGGACATTTGGCATTTTGTTTCTTTGCCATGTGGATGGCACTTCTTTTGATGTACAAGATGCAGGAAGGCAGCAAGCATTTATTGACTTTCATCGCAGCCGGATTGTTTGCTATGGCAATGATGGAAATCAAATGGAACATACATGTAATTATTTGCGCTGCAGTATTTGTTTACCTGTACTTCTTTATGGCAGTGGATTCTTACGATTACAAGAATCGCTTCCGTAATGATGAACTGGTGGCTGAGATTGAGCGCACAGAATCACAGTTCCATGAAAAATTAGAGCTAAATATGGTAGATGTTCCAAATTATGACAACAATGTCATTTGGGTAACATATGATTATCACGCTACTAGCGATGAGCAAATCATTACCGATTATCAAATTTTGTACGGTATCCCTGCAGGATTTGGTATCAGCTGTTGTTATCCGGACTTTATTTTAGAAAACTTTGATTCTTTGCAGTGCAAATATATTTGTATTCCGGTAGACGGACGCATTGACGAAGTGTGCAAAGAAAAAGACCTTGAGGTTATTACCCGGGGCATGAATGCAATCTGTTATCAATTAAGATAAAACGGTAAAGGAGAAGGTACATGCAGGCATTGAAAAAAGCTGAGCAGAAAATAGAATACGTGTTATTTGGCTTTCTGCTGGTAGCTTTGGCAGGTCTTACGCTGTATCTAACTTACAATCAGGCGTGGTATGCAATGAATAATATGACAGATGTTGCATATCATTCCGATATTTTGGCTTATATGAAAGAAGCCCAGGGCATAGACAGCGGATATAGTTTCCCTTATCCGATTATGTTCTGGCTGACGAAAGCATTTCACTTGGTAATGCCAATCGAATGGGCCATTTCCTTCGTGATAACGGCATTTCATTTAGGTAGTTTCGTAATACTGCGTTATTATTTCAGAAAGTATCTGCAAAAGGCAGTAGGCGGTGAACTGAGAGTTTGGCAAAAATTAGGAACCACTTTGGCGGCATTTTTGGTACTTTTTTACTCCATGATTTTTGTGTACAATCATCCGTTTCCGGGCACAAGATTTTATTACATGGGTGTATTTAGTCCCAACCCGTTCCACAATGCTACCTATCAGGCAGCAAGACCTTTTGCAATTATTTGTGTATTTCTTTTCGTAGAATTATTAGAGGAATACGAGAAGCGTTTGAACTGGAAAA
This sequence comes from Lachnospiraceae bacterium, assembly GCA_045657025.1. Taxonomy (GTDB): domain Bacteria; phylum Bacillota; class Clostridia; order Lachnospirales; family Lachnospiraceae; genus RGIG6307. Next base: position 641 of record JAZOSF010000050.1, on the reverse strand, counting down.
AAGCGATTACATTTAGTGCGCTGCTATTTTTAGCGACCATGACAAAGCCAAGCTTTACTATTGTATTTTGTGGGGCGGCAGGGCTGATTATGCTGTTCCGCTTGTGTAAGAGTAAATTTGTAAACTTCACAAATACTATTTGGTTGTGCGCTATGTTTATTCCTACATTTGTAGCGCTATTGTGTCAGTTTTGCGGAGTTTTTACCGGTACGGATTCTAAGGGACAGAGCGCGGGAATCGGATTTGAGCTTTTCAAGGTTTGGAGAGAATACTGCAGCAACTATTTTGTGGCAATTATTTTAATGATTTTCTTCCCACTGGTGGTGTTATTGTTTCAGTACCGCAAAATATTTACCAATACGCTATATCGTTTTGGTTGGCAGATTTACAGTGCAAGTTTGGTCATGTTTGTATTACTTTACGAAAAAGGATTCCGCGCAGTAGATGCTAATTTTTCTTGGGGATATATGATAGGCGCCTTTTTTCTTGTAGTAAGTTCTCTTTTGGTACTTGCGGAGGAGACGTGCAAGGCAACAAAGCATAGCTGGGCACTGGCCGTTCAATGGGGTGCTTTCGGACTTCATGTATTGTGCGGGGCCTTCTATTTTATGATTATTTTTATGGGTGGCTCTTATTACTAA
>JAZOSF010000049.1:0-2939 GCA_045657025.1 Lachnospiraceae bacterium | reverse complement strand
AGAGCAGCTGATTTGTAATCAGCAGGTTATCGGTTCGAGTCCGATCATCGGCTTTTTGGATGGGTTCCCGAGTGGCCAAAGGGGGCAGACTGTAAATCTGTTAGCAACGCTTTCGGTGGTTCGAATCCACCTCCATCCATTAGGAAGAAAAACTTTCCAAAAAGGTTGCATGTTTCCTTAAAACGTGCGTATAATATTATATAGTTATCGCGGGGTGGAGCAGTCTGGAAGCTCGTCGGGCTCATAACCCGAAGGTCGTAGGTTCAAATCCTGCCCCCGCAATTCTTTTTGCCCAGATAGCTCAGTTGGTAGAGCAAAGGACTGAAAATCCTTGTGTCGCTGGTTCGATTCCGGCTCTGGGCATTTGTTCTGTAAAAATGGACAAGCAATTGAATATATGGAGCATTAGCTCAGTCGGTAGAGCACTTGACTTTTAATCAAGTTGTCCGGGGTTCGAATCCCCGATGCTTCATTAAAAAAGACTTGGAAAATCTCCAAGTCTTTTTTCTTTATAAATTCTATAAATCCACACCCAAAAAGCGTTTTGCCAGTATACCTACTACGAATGATACTACCGCAACACCTACGCTAATCAGTGCCATCTCCCAGAATCTTGATTTGAATGGCTGGTCCTGTGCAACCGATGTGTAGTACGTAAATCCTGCGATAATTAGAATTACAATAAGTAGCATACAGATTAATGCTGGGATATAACCACCTGCGCCAAATAAGAGATATGGTGCGATCAGTAGGATTACAGTTATCAAGTATGCCGTTCCTGTATAACTACATGATTTCAATGCGTCGTCTCTGCCTTCGCTTCGCGCAGCTAAGAATTCACTGGATGCCATAGAGAATGTAGCCGAGATACCGATAATCAAACCGGATAGGGCAATCAGTTTTGTGTTCTGTAGGGCAAATGTGAAACCGGCGAGCGAACCGGTGAGTTCCACAAGTGCATCGTTAAGACCGAGCACCATACTTCCTACATATTGTAAGCTTTCTTCATCAAGCATTTCTAAAAGTGCAGCTTCGTGCTCTTCTTCCTGCTGTCTAATTAATACGCTTTCTTCTACTTCTTCAGCAACAAGACCATATTCTTCCTGAGCTGCCTCCTCTCCGTTTTCCATCATTTTTACAGCAAATGTGAAACCAAAGATTCTAGCCATCAATTTATAGCGAAAGATTTTGCCCTTTTGAGGCTTCATTTCGATTCCAGTGTATTTCTTCCATATTTCATAGTGAGCCTTCTCTTCTTGCGCCAGGCGAAGAAGAACCTGTTTGTTCTCATCTCCTTTGGCGAATTTTGCAATCTCTTCGTAGATAATACTTTCGTTTAATTCGTTCTGCTGCATTTTCTTGATAACCATGAACGCAGCCTGAGATATGTTCTTCATGTCATTCCCCCGTATCTTTTGTATTTATATATTACCAAAATTTGTTATAATTCCATATTAGGAGTGTTATATGAGAAAGTCAACATTGTATTCTTTTTTGCACAAAATAATTGGTTGTAATTGGAAATCAAATGTGATAGAATATGTGAGGTTTTGAGGAAAAACAGAAGATATTAGTTTGAAAGGATTTGAGAATTATGAGTAATTCAGAGCAAAAGAAAGGTGGATGGCGCACGAATAAATGGATTCGCGCAGCAATTCCAGCGTTACTTTTACACTGCAGTATTGGTACAGTATACTGCTGGTCAATTTTTAGTCAAGAAATTGCAGATTATATTGGATTTTCTAAGGGTGCAACAGAGTGGGCATTCAGTTTCGCTATTTTCTTCCTTGGTATGTCAGCGGCATTCCTTGGAAACGTAGTAGAAAAAGATATTCACAAGTCTTCACTTATCGCAGCAATCTGTTTCGCGGCAGGTATGGCTGGAACGGGTGCTTTTATTTACTATGGTGGAATGCACAAGGGAAGTATTGTTGCTCTTATTGGTATTTATTTATGTTATGGTTTAATTATGGGTATCGGTCTTGGAACAGGATATCTATCACCGGTTAAGACATTGATGCTTTGGTTTGCGGACAGAAAAGGTCTTGCAACAGGTCTTGCAGTTGCAGGATTTGGTGCGGCGAAAGCAATTGCAAGCCCAATCATGCAATCTATGCTTGCAAACCTTGGAGAAGGTGGAATCTATAAGATGTTCCTTATTCTTGCACTTGTTTATTTTGTAATGATGTTTGTGGGACATTTATTATTGAAGAAACCGGATGACTGGCATGAGCCACAGAAAAAGGAAAAAGGCCAGAGCATTTTAGATGTTATTAAGACAAGACCAATCATGAACTATGTTGGTATTTGGTTAATGTTCTATATTAACATCACTTGTGGTCTTGCTCTTATTTCACAGGAGAAGATGATTGTAAAATGTCTCGGACTTGCAGCGTTTGTAGGTGTTGTATCTACTGTTTCTGCTGTGTTCAATGCAGTGGGGCGTTTGGGATTATCTGCTATGGCTGATAAGATGAAGGATAGAAATACAATGTACAAGATTATTTTCATTGGTTCTATTGCACTTACAGCATTTGTAATCGTGACAAATGGTATTACAAATGGTGCAGGTAACATAGGACTTATCATTCTTGTATTAGCACTTATTATGGTAGTAAATGCAGGTTACGGCGGAGGATTCTCTAATGTGCCGACATTACTTTCTGATCAATATGGAATGGGCAGCATCAGTGCTCTTCACGGAATTACACTTTCCGCATGGGCATTTGCCGGACTTTCAGGAAATCAATTGGCAAACTGGATTGTTCAAAACTTTGGGCAAGAAGTTGAGATTGGTGGAAATATGGTAAATCCGGTTGGTTATCAGATGGTGCTCTATGTAACAATTGTTCTTTACATTATTGCACTTCTTCTTAGTGTATTCTTTGTAAAGATGCCAAAAGAATCGAAATAGTATAGGAAACCGGGTTCAAAACAAA
>JAZOSF010000048.1:0-17746 GCA_045657025.1 Lachnospiraceae bacterium | reverse complement strand
CGTACATTATCGCCTTCTTGACGATACATCACGATATATTCCACATCATTTATCATAATAGATTTTTGAAATCCACCACAAACCATATTTTCATGACAAATGTAATCCATAAAATGCTCATCCCATTTTATATATCCATCTTTTAACAGGCTTTTTTCTCTTTTTAAAGCATAATCATGCGGTGTAATATCACGCATCACAGCAGCTGTTTTTGAATCCAAAGTAACATCCAGCATTTTTTCTTCCAGCCAGACCTGCATATTCATTTTTTCATAGAAAGAAACAAGCGACGGCTCTCCCGGGACTAAAAGCACGGGTTCATCAACATTGTCATGAATGAATTTCATGATTTCACCAAAATACCCAAAACCACGAAATTCCGGCAAAGTAGCTGCTGCATATAAATACCAGCATGCAATCGGCGTTTGACCTTCTTTCTCATATGTTACAGGAAGCAAATACGCCACACTAACAGCTTTGCCTTTCACTTCGCATATAATAATTTTGATTTTGTCAAAATTCCACTCAAAAAACATCCGAATATATTCTTCAGTGTCTCCAAAACTACGTTGCCATATTTCTATTAATTCTGTTTTTCTGCTTTTGTCTGCAAAAACAACCATTTTGTACCTCTATTTCAGAACAGCAGTATACTTTTCTACCATTTTAACCGGATAATAGGATTCCTTAGCCCTTCTAAGCCCCGGCAAGCCATCATCCTCTTCACGATTTATATAAACAAAATCCTGCATTTCATGTAATACAAACTGCTGATTAATCATAGGATATGCGCCTTGTATATCAGAATAAGCTTTTTCTATATGCACGTGAAAGGTATCTTCGTTCATCGCTTCTCCAATCGTAAAAGCAATCACCTTATTATCCAGGTATAACACACCGCCTTTTAAGCCCAGCTCCTGCATATGGTCCAGCGCAAAATTTAATACAGGTTTTTCCTTTAAAACGGTAATATTTCCACCATCTATCTGTGATTGATACCATTTATCACTCATATCACGGCAATCTTCAATATTTTCTGCTGAAATACTCTCATATCTCCATTCTCCGCTATCTTTAAAACGGGCAATGTGATTTCGCTTTCCGTGATATTTTCCTCCGGCAAGACTGCTGAGTTTTTCTACGCTGTATACGTAGTCCCATTCGTCACGAGCCTCATTAATACTGAATTTGTCCGGAAAAGTTTCTTCTAACCATTCTGCATGCTCTTTTGTAAAGCCACGCAAAACAAAAGGATGATTATTTTCCTTGGCATGTGCCATCAATGCCTCTATGGCAGCTTTCTTGTCTCCATTTCCTGCCGGAAAAGCATACACGTAGCGATTTTTGGAAGAATATCCGCGATATCCCAGCATATCCCCCATATCAGCAACTTCTGTGTGAAATACATCACGCCACATTAACATGGTGCTAAATGAATATTCACATCCGGGATAATTTGCTTCTTTTAAATATTTAGTAACCCATATTTTATCTTCTAATGTAATAGGTTTAAAATTCATGTTTCCCTCGTAAATCATGCGGATTCACCAAACGGTAAACCCGCACAACAATTTAACTTTTATAGTTCTATAACCGGACTCTTATCCGTCAGTTTCACGATTTTAGTCGGAAGATTCTTTGTCAGACGTTCCTTTTCATATTGATCAATGATGTCATACTCGCCCCACATATGCATTGGTACAGCATATGTAATCGGACAAGCATTTAACAGATAATCCATTCCTAATTTGTAATACTGTCCCTGCCTTGGATCAAGTGGAGCAAATGCCAAGAAGATATCACGTCCACCAATCTTTTCCATTGCGCGCTTAAACAACGCAGACATATTGTTGAACTCTTTTTTGGTATCTCCTTCCCAAACCCAACTGTTAAGGTCACCCGCATGATAAATCAAGCGTCCATTAACATTTAATAAAAATGCCAAGCCCTGGTCTGTAGACTTAATTGTCTCCAAAACAATATAGTTTTTGTCATCTTCATCGTCAGACAAAGGCACTACTCTTTTTATTCCCGGTGGAATGATCGTAATCTTTTGACTAATAAATTCCGGAGTCAAATTATAGTCTTCTATAATTTTTTCAGAAATCAGGATATCATTGGATATAAAATAATGTATATTGGCGTATTGATCTGCCAATTTAAAAACTTCCGGATTATAATGATCACCATGCTTATGTGAGATAAACACGATTAACGGAAGGTCATTATTTATTTGTGGGATGGTTCCCTTATAATAATCGAACAACAAATTTGCAATTTCTGTTTCTACTAAGAATCCACTATGTCCAATGTACGTAATTTTCATAATATTCTCCTATGTTTTCTGCAAAAATTACTCCCAATCTACTAACGAATGCTCCATGGTTTTGTCACGAATCATAAGTTCTTTTACTGCATCTGCTGCAGACAATCCTTCGAACAAAACTTCGTTTACTTTTTCTATTATCGGCAAGGATACTTGATATTTGCGGCCAAGTGCCAAAGCTGCCTTGGCAGAATATACACCTTCTACTACCATTTTGACTTCATCCATAGCTTCTGTATAGCTATAGCCTTGTCCGATCAGCACTCCTGCTCTGCGATTTCTGGAATGCTTAGATGCGCAGGTTACAATCAAGTCTCCAATGCCCGTGAGACCGCAGAATGTCTCATATTTGCCTCCCATCGCCAAACCAAGTCTGGAAATTTCAGCAATGCCCCTGGTAATAAGTGCTGCTTTGGTATTATCACCATAGCCTAATCCATCCGCAATACCGGCAGCAAGTGCAACTACATTTTTGAGCGCACCTCCCAGTTCAATACCAACCATATCGGAGCTGATATATACACGGAATTTTTCACTCATAAAAATATTTTGTAAATATTGCGCCGTCTGTTGATCCTTTGCCCCTACAACAATCGTAGTAGGAATACCGCGTCCAACCTCCTCTGCATGGGAAGGTCCTGACAATACAGCTACATTAGCCTGTGGAATTTCCTCTGAAATAACTTCTGTCATAGAAAGCAGCGAGCTTTCCTCAATTCCTTTTGAAACATTCACAAAAACCTGTCCGGCTTTCGCATAAGCCGCACATTTTGCCGCACTTGAACGAATTACTGTAGAAGGTACTGCTAAAACAACCACGTCTTTGTCAGTTATTGCTTCTTCTAAGTCCTTGGTGATATGCATCTTTTCAGATATCTTTATCCCAGGAAGCTTATCTTTTTGCTCACGTTCTTCTTTAAGCATTGTCACTTCAGATTCCAAAAAAGACCAAAGTGTCACCTCATGACCATTACCATCTAATAGTACAGCTAATGCGGTGCCCCAACTACCGGCACCAATCACACTGATTTTTGCCATGAAATATCTCCTTATTACTACTTTCTGTTTTTCTTACTAAGGTAGGTTTTACTCTCTGTTCCGGCTATCAGACGCTTCATATTAGCCCAATGTCTTACAACTGCCATGATTGCCATAAACAAGGAAACCAACATTACTTCAGCGATTTGAAGCCCATTAAAAGGACCAAGTAACCCATTAAAACTTAATACAGCCATTACGGCAACAAAAACACCATATACCGCCACAGACCCCAGTGACACATAATGGGTTGTAAAAAATATAACTAAAAATGTGGTAAAACATGCTACTAACAACCAAGGATGATAAAAGAACACCAATCCGGCCGTGCATGCCATTCCTTTTCCACCTCTAAAGCCAAGCAAAACCGGATAATTGTGCCCTAATATTGTACCAAGAGCGGCGTAAAGTGTCAAAATGTAAATAATGTCAACATTACTTTCTGCAAAAATCAATCTGGAAACCCCAATTGCAACAGCACACTTTAATACATCACCTATAAATACAATAAATCCGGCTTTTCTGCCAAGCACACGCAGTGTATTTGTAGTGCCGGCATTGCCACTTCCGTGTTCACGGATATCAATTCCATTCAGTTTACCGACAAGATATGCCGTTTGAAAATTACCACATACATATCCAATAATCAAACAAATCAAACGTTCCATTTATTGATCCTTTTCCTTGCGCTCTCTAATAATAAAACGAAGAGGTGTCCCCTGAAAACCAAAAGCATTACGAATCTGATTCTCAATATATCTTGTGTATGAAAAATGCATTAATTCCTTATCATTTACAAAGATAACAAACGTTGGCGGCTTTACGGATACCTGTGTAATATAATACAAGCGCAAACGTTTACCCTTGTCAGATGGTGGTTGCTGCATAGCAACTGCTTCTGACATAATCTCATTTAACACACCGGTTCCTACGCGAAGTGCATGATTCTCAGCTACAGCATCAATCGTTTCATAAAGCTTGCCGATTCTCTGTCCTGTCAAGGCGGAAATAAAAATAATTTCAGCATAAGGCATGAACGCTAAGGTCTGGCGAATCTTTTCTGTAAAACGATAAATTGTCTTATCATCTTTTTCGATTGCATCCCACTTGTTCACCGCAACAATAATTGCCTTGCCTCTTTCATGGGCAATACCAATAACCTTGGCATCCTGCTCTGTCACGCCTTCTTGAGCATCGATTAAAAGCACTGCTACATCCGCACGTTCTACTGCAGAAACGGTACGAATAATCATAAAGCGTTCCAATTCTTCTTTAATCTTATTCTTGCGGCGAAGACCTGCTGTATCAATAAACACATATTCCTTGCCGTTATAAGTAACTTCTGTATCTACCGCGTCACGGGTTGTACCTGCAATATCAGATACAATCAAACGATTTTCACCTAACAACTTATTGATTAGAGATGATTTTCCAACATTTGGTTTGCCAACAATTGCAACTTTAATACGGGTATCTTCTTCTTCCTCATCATCTGATTCCGGGAAATAAGAAGTCACTTCATCCAACATGTCACCAATACCCATACGGTTTACAGAGGAAATCGGATGTGGATCACCGATACCCAAGTTGTAGAATTCATAAACATCGGACATCATTTTTTCAAAGCTGTCTACTTTATTTACAACCAAAACAACCGGTTTATGGGAACGACGAAGCATATCAGCAACTTTGGAATCCGCATCCACTAATCCCTGCTTTACATCAACCATAAACATAATAACATCGGCTGTCTCAATAGCGATCTCAGCCTGTGCTCTCATTTGAGACAAAATAATATCACTGCTGTCCGGTTCAATACCGCCGGTATCAATTAATGTGAAATTATGATTTAACCAACTCACATCAGCATAAATTCTATCACGTGTTATGCCCGGTGTATCTTTAACTATGGAAATATTTTCGCCAGCCAATACATTAAACAATGTGGACTTACCTACATTTGGTCTGCCTACTACTGCAACAATCGGCTTTTTCTTCTTTTTTGCCATAATATCCTCACTTCTATTCTTCTACCACAGCCGGTTTAAGTACCTCGCTGTCTATTCCTAACATACTACTTACAAGTTCGTAGCCATTTGATTTTACAATATCCACACAAACTTGTAAAGAGTTTTGCACGTCAGAGACTGTTAAATCATCCAGAAAAACAGCCTCTCCACTACGCAAAATATTCTCCGGGAGATATAGCATTTGTCCCAGTGGCTGTCCTTTCAACTGCTTTATAATATCTTGTCCTGTAATAAGTCCGGAAACCGTAATCATTTCACCAAAGAAATCATTTTTAATTGCATAAACATGTATTTTTAAGCCTTCGTATAAAGACATAATCCTATCCGCAAACTCTTTAATATACGGATACGCCAATCTTCCGGTCGCCATGGAAATTTCACGCTTTGCAACTTTTGAAAACAGGTTCTTGCTTGATGCCTTTTCTATAGCGTCTTCCACCTCATCAATCAACATACGAAGCATTCCGACACCATTTTCATACTGAATATATCCATCGTAACTTTCAGCCTCAGGCAACTTTTCTCCCGCAAGAATGTACCATTCGTCTGAAGCATGAATAAAATGAAGTCCATGCTCCGGATATAGCCTGTCCTGCCACTTATGGATGGTAGTTAAAACCTTCTTGGCATCCTCTTTTGTAAACGGCTCCAACGGATACAAACCATCCCTATACTTGGACAATCCTACCGGTACAACAGAAACACTTTCCAAATACGGTAAATACTTTGCCAAATCCCTAATACTACGTTCTAATTCATCGCCATCATTTACACCTTTGCAAAGAACAATCTGACCATTCATCAATATTCCGGCTTCATAAAGCTTGTCCACTTTTTTGAGTGCATCTCCTGCAAAACGATTTCGAAGCATCATGCAGCGAAGCTCCGGATTTGTTGTCTGAAAAGAGATATTAATAGGGGACAAATTGTAACGAATTATTCTGTCGATATCGTGTTCGGACATATTGGTTAATGTAACATAGTTTCCCTGTAAAAAACTTAGTCTGCTATCATCATCCTTAAAATACAGAGTTTCTCTCATGCCTTTTGGCATTTGGTCAATGAAACAAAAAATACACTTGTTATGACAGGAACGATAATTGTCCATAAGCCCGTTTTCAAACTCAATTCCTAAATCTTCATCGAAATCCTTATCAACTTCTAAAAGCCATTGTTCTCCATCCTGCTTCTCAATAAGAACTTCAATATAATCATCCTGCACCAAAAATTGATAGTCAAAAATGTCCTCAATATCTGTATTTGAAATCTGTAGTAACTTGTCACCGGGCTCAATTCCCATTTCTTCTGCAATACTTCCCGGCAAAACTTTCTTTATAATATGGTCCATTATTTGCTTCCTTATTATTTTTTTGCTTTTTTCTTTTTATCTTACCTTAAATTCCTTGACGTGTCACTAGGTAATGCTTTAAAATATTTATGATTTTAATTTACATTTCCTACTATGGAGGGTATTATGCCAAATTTACATGAATTAGAAAATGCAATGCCTGTTGCACCATTAGGTATCATTGCATTAGACTCTATGAAAGAAACAGGATTGAAAATTGACGAGTGTATCGTTAAATCTCGCCAAAGCACACACAACACATTTCAAGACGATCCGGCCTTTGAAGGATACATTAAGGATAGTTATTTAATCAAACATGCAACTCCTCGTTTTGGAAGTGGCGAAGCAAAGGGACATATTTTGGATAGTGTTCGTGGTAAGGACTTATATATTTTAGTAGACATTTGTAATCATTCTCTTACTTACAAAATGAATGGTTATGTGAATCATATGTCTCCGGACGATCATTATCAGGATTTAAAGCGTATTATCGCAGCTTGCTCCGGTCATGCTCATCGTATCAATGTTATTATGCCTTTTATGTACGAAAGCAGACAGCATCATCGTTCCGGCATTGAATCTTTAGACTGTGCATATGCTTTGGAAGAGCTTCATGAAATGGGTGTATCCAATATTATTACTTTTGATGCACATGATCCACGTGTACAAAACGCAGTTCCTCTTTGCGGTTTTGATAATTATCAGCCATTTGCGCAGTTTATCCAGGCATTGATCCAGGATGAAAAGGATTTAATTATTGATAAGGAACACACACTTGTTATTTCTCCGGATGAAGGTGCTTTAGACCGTGCTATTTACTTTGCAACAGTTATGGGCGTTGATACCGGTATGTTTTACAAGCGTCGTGACTACTCTACCATCGTGAATGGAAAGAATCCGATCGTTGCACATGAATTCCTTGGTACGGATATCAATGGCAAAGATATCATTATCATTGATGATATGATTTCCTCCGGTGAAAGTATGATTGATACTGCTCGCCAATTAAAGGGAATGGGTGCAAAACGCGTATTTATCTGTTGTACTTTTGGTCTTTTCACAAATGGTTTGGAAGTTTTTGATAAATGCTATGAAGCAGGTCATTTCGACAAAGTTATTACTACAAACCTTACTTACCTGCCGCCTGAAATTTATGACCGCAAATATTTCTCTTGTGCAGATATGAGTGAGTTCACTGCAAATATTATTGATTTCATGAATCATGCAGTAAGTATGTCAAATGTAATTGAACCTGCTGAGAATATCCGCAAAGTTTTAGCTGAGCACAACAAACAAAGCGATCACAAATAGTTTTTTCAAAACAAATGCCCCAGGGTACATATCACATGTCCCTAGGGCATTTTTAATTTACAGTTTCCATCATATCCTCAATAAAAATTCCATAACCTTTTGCACTATCTCGTACAAGCACGTGTGTTACGGCGCCTACAATCCGCCCGTTTTGAACAATGCTGGCACCGCTCATTCCCTGTACAATACCGCCCGTTTTTTCTAACAGTTCTTGATCTGTCACCTGAATCTCTAAACTTTTATTTTGCACTTGTGTATCATAATGTATGGCAGTAATTTCAATATCATAATATTTACGATATCCGTCAACACTACATACAATTTGAGCCGGTCCTGTTGTTACCTGTTGCTTGTAGCCAATTGGAAGTTTCTCAAAATCAGAAAGTTTTCTCATTAACTTCGTATTGCAGTTTCCAAAAATTCCTTCCTCCGTATTAGAATAAATATCCCCTAATATATTTCTGTTGCTATACTCAATTATGCCGGTTAGTTCGCCAGGATCACCGCTGCTTCCTTTTTTTATTTTAATAATTTGCGTTTCATATAAGCTTCCTATCTCAATATGAACCACCTCACCGGTATCTCCGTCATGTATACCATGACCTAACGCTCCAAAACTCCCCAATTCATCCACATAAGTAAGGGTTCCGATTCCTTGCGCATTATCACGGATCCAAATTCCAAGCTGATATTTTCCTTTTGTATTTTGTACCGGAGTAACTTTTGCATTAAACACCTGCTTGTCACGATTGATAGTAAAAACCAGACTATTCCCTTCACATTCGTCTATCCATTTTGATAATTCACTCTTTTTTCCCACTTTATGTCCATTGACTGCAAGAACATAATCGCCTTTTTGTAAAATATATTTGACCGGGGTCACATTACCATGATTACTTTCCACTTCGCCAACATCAACAATCATAACCCCTTCCGTTTCCAAATAAATGCCAATAGGAATACCCGCCGGTATCAGGTATTGTTCGTTAACAATCTGCAACTCTACATTTTTTAAATCAAACAATCCAAACAGCTGAAGTTCCAAATCATAACTAGTCAAATCATTGGCAACCAATGTAATTGGTTCATTTAAGTTGATTGCCATAGCAGTATTACTATCCTCTTTGTGCTTAATCACTCCCGTTACAGGTAACCCAAAGGAAAGTGTTTCCTCTTGTCCGGACGTTACACATATTTTTGACGGCAGACATTCATTATAATATTGTACCGCAAAACCGCATACTGATGAAAAGGTAGCCATTGCACCTATCATACGTATTGCCAATGTCATCCACTTTTTTCTTTTTTTCATAGCGGCCTCCTTCACCATGTTATGTACAAAAAATCCAAGGCCTTATACCTTGGATTTTAAGACATACATAGTATTTGTAAATCGCTATGTTTTATTCTATTTGTTTTGTTTAAATTGCATTGCCTGCATACGCATATTACGTGCATGCTCTATGGCAGATTTGTCCACTTCATCTGCACCAACCATTCTGGCAAGCTCTTGTACCGCTTCATTCTCATTCAAGCCATCAATTCCCGAAATAGTGCTGCCATCTCGTACTGTCTTAGAAATAAGAAAATGATTATCAGCCATAGCTGCAATTTGTGGTAAATGTGTAATGCAAATGATTTGATGTGCTTTGCCAAGTTGTCCCAATTTTTCAGAAACTCTCCAAGCAGTTTTACCACTGATGCCGGAATCAATTTCATCAAAAATCAAAGTGTCAATGGAATCCTTTTCCGCCAAAACAGTCTTGATTGCTAACATAATTCGTGACAACTCACCACCGCTTGCTACTTGTGCCATTGGCTTTAACGGCTCACCCGGATTTGTAGAAATCATAAATTCTACATCCTCTAAACCCTTACTTGTCGGTTCTTGCTTTGGCTTTAAATCAATTTCAAATGTAACATCTAAAAAATTCAAATCCAAAAGTGATTGAGTCAATATCTGTGACAACTTCTCGGCAGCATCTTTTCTCATACATGAAATAGCTTTGCCGTGTTGTAATACTTTGTTGTATGCAAAATTAATTTTTTCTTCTAATTGCTGTAAATGTTCTTCAAAATGTAACAGTTCTTCTATACGTTCCTGCTTTTCTTTGGAATAAGCAAGTACCATTCCAATAGTTTTTCCGTATTTGTCTTTTAAATGATTTATTACATTTAATCTTTCCTCAGTTTTAAGAAAATCTTCCTCCGAAAACTCCATATCATCCGCCATATGTAATGCAGAGCGGCTAAAATCATTTAACAAACTGTCTATGTCCATAAGAAGACTATCCAAATTTTCCAATTCTTCACTAAAAGAAGTTATCTGCTTTAATTCTCGAAGTGCCAAACTGACCATAGCTCCTGCACCATGATCAAAATCTGTACATTGAATAGCCTTTTGTAGTGCTTCTTCAATCTGTTTTCCGTGAAGCATACGATTATATTCTTGCTCCAAAGCTTCATCTTCGCCTTCTTTTAAAACAGCTTGTTCAATTTCTTCTACTTCGTACTGAAGCAAATCTAATTCTCGCTTACGTCCGGCCTCATCTAAATTTTCTTCTTCCAATTCTGCCTGAAGGCACTTGTATTCCTGATATGCAGCCTTTAACTCCGATAATTCTCCTAAAAGTTTGCTCCCTGCATATTCATCCAAAATCTCCATATGCTTGGAAGTTTTTAACAAAGATTGATGCTCATGCTGACCATGAATATCAATTAAAACTTCTGCCAAAGCCTTTACTTGACGTGCCGTAACGGTTTCTCCATTGATTTTTAAAATACTTTTGAACGGTGTAATTTTGCGTTGGATAATCACCACATCTTCTTCCACAGGTAAGTCCATGGACTCCAACACTTCTTGAACTTTATGATCTAAGTTTTCAAAAACCAATTCGACCAATCCGTATTCTGCACCATGACGGATAATATCCTTATCTGCTTTTGCACCCAGAGCTAAATTGATGCTACCAATTAAAATAGACTTACCGGCACCGGTTTCACCGGACAATATATTGAGACCTTCTGTCAGATTAATGTCACATTCTTCTATTAATGCCAAGTTCTTAACATGTAAATTGCTTAACATAATACATTCCTTTGCTTATAAGACAATATCCCCTAACTTTTCTTCCAGTTTCTTTGTGTCTTCTAAAGAACGTGCCACAATCATAATCGTATCATCACCTGCTACTGCGCCTACAATTTCGTGCCAATGCATTGCATCCAATGCTGCTGCAGCTGCCATTGCCATGCCGGAAACAGTTTTAATAACCAGTATATTCATAGCAGGTTCCATACTGATAAAGCTGTCCTTTAAAATGCGGATGTACTTTTCGCTAAGATCAACCTTGATTCCCTTTGGTATTGTATAAACTTGCTTGCCGTTTTTACCCGGTGCTTTGATTAAGCCAAGCTTTTTAATATCGCGGCTGACTGTTGCCTGGGTAACACTATAACCGGCCTCTTTTAAAAGATTGGTTAAATCTTCTTGTGTTTCTATGCTGTTTTGTTCAACTAATGTGATAATTTCTTCCAGTCTACTTTTATTCATAACTTCTTCCTATGATAAACTCATCTTTTTATGTAAAATTTCCATAAAGCTTGTAGGCTCTAAACGAATAATTTTGGTTGTGCAAGGTGCCATAGTGATATTGAGACAATCGCCGGTATTTAATTTAACTTTAAAACATCCGTCGAAAGTTGCCTCTACCTGCTGATTTCGTCCCTGTCTGTCGCCCGGAATAACAATGGTAATCAACTTCTTACCGGACAATACCACACCTCTGTTAAACAAATTGTGCGGACAAATATTTGTCATAACCATAGCATCTGATGTAGGGTCAACAACCGGTCCGCCTGCAGATAAATTATAGCCTGTAGAACCGGTCGGAGTACTTACAATGCAACCGTCTGCGTTATAACGCTTTAATAATGTATTGTTGAGCCACACGTCAAAACGAACGATCTGTAAAGATCCGGTACGATTAACTACAATATCATTTAATGCAACGCTTGTTATAGTTTTGCCTTCTTTGGTAAGAACACTTCCTTCAAGCATCATACGGTCTTCTACAGAATAATCACCATCAATCAATTGCTGAAGTGACTCCTCAAGATAATCACTATTTACCTCTGTTAAGAATCCCAACGTGCCTAAATTTATACCCAAAAGCGGAATATGAAGGCCATAACTATGTCTTGCGGCTTGCAACAGAGTACCATCTCCGCCAAGTACCAAAATACATTCTGCATCTTCTGCAATACCTTCCGGTTTGGTCCACTCTTCTTTTTCTTGGTCCCACTTTGTCATTACAACTACAGTTTCACAGCCACGTTCATTTAAGAATTGGGTGATGCGATTGGTCATCGTCAAATCTTTATCTTTAAAATCATTACTAATTACACATACCTTCTTCATAGGCTTCCCTTCCTACTAATCTAATGAACCGTGTGCTTGTGCCACTGTGGTCTCGATCCATTCCATTATTTGTGCTTGAGAAGAAATTCCTTGTCCAAGCACTTGTATTTCATTTAACATTGCTTCGGCATCCTTTTCCGTCACCGCAAAAACTTCCTGTGACTTCAAGGCATTTTTACGCAAATGAACTAAATACTCAATATTTCCTTCCGGTCCTTTTATCGGTGAAAATTCTAAGTGTAATATATCAAATCCGATAATTGTGGTAAAATCAAAAATCTTTGCAATTACCTCTTTATGGACTTGCGGTTCGCGAACAACACCTTTTTTGCCAACTTTGTCCTTACCTGCTTCAAACTGTGGCTTAATCAAACAAACCATTTCACCCTGGTCCTTTAAAAGATTTCTTGCAGGAATCAAAATCTTGGTTAAGGAAATAAAAGATACATCACAAGATGCAAAATCCAATGCCTCTTTTATGTGTTCCATTGTAACATAACGGAAATTTGTTTTTTCCATGCAGACAACGCGTGGATCGTTACGAAGTTTCCATGCAAGCTGTCCATGGCCTACATCTACACTAAACACTTTTGATGCACCATTTTGCAACATGCAATCTGTGAAACCACCGGTGCTGGCACCAATATCCATGCACACCTTATCTTGCAAAGACAAATCAAACTGTGCCATAGCCTTTTCCAGCTTTAGTCCACCTCGGCTGACATATCTTAGTGTACTCCCTTTAACTTCTATATGAATTTTCCCCGGGTCAAACATACTGCCGGCCTTATCCTCTCTTTGTCCATCAACAAAGACCTGACCGGACATAATGATTGCTTTGGCCTTTTCGCGGCTTTCTGCATATCCGTTTGATACTAAAAGTACATCTAAACGTTCCTTCATATTAACGAATTCTCTCCAAAATTCCTTTTACAATTGCAGGTGCATCCATACCAATCTCTTGCTTAAGTTGGTCGATGCTTCCATGCTCGATAAATTGATCCGGTATTGCAACCAAATATAAATCATTCGTAAGATTCTGCATCTTCATGTAAGATGCAATTGCTTCGCCGTATCCACCGGAAGATACATTTTCTTCCATTGTCACAATTAACTTGTGTGTCTTGCAAGCTTCTAAAACAGCCTCTTCATCAATTGGCTTAATAAATCTGCCATTAATAACTGTAGACGAAATACCCTGCTCTAATAAGGCATTACGTACTTCTTCTGCTGCTTTCACCATGCTTCCAACTGCAAAAATTGCTACTTCACTACCTGAAAATAAAAGTTCACTCTTGCCAAGTTCCATAGGTGCACGGTGTTCCTCTAAGCCGGTATATGCATTACCTCTTGGATATCTTACTGCAACAGGTTTGCCCAACTTCACAGCAAATTTCATCATATCGGAAAGCTCCCATTTATTTTTTGGAGCCATAACATTCATATTTGGCATTGCACTCAAATAAGAATAGTCAAACACACCTTGATGTGTCTCACCATCACTTCCAACAATTCCTGCTCTGTCTATTGCAAAAACAACCGGAAGATTTTGAATGCAGACATCATGTAAAATCTGGTCGTATGCTCTTTGCAAGAAGGAAGAATAAATTGCTACTACCGGTTTCAATCCTCCAACTGCAAGACCTGCAGCAAAAGTTACTGCATGTTGCTCTGCAATACCCACATCAAAAAATCGATCCGGATAAATATTGCGATAACGCTTAAGTCCTGTGCCTTCCGGCATGGCTGCTGTAATTGCAACTACCTTTTCATCTCTATTTGCCAATTTAATCATAACAGTAGAGAAAATGTCGGTATAATTAGCGCTTTTTCTTGGAGAAGTCGGAAGTCCGGTTTCTGTATCAAAGGGTTCTGCACCATGAAATCTGCTCGGATGCTTTTCGGCAGGGGTAAAACCATTGCCCTTTTTTGTAAGTACATGAACAACCACGGCTCCTTTTACACGCTTTGCTTCTTCTAACACGCGCATCATAGTCGGTATATCATGTCCATCCACAGGTCCCAAATAAGTAAGTCCCAACTCTTCAAACCAAGTTCCCGGTATAACAAAGTGCTTAATGTTGTTTTTGAAATGGCGGATGCCTTCAACTACACTGTCGCCTTTTTTAGGCATAGCTTTCAAAAGGGCACTGGAAACTTTATATTTTAATCCCAAATACTTACGGCCGGTTCGAATCTTGTTAAGATACTTGTTCATACCGCCTACGTTCTCGGAGATAGACATGTTGTTGTCATTTAAAACAATAATATAATTCGTATCTAGTCTAGACGCATTATTAAGTGCTTCGTAAGCCATACCACCGGTTAAAGAGCCATCGCCTATAACCGCCACAATTGTCTCATTGCCTCCCTGCAAATCTCTAGCCTTAGCCAGTCCAAGCCCTGCAGAAATTGAAGTGGAACTATGCCCTGTGTCGAAGGAATCGCAAGGGCTTTCTTTGTGCTTAGGGAAACCGCTTAACCCTTTAAATTTGCGTAAACTGTCAAACTTATCCTTACGACCGGTTAAAAGCTTGTGAGTATATGCCTGATGACCAACGTCCCAAACAATCTTGTCCTTTGGCAAATCCAAACTCAGATGAAGTGCCATAGTCAATTCTACCACTCCAAGATTCGGTCCCAAGTGCCCACCTGTCATACTGATTTTGGAAATCAAAAACTCTCTAATTTCCTCTGCAAGGGCGTCATACTGGTCCGATGGAATTTGCTTTATGTCATTTTCCTTTAAAATGGTATCTAATAACATCACGATCTCCCGATTTGTATGTTCATTTACTTGCTTCTATAAATTAAACTTTCAAAAAGTTTTGCTAAAAAGCTGTCGGATTCTAATCCCAATAAAGAAATTGCCTCTTCTGATAAACGCTTCACTTCTGTCTTTGCATGATCCAGGCCATGAATTGTCACGTAAGTTTGCTTGTGATTCTTTTCATCACTGCCGATTGGTTTGCCCAATGCTTCAAATGTGCTGGTTACATCTAATATGTCATCCTGAATTTGAAATGCAATTCCTAAATCATATGCAGACTGTTCCAGTCTATCAATTGTATCATCATCGCAGCCTGCCAAAATACCGCCCATCATCATAGACGCCTGAATCAATGCAGCTGTTTTATGTGCATGAATAAACATAAGTTGTCCGGAAGAGATTGGTTCTATGCTTTCTTCAGATTCAATATCACAAACTTGTCCACCGATCATCCCATAAATTCCTGCTTTCTTAGCAAGAACCTTAAGTGCCTTTGCAACACGCGGATATTCTTCAAGAGTTGCCTTGTCAAACGCACCAAGTGCTGTCTCAAACGCATAATTTAACAAAGCATCACCCGCTAAAATCCCCATTGCCTCTCCGTAAACCACATGCGTTGTTTTACGTCCACGACGATATTCATCATTGTCCATAGCAGGCAAATCATCATGTACTAAAGAATACGTATGAATCATCTCTATGGCTGCCATAAACGGCTCAACAATATCTCCGGTGCCACCAAAAGCCTCAAAAGCTTCCTGCACCAACATCGGTCGCAGTCTCTTTCCGCCGGCAAGAATACTATAGTTCATAGCATCCAAAACTGTTTTTTGATAGCCTTTTTCTTCCGGAAGAAATTTCTTTATGATTTTTTCTACATTTTGCACTTTAATTGTTAGGGTTTCATTAAAATTCATCTAATTCACCATCTTGTCCTAAAATGAGAACCTTTTTTTCAACTCTGTCTATAGAATCATTGCAATATTTAACTAACTGCATGCCTTCTTCAAATGCTTTGAAAGAAGCTTCCAAGGATTGTTCCGGCTTTTCCAGTTCTGAAATCAACAAATCCAATTTTGCAAAAGCATCTTCCAAAGAAATATTTAATTCTTCTTTATTCATCGCTGTATCTATCTTTGACATCCATGTGCTCCTTTCCGGTAACAACTGCCTTAATGCTACCGTCCTTCAATTGAATATTTAAAGAATCTCCTTCCACAACCTGTTGCACGCTGTGCACAGATGCCCCTGTATCATTTGATACATAGGCAAGTCCTTGTTCTAACTTTTCTAAAGGAGAAAGCCCTTTTAACTGACTGATTTTTAAAATAAGCTCACTACGCTTATGTTCGATTTGACGCGCCATAGCAGCTTTCATTCTTTCTTCTAAAACGTCAAGCTGTTGCCTTTGCACTCGAATTTGATGCATTGGATGCTTCATCTGAAGCAGTCGTGTATACTGTGCTATAGCCACACGATATCGGTCAAATTTCTGCATCATTCCACCGGTCAGTGCGCTCTGATATGCCTCAAGCTGTGCTATAAGTATACGCACATCGTATACCGCCAGTTCTGCCGCTGCAGATGGTGTTGGTGCACGTAAATCAGAAACAAAATCAATAATTGTAGTATCCGTTTCATGACCAACTGCCGATATAACCGGAACACTGCAATCAAATACCGCTTCTGCAACTATGCGCTCATTAAAAGCCCACAAATCCTCAATGGAACCGCCTCCGCGTCCTACAATCATAACATCTACGCCCAATTTTTCCAGTGCATGAATGCCTTGTACAATGCTTTCTGCAGCCCCTTCACCCTGCACCTGTGCAGGATACAAAATAAGCTGAACAAATGGATTGCGTCTCATGGAAATCTGAATAATATCACGTACAGCTGCTCCGGTAGGTGCTGTAACCACACCTATCTTCTTTGCATACTTTGGAATCGGACGTTTGTATTCTGCAGAAAACATACCCATTTCCTGTAATTCTGCCTTTAACGCCTCAAAACGCTCATATAATCTGCCACGTCCGGCAAGACGGATTTCCTTGGCATATAGCTGATACCTTCCGTCACGCTCATATACGTCTACGCCACCGGTTACAATAACCTGCTGGCCTTCCGTAAGAACAAAATCAAGACCCTTGCGATATCCCGCAAACATAATGCATGCCAGGGTACCACCGGAATCCTTTAACGTAAAATAAATATGTCCAGAGGAATGATATTTGCAGTTGCTGACCTCTCCTTGAATAGAGAGGCCCTGCAATAAAAAGTCCTGCGTGAACATATTTTTGATATAGTTATTTACTTGGGTAACGGAATACACATTGGCCATGGGAATTATTCCGCAACAAACTTGGCCAAAACACCGTTTACAAAACTGCCGGAATTGTCCTGTCCATATTTCTTAGCAAGCTCTACTGCTTCGTTAATAGCAACACCTGCCGGTACGGTTTCATCCTTTAAAATCTCATAAATAGCCAAACGGAAAATGGTC
>JAZOSF010000047.1:0-21577 GCA_045657025.1 Lachnospiraceae bacterium | reverse complement strand
GGTGCTTTCTCCCAAAACACTTTCCTTGCGTGTATTATCCAGTATGTTTTTTTGAACATCCTGCAATATATTCTTTGAAGCATTCTGCGCATTTTCTTCTTCCCAGTAGTTGTAAACGATAAATCCAACAGATGTTATCAGACAACATATTCCTAATATGATACAACAAACGCCAACTACTCTACGCATTTTCATTCCTCAATTTTCTCAAAACAATGGTACCAACGGCAATCAAGCACAATCCAGCCATTGCCAGAACAGGAATAGGCCATATTAGCTGTCCGGTCTGGATCAAAGAGGCACTGTTTGTAACTGTAAATACATACCCGCTTTGCGAATATGTGGCAGTAAATCCCTTTGGAACATTTGCTTCAACTATGCTGTATGCATCACTCTTAGGCATGTTCGTATAAGTGACCTCCCAATTATTCTGTTCATTCAACCCCGCTGTTTCCAAGACAATACCATCCTGCAGAAGCTGAACGATTACACTATCCGCTACTTTTGTAGACACATCTGTATTCCATACTTTTTTGATTGTAATGGAAACCAGCTTCTCAACATCCGTTTTAGGCGTAGCGTTTACATTGTACACATAACCGGCTTCGCTATGATTCGGAACAGTCACAAGGAAAGAGGTACATGGAGCGTAGCCCGCCACAGTGCTTGTCTGCTTTACTAAATACAAACCTAGCGGCAAATTCGTAAGAGCAGCGTTTCCGTTAGCATCCGTAGCAAGTTTCTCCGCAGAAACAGAATGATTATTAACAAATGCGTCCAGCTTCGCAGAAAGTTCCGGGTCATTAAGTGCAGCACCGCAATCCTCAAACGCATCGGTAAAGGTATAACTCAAATTATTATTGTTGTTTAGTTCTGCAGATGCCACATAATACAAAGAGAGTTCTGCACCTGAAATAGGTGTTTTGCCATCCTGTTCCATCAATGTTACAGACATGGAGCCAACACGATCAGAATCAAAATCCTGTGCAAATGCCGTTATTGGCATTATGAACAAAATCCATGCTATCAGAAAAAACGATATAATCTTACGTCGCATGATCCGACTCTCCTTTCTTTTTCTTAGGGGGTTCTCTATACTTCACCATCAGGTGAATTAGGAACACAAACATCATTGGTGCGGCAACTGCAGGTGTAACCAACAGCGGTTCTATTCGGAATGCTTCATTGGCCACATAAATTACGGGCTTTTCTGTAATGGTTTCAATCCTTACGCCGCGGACTAAAAGCCGATGGGTATTAATTCCATAAGGAGTACAGGTAAAGAGTGTACAGTAATCCTTACCTTCCACAATCTGCAGATCGTCAATTTCTCTTGGAGTAATCACCTTGACCTGATCTACCTGATAGGTCAGCACCTGATCAAGAATTGTGATTTGAAAGGTATCTCCTATTTCCAGTCTGTCAAGGTCTGTGAACAGCTTGGCACTTGGCAAGCCTCTGTGAGCTGACATTACGCTGTGGGTGCTTTCGCCACCTACAGGAAGGCTGGAGCCCTCCAGATGGCCGACACCGCGGTTAAGTACCTCATCAGAGGTGCCGTGATAGATCGGAAGCTCCACACCGATCTTATTAATCTTCACATAACCGATAATACTGGTTCCTTCAATCTTCAAAGTATCATAATAGCCCGGAACTTCTTCGTAGTTCCGAAGAGGAAACTCTACTGCGTGTAATGCTTCATTATAATCATACGCAGCCTGAAATATTGCGGAGTAATCCTCCGGTTCCAAATATTCCAGAACCGATTCATAATTCACAATGGCGCGGGACTGGGTCTTGGAGTTCCAATAGTTACTGAATGCCGGATATAACAGCACGGAGATACCTACCAGAAAACCAAATGTTAACAAAATGACTGTTTTGTGCGCTCTCATAGGCATCTCCCTTCTGTTAAAGTAATTTAGGGAGGAGAGAGAAATATTCCCCTCCTCCCTTGAAAATATTGTGTCAAACAAATTAGTCGTGGTAGATAGACATCTTCTTGTGGGTAATCAGCAGAACTGCAAATACCATTGCTACCATAGTACCGATGGTAATCAACCTTATGGTACCAGCACCACCGGTGGAAGGCAGCACAACACCCTTGCTGTTGTGAACAACAGTATGTGTCAGGTCGTAGCGATTTTCGCTATGAACGCCATCTTCTTCCTGGACATCTGCAACATTGCCGGCCTCGTCAGCGAAGATGCTGAATGGGCGGATGTCCTTACCAGCCTCGAACTTAACAGGCTGAGTCAACGCATTATAACCGTTAGGAGCCTCTACTTCCTTCAAGAAGTAAGTGCCTTCCTTCAGACCCAGGATCGCCAGCTTACCGTTGGCCTGAGAAACAACAAGGTTATTCTGAGTAACAGTATTGCCTTTATCATCCTTCAAATATTCTGCCAGATACTCCTCATACAGCTTACGAGTTGTTTCTTGCATAATACCACTAATATTTTCCGCAACGGTGCCCAAGCTGTCTACAATGTAAACACCGTCAATCTTAGTAGGAATCACATGTACAGGCTGAGTGCACGCCTCATCCTTGTAGACACGGAACTTCGCACCGGCCAAATTCTGACGGGTATCAAGGTCATCCTTTAACAAGCCGATACCATAAACATAGGTCACAACCTCTTCAGGCTTGGTAGAACCAGTCTCATGCTCACTGGTCCAGGAAGCGTAAGCCTTGTTGTAGCGGTTGCCATGGGTGGTATCACCGATAGCAGCATTAGCTTCAACTACTGCTTTGTAGATAATTTCTACCTGGACAGGAGAATCGAACTTAGAAGCGGCATCCTCGGCGAAGTTCACAGAATAAGAGGTGGTTATGCCGCTATCGTTGGTGACGTCAGTCAGAGTGTGGTTCTCCAGCCAAGGAATAGTGATACGGAACTTGTCATAATCCAGATGCACCAAGTACCACTGCGCGTTGTCACGCTTCTTCTCAACCTCCCCCCAGTCGCCAAAATATTCCCAATTGTCGGTATTATTACCACCCTGAGACAGATAGTAACCTCTCTCCAGTTTCTCACCGCCAACATAGACTTCAAAGCTGTTAAATTCAGCCCAGATTGCATCGCCCTTTTCATCATGAATCTGATAATACTTGATCTTATTTTCGCCGTCGTAGTTGGTTGCTTCAAAGGAAATCTTGTAAGTAATTTCGTCACCGATATTGGCAGAGTTAGCGTCAGCCCAAATAGGAGCGTTATTCTCATCCACACCGTTCTGAATCAGTTTATCAAATCCGCTGCCGGGCTTCTGGTTCTTATCGATTACCTTAACATCAGGGGTATTAGAGTTGATGGTTACGGTGGATCCCAAGGTGCTGGTAATCAGGTAGTAGCCGTAAGGCAGTCCCTCAAACTTCACTTCGTCGTCGGTAGCCTTAACGGAATCCGCCGCAGGAGTGTAGTTGCCTCCGTCTACCAGCTCGGTCAGGTACTTGATAAGCTCAGCATCGTTGACACCCTCCTTTTTGGTAACAGAGCCAGTGTTGGCGTTATACACAAAGTAAGTGTTGTCCGTAGTACCGTCCGTTCCGAACAGTGCAGTAAAAAACTGGTTGTCGGTAGTGATACTATAGGAAACCGCATTGGTTTCGCCTGCAGTATCCTTGCTGATACTTGCGTCAAAGATCTTGTAGATTTCGTAGGTTTCGTCGATGGTTGCATTTGTGATGGTAATGGAGCCTTTATTCTCTTCTGCAAAAGCAGTAATGCTCAAAGAAAAAACCATTACCAGCACCATAATGATAGATAAAAACTTTTTCATGATAACTTTCCTTTCTAAAAAAATTATATATTGGAATCAATCAGGCGCATAAAATGGATTTTTACGCCGTTTAGGGAGGCTTTATTTATTCAACCTCCTTTCATATCTGCGCCTCAAGTTGAATCCGTATACAAGCGGGCTAAGTACAAGTATCAGTCCGCATAGTATATAAATGTATGTGCCGATGCCGCCAGTAGCAGGCAGTTCCACATCGACCGGGTAGTTTGCAATATTGATTAGCCCGATCTCCTCAAAGGGAATACGGGCAGCCTCCGCATCTATCAGAAGCTTGTTGCATTCGATGCAAGTATCGCCTGTATCACTGCAGAAACAGAACCAATACTTTGTCTCATCCAACTGATAGGCCGGTGGCGGTTGAATCTCCTGTAAATAGTAAAGAACATGTTCTTGCAAAACGATACCTTCGATGATATTGGTCTGGAATGTCAGCTTACCGTTAACATCTGTTACACCGTTGGTAATCAGACCGCCTTGCGCATTGTAAATACCAAATGTTGCTCCCGAGAGCGGTTTATGAGTCAGTGCACAGGTCTTGAACATTTCGACGGTATAACTCTTAGCGGCAATGTTAATATCAGCATACACCTTCTCAACAGCGTTATCCGTAATGTCCTTTCCCCAAAGCGTAATATTTGCAGAGTTGCTATACTTCACACCACTCGTTATCTGCTCCGGCATAATGAGTGTCGTATCATAATCAAGGATATACATAACCGGTTGTGGCTTTAAAATAACGATATCCAGTACATGCACCTTTTTGCCTGCAGAATCCGTCTGCTCGCCTGTGCCATCATAAGTAACGGTATAATCTACACCTTGCTGCAAGACACTTGTGTGACCGTTTTCATTTTCAGTTGTGATAACAAGCGAACCGCTTATGTAAGCCAACGTATCCGTCATAGCATCGTGAATTGTTAGTGGCGATCCGTTTGTTAGAACCAGTTTAGCTTCATTCACCGTGATCCTATAATGGGCGGTATAGCCGTTAAAATCATGTGTCAACTGCTTTTCAAACAGATTTGGAATGGTCACTGTTGCATCATCATAGGAAACACGAACGGAGTTGCTTCCATCAGGCATATAATACAGTTGCGCATGGTTGTTTACTTGATAGTCAAGAGAACCATATTCTTTAATTAAGGATAAATCCTCGGTTTTGTAAACGAAGGTAAACGTCATATTCTGGGTTTCTGTCCAACACTGGCAAAAACCATTGGAGGCCCATTCACCATTATCCTTTTGGAACCAGTAATCTCCACAGCCTGTCCAATGGCAGGTTTCCTGAGTACATTGGCAACGACAAAGAAGATTTATCGTTCGGTTGTAGCTGACACCACTTTCTGTTGCTGTCCAAGCATTGTCCCAAGCGAACATATCCTCATCCGTAGCATCCTGAATGCGGGGGATTTGGATAACTGCTCCATTATAGATTGCCGTAACTGTAGCCAAATGAACATCATTTTGTGCACGACCAATAATTGTACCGCTTTCATCCATGAGTCGCATCTCATCCATAACAAACCAGGAATATTCCGCTCGCTGACCTTCTGGTCGTCCCGGTATGGTGGCTTGGAATTCCCAAAGGAATCCGCCTCCAGCCGCATCAGATACAAAAGAGCCGTTCTTAACTATCTCGGCTTCAATTTCAACATGGGTGAAATTACTCCATCCCCATTGGGTCTGGCCGTCCACCGTAACTTTATTCTCGTAGTCAAAAGTACCCGGGCTGTTAAGCTTCGTAGGGGTAGACGTATAATTGATTAGATATACCCAGCCATTGTTGCCTAATTCCAGTTCTCCACAATAGTCGCAGGTAACGGTTTTTGGGATCTTATAGGACCATCCCGTCTCATCCCATATCAGATGTGGGTCGTCAACGTGAACAGTCCATGCATGCCAGCCTCCCGCCGGGTCTGAAACACCAAAGGTCAGACCACCATCTATATCCGATTGGGTATAGCTATGAGGCCTGCTCCAATCACTTAGGGTCGGTTGGTCGGTAAGAATGTTTCCGGGAATCTGAGAATCCGTATGTCCATCGATTCGAACCGTCCAATTGATTTTTCCGGCACCTCCATTAGGAGAACCCCATTTGGACAAAATGGTTGGATCCTTCTGTTGAACGGGCGGTTCTACCTTAACAGTGATAAAGCCATCAAAATCAATAGGATCCTCCTGCTCAGGAAAGTGGATGCCCAGTGTGGAACTGATGCTAATATCCGTACGGCTGTTCATATGTTCGTTGAACACCAGGGTGATAAGACCTGTATCTGTCACAACCCAGCTGCCAACATTCGTACCGTCCTTCAGAACAAACTCGCCTTCGCCGCCATCCACCATCAATCCATTAGGAATCTGATACTGATATGTTCCCGGCAAGAAGCCCTTCGGGCTATTAAAGGTAACGGTCAGCTTATAGCCCTTTTGGGCCTCAGCAATGTAATTGCCATGTTCATCCTTTGGAAGCTCCACATTATTGAAATCCAGCAATGTAAAGAAATAGTTGCCTTCATTTGCATTCAGATAGGCAAGCAGATCTGTAGTTGTTCGTGTATTTCCGAGGGAGTACTCCTGTGTTTGCAGTATCGGTGATTGTTCATCATTGCCTTCAAGCCCTAAAGCCTCCGGTCCATCTATTATTCCCCATCCGTCAATAGAAGCATCATTCAAGGGTATCAACCTTCCGCTCACAGCATCTTCCACGTCACCACTGATAACATGAATTGTGGCGTTTTGTACTTCTGCAACAATTCCGACGGTATTGTCTTCAAAAAACACCAAATCTCCGCTAGCAGGAAAATACTGCCCGTTTGGAGCGTACTTCCCTTGTTTATCCCAAAGACCGGCCATAGTATTTGCCCCGGAGCTGATAGGATATTCGTTCAGGTCCGCTTCCGCATAATAAAGGCAGAACGATACAAACATAGCCGACCATTCGTTGAAAGGTGCTCCGTACCATGCACCGTATCGTGTGTATCCATGTCGTACTTCTGCATCGTCTGCTTTAAAGTTTCGTGTGCTCTCAGCATATCCTACCTGTGTTTTAGCAACACCTACCAAATCCTTTCGCAAATCTCCGGTGTATGGATAGTCTTTAAACATTTCCTGCCAATCCAACAGCGTTTCGACATCCGCTTTCGGATCTGAATAGCAAGCAATACTGTGAATATGTTCGTCATATCCGCACTTATATTCACTCTGATAGCACTCATCCCCATGAACATGCTGCGACTCTACGTTAAATATTTCTGTCTCATTTATGAGCAACTCTTTTTCATCGTAATCGCAGATGATATTTTGCATCAGGCATTCTTCCGTGTGCTGATGCTCTTCCTGCCCGCAGCTTCCTTCATTGGCAATGGTAATACCTGTCATGCGCAGATTCCAAGAAACGCCAGTTGCAACAAGGAGCGATAATACTGTCAGAATCGCTACAGCACGCCGCCGTCGGCGTTTTTCATTTTTTAGTTGTAACAAATACTGTTCAACGATTCCCATAATTTTTTGTTCCTTGCTTAAACTACTAGATCATTCAAAAAAACAAATTGAATTAAATGGCCATATTCGGAAGAAAACCTTTCCGACGACCTGTTCTTTTTCTACACACCCTATCAATGTGTTGCGTGAATCTATCGAACTTTCCCGCAGGTCTCCTAATACAAAATACTGTTCCTGCGGTACCTGAAACGGAAACTCCAGATCGCATTCGCCCATGGCCAGCTGCTCTGCATATGGTTCATCCAGCTTTTCGCCGTTCAAATATACTGTTCCGTCTATATCTATCTCAATCCAGTCGCCCGGAATTCCGATAACTCGTTTAATAAGAAGTTTGTTATTCCACGAAAACCCGCACAGCTCACCCCTATTAAAAGTCGTGGTTTTAGTAAGTAGAACAATATCCCCATTTACCAAAGTAGGTTCCATACTTGTTCCCTCAATTTGAAGAACCGGAAGAACCAGTGTTGCAATCAAAACAGCAACTGCAGCTACCATAGTCAGAACATAAATCGTTCCCCCCAATGCCTTGTTGTAGGCTTTTTGACGGCGGTATCTTTTTCTTTCCTTTTCAACCTGGTGCTTTGTAGGCAGAGACTCTATTCTTTTTTTTGTATGTTTCATGCATTTTCACCCGTATTCTATTGATTGAATCCGCGTTCTTTGAGAATGGTCTCAATGACAAGTTTTCAATCAGGATTAACCTTTTTTGCCTGCGCAACGATTTCAGTAGCTGCTTGTTTAGCTTCTTCAATGATTGCTGCTGCTTTGTTGTTGGCTTTTTCCAAGATTCGCTGATATTCTTCATCAACTCTTATTTGTATCTCTTCTACATAATGTGCCGCAGCATCCTGTGCCGCCTGCATCACATTATGAATTTCAAGAGCTGCATCAGCGATATTGCCAGCTTTGCTTACGCGAATTCTTTTATCATCCAATTCTTTTGACAGATTTTCATTATCAGCGATTAATTCATCTTGTTTTAATTGAAGCTGATATATAATGTCAATCAGTTCAGAACGGCTCAGCCGTTTAAATTCTTTGTCTGTCATAATGTCGCTTCTCCCATATCAATGTGACAGCTTGATTCATGCAACCGAATACCGCATATTAATCCTCGCCGAAACACACTTAATTGAATATATATTTTATCGAAATAGGCGTTACAAAGATGTTACAAAAAAGAGGCAGATTATCTCTGCATCTCATCCTATTATTTACTCTTCTTTATGGTATATATACTCGATTCATCTCAACAATTTGACCATTTTCAACGCGAATCGTCGTGTTATGTGGTGTAAAGTTATAATTTGTGACCGCTCCGATCAGAAAGTCTCCGGGATAAATAATAACCTCACCCAGCTCCGGATCCACGCTGTCAATGCCCCTGAAATCGGCAGAAACACGAATTGTAGCTTCTCCAACCTCATACCAATTTTTAGTATCATTGAGTCCTATCTCATAGAATATGCCATGGTTATCTGTAACGAAATCAAATCCGCCATTTTCCAAGCCGCCATTGATGTAAATCGTCCCTGTTTCATTCTGCTCTTTAGAAACAACTTTGACTTCACCAGAATGTCTGACAATGGTATCACCAGTCTTTAACTTAGCGACATCCACCATGTCGTACTTATCATAAGAATAAATCTTCAAATCCATCTGCATAATGCCGCTTTCATCAACATACGCATCGCCACTTTCCAACGATACAGAAAGGACGGCATCGGTCAGATTTTCCATAGTAATATCGGGGAGGGGCGCAATTGTGTGAGCGCCTTCCGCCTGTGGATTAGCACACCCGACAAGTAACAGGCATATCATTATAAGTAATACAATTATTTTCTTTGTTGGCATAGCCTCACTCCTTCCTTTTGCCGTAGTTCACACTGTCAGCACTCTTTGCACACTGCATTTTCAAGTTATAATAATGATAAACCGTCCCGCGTTACAAAGACGTTACAACAAAAAAACGGTAGAATCAAAAATTCTACCGTTCAAATTTTATTTCTTAAATCGTAGCATTGCGCACGTTTCTTCTGCCCAGCTATACTGCGTCATATATTCGCCGTGAAAATCCGGCTTTCCGGTTTCCAAAAAACTGAGGTAATCGCATCTTACCAGGTTGGTATCAATACGATAATAAGGGGTATCATGTTGAAGAATGTCCTCAGCACGAATCGTTTTAAGTGTATTTTTCAAATCAAATACAAGCTGCCGCAAGTAAGCTGCATTCTTGGTGTCATCTGTATCCTCGGGAAACAAAATAGCACAGATTTGCTTCGCCGTCATTCCTGCACCATTTCGATCAATCAAAACCGCCAACAGTTCTTTTGCCTTCTTTCGTTTAAAAGGAAGCATCATATCATTATAAATCACCTCAAAATTTCCAAAGCACTTGATGGTGAGCAGTTTTTCTGTATTCTTGACTCCCTTGATATGGTCAATTTCCCTCTGCACAGCTTCCGGAGTGATTGGCTTCATCAGATATCCTGAAACATGAAGCTGAAAAGCAGATACCGCGTACTCTTCATGGCCTGTACAAAACACAATCTTGCAGCGGGGTTGTAGCTCAAGCAATTTTTTTGCAAGTCCCAAACCACCGATGCCACGCATATTGATGTCAAGAAAAGCAATGTCAATCGGTTTTTCCGTTGCGTATGTAAGTGCTTCAGAGCAAGAGGAAAAAGCCTCTACCATTTCAATGTCAGAAGATGCACTTATTGCTTCCTGCAATGTTTCGAGCATATATATTTCATCATCAACTGCTATCGCTTTCATACTATCCCTTCCTTTGGAATCATAATAACTGCTTTGGTACCAACATTAGGTCTACTTTCCAGGATAAGTTCTCCGTTTACCATTTCTCTCAGTCTTCCTCGGATGTTACGCAGACCTACGTGCTTTTTCTCATCAATAGGCAAACTCGTATCAAATCCTATACCATCGTCTATTACTTCTACACAAAAATGCGTTGGTGTTTCATAAGAACGTATCACAACCGTTCCACCTGTTTCAAGACGCATCAGACCATGCTTGATTGCGTTTTCTACAAGGGGCTGAACGGATAGTGCCGGCAGAACAAACTCTGTTGTTTTAATATCATATTCCATGTTCATATCAGGGAAACGAACTTTTTCGATATTGACGTAATACTCAACATGTTTGAGTTCTTCTGCAAATTGAATCGGTGTTATGCTGTCAAGCTCACTGAAATTTCCTCTTAGATATAGGCTGAAATTACGTACAAGCTCAAACGCTTTTTCAGGATCCTTGAGGCACATTCGTTCAATGGTTCCCAACGTGTTATAAATGAAATGTGGCTGGATTTGTGAAAGCATAATGGAAATTCGACTTTCTTTCAGCTTCGCTTCTACAATATTTTTTTCGACTTCGAGTCGGCTTCTTTGCAATTCCAACTCTTTTGCTTTCTCTGCTGCATTGATACTTCGGGGAATAATTCTAAGGACTACTACCATCGTTACCGCAAAGAGAATGATAAAAACATATTCAGATATAACTCCGCCTTTCCAAACGCCCAAACCTGTCATAACTATATCTATACCGAAAGCAATTAGTGGGAGGATTGCGCCAATATAAAACCAAATACTTTTGCCAATTTTGCAGAAATAATCTTTTAATAGACAAATAAATAAGATCAGATTTCCAATCAACTGAGTAATCGCCCAATAGAACCATGTATCGTAAAAGAACAGCTCTGTTATCATTGGAATAACAAAAAACAGTGCATCTGCCACGCCAAGGGAAATGACCGCGACAATACCCATCTTTTTGCTGGCACCCAGAAAATGCACAATTCCCATTGACATAAAGAGCATATAAAGTATCATTGCGCTCCCCAAGATTGTGGTATTGGAAACAATGGATTCGCTCCAGAAGGAAACGCCGCTTGCACTGTATGCAAAGTAGATTCCTGCAAACATGATCACCATGCCAAAAATCCAGAGAAGCTTGCTGTTTTTAATATGGATCAATGTGGAAAACAGTGCAATACCAATAAGCACAAGAGAGACGATTACAAAGAAAAGACCCGTGTTTCTTTGTAATTCACCACTTTCCAATACACTCTTTTCAAAATCAAGACCTGACCAAAGGGCCATGTTTGAAAGCAACTCATCGATTGCTTTTTCGTTTCCGAAGTTATGTGGATTATGAATTAGGATTTCGATCGGTTCCTCACTTACATTTGTAAGAGAATGCGCAGACCAATACCTTCCGCAAACAGAATTCCCAAATAATGGATTCTCGATATCCATTACATATGGCTCGTTTTTCCCCTCATAAATAGTCAAACTAATATGGTCTGTGTAGAGTGCTATTGGAACGTCTCCTCTATAAATACCGATATACTCGCCATCCGGGGTCAGCGTGTGGAAATTTCCTCGTAGTGTCACGTCTCCCTCAGTAGAAGAAATATGCTTTCCCTTTATGATCTCCTGCCACTCGCCATCAGCAATACGATACTCACCTTGAAAATATACTTGCGCAGCGATAGCATTTATAGCTTGATTACTGGTTACATTACCACACCACAGTAGCAAGAGCGCTAAAAGAAGTATTAATATTGCACCAATTGCTTGTAAATATGAACATTGGAATATAAATCTATTTTTGCATTTTATCATTTGCTTAACCTTTGAAAACCGAATTGCCATATTAACATACCTACGACCATCCTCTGTCAAATCCTTATTTATTTTTCACTTGAATTATAACAAATCATACTATTTGTTGCAATGATATCAATGTTACATTTTTCTTTTATTATTTGTTTGAAAAATAGGAATAAAAAAAGGAGCAAATCAACGATTCACTCCTTAATATGTATTTAATTAGCAAACACCCTGTGCCATCATAGCTTCTGCTACTTTTTCAAAGCCGGCAATATTTGCACCTGCAATGAGGTCGCCTTCCATACCGTACTTCTTAGCTGCATCAGAACTTGCTTTGAAGATATTCTTCATAATCTGCTGAAGCTTTTCGTCTACTTCTTCTGCTGTCCAGGAATAACGCATAGAGTTCTGGCTCATTTCCAAACCGGATACGGATACACCGCCTGCATTTACTGCTTTAGATGGAGCAATTACTACCTTGTTGGCCTTGAAGTACTCTACTGCTTCTGCTGTAGTAGGCATATTTGCAACTTCTACGTAATACTTCACACCGTTTGCTACGATATTCTTAGCATCTTCGATACCAACTTCGTTCTGTGTAGCACATGGCATAACTACATCAACTTTGGTAGCCCATGGACGCTGTCCCGGGAAGAATTCTACGCCAAACTTATCTGCATAATCCTGAACTTTATCACGGCCGGATGCACGCATTTCAAGCATGAAGTTTACCTTCTCCTCTGTAGAAACGCCATCCGGATCATATACATAACCGTCTGGACCAGAAATGGTAAGAACCTTACCGCCAAGTTCGTTAATCTTCTTTACAGTACCCCATGCAACATTACCGAAACCGGAAACTGCAAAGGTCTTGCCTTTAATATCTTCCCCATAGGATTTTAATAATTCAACAACATAATAAACTGCGCCGTAACCGGTAGCTTCCGGACGAACTAAGGAACCGCCGTAAGGAATGCCCTTACCGGTAAGAACACCTGTAAATTCATTGCGAAGTCTCTTGTACTGACCGAAAAGATAACCGATTTCTCTTGCACCAACACCGATATCACCGGCTGGTACGTCTGTATCTGCACCAATGTGCTTTGCAAGCTCAATCATAAAGCTCTGGCAAAAACGCATAACTTCTGCATCTGACTTACCTCTAGGATCGAAGTCAGGACCACCTTTACCACCGCCCATTGGAAGGCTTGTAAGGCTGTTCTTGAAAGTCTGCTCGAAACCTAAGAACTTCATAATAGAAGCATTTACAGATGGATGGAAACGAAGTCCACCTTTGTAAGGACCAATTGCAGAATTAAACTGTACACGGAAACCACGATTTACTTGTGGCTTACCATTATCGTCAACCCAAGGAACACGGAATGTAATCATTCTTTCAGGTTCGCACATGCGCTCAATAACGCCGCTGTCTACAAGCTTCTGATTCTGCTCTACAACAGGCTCAAGGGATTCTAACACTTCCGCTACTGCCTGAAGGAATTCCGGTTCACCGGCATTGCGTTTTTCTACATCAGCATAAACTTTTTTCAAATATTCATTTTTTAACATGACTGTCTCCTCCTAAAGTAAATTACACATTATGGCAATTTAAATTGTTAAAGCAATTCTAAACTTTTCATATGCATTTGTCAACACTTTTTTAATTCATTAATTTAGTGAAATAAAGTAATTCATTGCATCCATAACACTGGATACTCCTATTAATTCCATGCCCTCTACACGGCCCACGTCACTTAGACATACTTCCGGCAAAATGCACTTCGTAAATCCAAGCTTTTTAGCTTCCATCACGCGTTGTTTTGCCATGCTGACTGCACGAACTTCTCCACTCAATCCCACTTCGCCAAAGCATAACATCTTTGGATCCATAGGAATATTGCGGTGACTGGAAATAATGGCAAGGACGATTCCCAAATCGATAGCAGGCTCCATAATACGCATACCGCCTGCAATATTTACATATGCATCGCATCCTGCCAGCTGCATGCCCAGTCTCTTTTCCAACACTGCCATCAACAAATTCATGCGGTTAAAATCCGTACCGGTAGCCTGTCTGCGTGGAATACCGAAATTAGTACTGCACACCAACGCTTGAATTTCTATCAAAATCGGTCTGGTTCCTTCCATGGAACAAACTACTACGGATCCGCTTGCATCCTGTGGTCTTCCGGTCAACATATATTCTGAAGGATTAGAAACTTCCGTAAGACCTTTTTCCTGCATCTCAAACACCCCAATCTCATTGGTAGCACCAAAACGGTTTTTCACACCGCGTAATATACGATAAGACGCGTGTCTGTCGCCTTCAAAGTATAAAACGGTATCCACCATATGTTCAAGCACTCTAGGTCCGGCCACGGTGCCTTCCTTGGTTACATGTCCTACAATGAAAATGCTGACACCCTGTACTTTGGCCAGTTGCATAAGCACAGCCGTACTTTCTCTAACCTGAGACACGCTTCCCGGTGCCGCAGAAATGTCTTGGCGAAACATAGTCTGGATAGAGTCGATTACTACTACTTGCGGCTTCTGACTACGGACAGTTGCATCGATTACATCTAAATCCGTTTCACACAAAAGTTTCAAATGATCATCAAATTCTCCGATACGCTCTGCGCGCAATTTAATTTGACGCAAAGATTCCTCGCCGGAAATATAAAGCACAGAAACCTGCTTTGATGCCAAACGCTGACAAACCTGAAGTAACAGGGTAGACTTACCAATGCCCGGATCTCCGCCAACTAAGGTAAGGCTTCCGGAAACAATGCCTCCTCCCAATACGCGGTCCAATTCCGCAATGTCTGTTGTTAACCTATCTTCTTCTGTTAAATTAATTTGGGAAACAGAAAGCGGCACGCTATCCTCCCGAAGTCCGGTAGTTATTCTCTTGCCTTTTGGGGTCACTTTTACCGGTTCTTCTACAAAACTATTCCATGCACGGCAACCCGGACATTGTCCCAGCCACTTGCCGGATTCATATCCACATTCCTGACAAAAGAATGTGGTTCCTGATTTTTTACCTGCCATAGTATCTCTCTACTTTACTTTAAAATTTACTTTGCCGCCGGCGAAACCTGCAACAATATGGCTGCCTGCACCCAACTTCTTAGTAAGAATCTCTTCTGCAAGACCGTCTTCAATAATGTTTTGAATGGCACGCTTTAACGGACGTGCACCCATTTTGGCATCGGAATATTTATCTACCAGATGCTCTTTTAAAGCCGGCGTCACTTCAAGCTTCATATCAAACTGTCTTTCCATACGGTGACTAAGCTGCTTGGTCAAAAGTCCTACAATCTCTTTCATTTCATCCTTATTTAACGGATGGAACACAATAATCTCATCAATTCGATTGATAAATTCCGGTTTAAAGATGCGCTTCACCTCTTCCATCACACCGGACTTCATTCTTTCAAAATTCTTTTCCTCGTCTGATTTTACAGCAAATCCCAAATTCTTAGGATCCACAATGCGGTTAGCGCCTGCATTGGAGGTCATAATGATTACGGTATTTTTGAAACTTACTTTGCGTCCCTTGGAATCCGTAATATGGCCATCATCCAATACTTGCAACAAAATATTGAACACATCCGGATGTGCCTTTTCAATCTCGTCAAACAATACCACAGAATATGGATTTTTACGAATTCTTTCAGAAAGCTGTCCCCCGTCATCAAAGCCTACGTATCCCGGTGGTGAACCAATCAGTTTGGAAACAGAATGTCCTTCCATATACTCAGACATATCCACTCGAATCAGTGCATTTTCATTTCCAAACATAGCTTCCGCCAATGCCTTGGAGAGCTCTGTCTTACCCACACCGGTAGGTCCCAAGAATAAGAAAGAGCCAATCGGTCTCTTAGGGTCCTTTAGCCCTACCCTTCCGCGACGCATTGCCTTTGCCACAGCTGTTACTGCCTGTTTCTGGCCAATAACTCTCTCATGAAGCACTTGTTCTAGCTTGAGTAGACGCTCCCCTTCTTTCTCAGCAAGCTTTGTTACCGGAATCTTTGTCCATACAGATACCACCTTCGCAATGTCTTCTTCTCCTACTGCAAGCTTTGCGGCTGTGCAGTTTTTAGAGGCACGTTTCAACGCACGCTGATACTTGCGTCCCACTTCATCCTGCTCTATACGAATAGCCTTGGCCTCTGCCAAATTGCCACTCTTCAAGCTATGCTCTAACTGTAAATCCAGTTCTTTTAATTCCTTTTCTAATGCCTTTAATTTGTCCGGTTTCTCCATATCCCGGATACGCACAGCACTGGCTGCTTCATCAATCAAATCAATAGCCTTGTCCGGAAGATTTCTATCATTAATATAACGATTAGAAAGCTTCACGGCTGCTTCAATCGCTTCCGGTGAAATCGCCACCTGATGGTGCTCTTCGTACTTATAAGCAATGCCTGTCAAAATACGGATTGCCTCGGCTTCATCCGGCTCCTCCACATTTACCGGTTGGAAACGACGCTCTAATGCCGCATCTTTTTCGATGTATTTGCGGTATTCTGTAATAGTAGTTGCACCAATAAGCTGAATCTCCCCACGTGCAAGGGAAGGTTTTAAAATATTGGACGCATCAATGGCACCCTCTGCTCCGCCTGCACCGATAATGGTATGCAGCTCATCCAAAAACAAAATAATATTGCCGTCTGAAATAACTTCTGCAATTACGTTTTTAATACGCTCTTCAAATTCGCCACGATACTTACTGCCCGCTACCATACCGGATAAATCAAGTGTCATCAAGCGCTTGTTTTGCACCGTTGCCGGCACATCTCCTGCTACGATTCTCTGTGCCAGTCCTTCCACAACGGCAGTCTTACCAACCCCTGGCTCTCCAATCAAACACGGATTGTTCTTGGTACGTCTGGACAAAATCTGGATTGCTCTGTTTATTTCATCCTCTCGTCCGATTACAGGATCCAATTTGCCTGCTCTTGCAAGTGCCGTCAAATCACGGCTATACTGCTCAAGTGTCTGCGCCTTGCCTTTGCCACCGCCAATCTGCAAATCTTCTTTATAAAGGCCGCCATCCTCGCCCATAGCGATCAAGGTATCTACATATATCTTGTGTGCGCTGACGCCGATAGTATTGATGAGACGTACTGCAACATTATCTCCCTCTTTAATTAAAGCAAGCAATATATGCTCTGTGCCGGTTTCGTCGCTTTTGAAACGTGCGGCAAGCTCATGAGCATCCTCAAGTACCGCCAAAGCACGTGGAGAATATTTCTCCTTGTCTCCCAACAAAACGCTAGAGTCAAAAGCAATCAAATCACGAATCATTTCTCGTATTTTAGCTGCATCTACGCCGTTTTCCTGCAAAACAACACTTGCAGTGCCGGCGCCTTCCTCTACCAATCCTAATAAAATATGTTCACAGCCAACATAGCCCTGATGCATGCGCTTGGCGAACTTTTCTGCCAGCATCAATGCCGCCTTGGCATTTTGTGTAAAATTACGCAATATCTAATCCTCCGAATACATTACTTTCACTATAAAACATTTTTGTGATAAATGATTTGTAATCCTTTAAGTAACAAATCATCTTCTAAAATAATCCTACGTTTACAAAGTGGCACAACAACACCCGCAAGTCCTCCTGTTGCCACTACAGTACATTCCTCATCCAGTTCTTCTTCGATACGTGCAATCAATCCGTCTATTGCTGCTGCATGTCCAAAAAGGGCTCCGCTTTTCATACAGTCAATGGTATTGCTGCCAATCAATTTCTTTGGTGGCTCTAAACTAATTTGAGTCAGCTGCGCTGTATTGCTTACCAAGGACTCTGTGGCAACATAAACTCCCGGCATAATCAAACATCCGATATATTCACCTTCACGGTTAATAACACTGACCGTTGTTGCGGTCCCCATATCCACAATAATAAGCGGTGGTTTAAAACGAGCCAACGCCGCTACTGCATTTACCACCTGGTCGCTGCCAAGCTGTGCAGGGTTGTCAGTCTTGATACGAAGTCCATTCTTTAAGCCCGGCCCCACTACCTTGACATCCTTTTTAAGAAGCTTCTCTGTGGCATTTTTAATGCACTTTGTAAGTGGTGGCACTACAGAAGAAATAATACCGCCGCTAATATCCTCGGGAGCAATGTTGTACAATTCCAAAACATTTTTCAAAGTGATAGCATATTCCAATTCCGTACGATGCTTATCTGTAGCCATTCGCTCGATAAAATAGGTGTGCTCGCCTTCTATGCAACCAACTACTATATTAGTATTTCCAATATCAATTACTAAAATCATCTTGCGTCCTCTCAATCTATACTACCGTACTCACTATACAATTCATCAATCAAAGCATGTACTTCATGACGTGATATCCCCTTACAGCTACTCTTGGCCAAAACAACTAAAAGTTCCTGCTTCAACTCTTCCAGTGCCTTATACTTGTTTAAATCCACTGCAATTACGGCGCCTCTTCGTCTGTCCACCTTCACAAAGCCTTCTTGCTTTAATACCGTATAGGCTTTATTTACTGTGTGCATATTTATACCGATTGTCTCTGCCAGCTGGCGAACGCTTGGCAAGGAATCGCCCTCTCTTAATTCCATCGTGGCAATTCCCATAATTATTTGATTGCGAAGCTGCAAATATAATGCTTCTTCACTGTTAAAATCTATCTCTATCAGCATAATTTACCTCCTGCCTACAGGGTTTCTTTTGTTATAGAATCATTATAACAGATACCATATAAAAAAGGCAACACCCTTTCTTAGGTATTGCCTCTTTTGTTGAAAATATTATTTGTCATCCATATCCAGGAAATCAAAGTCCAAATCATCATCATCTGTCAAGAAATTCTTGCTCTTCCAACCACCGGACTGTGTATTTTTAATTGCACCCGCCTGATTGTTTTGAAGCTCTATTTTAGTAGCTCTTATGATGTCTGCTGTATTTACTTTGAAATCTATATCTTCCTTCTTCTCTACCGATTTCTCAATCGGCTTTTCAATCGGTCTGCTGATTGGCCGGCTACTCGGCTGGATTGCCGGCTTGGTTGGAATCTTGGTCTCAGGTCTTGAAACAACTTGCTCCACCGACTTAGATACAACCTGTTCTACAGGCTTTGCTACCGGTTGATTTAAAGGTGGCAAAGCACTCTTTGTAACAGGCTTTGGTGACATCTCACTCATGCCCTGAGAAGGTTTTGAAACCGGCGCCTGCTTGGTAACTGGCTTGTTTATAGGATTCGGACGGCTAACCGGTAAAGGCTGTCTTCTGCTACGTGCCTGCTTTTCACGTAATTCTGCAATAAACTCTTCGGCATCCCGCCATCTCATATAGAAGAATGTAGCTGCTACTGCTGCCAATACTAATAAAAGTAATAAAACAACAACGATTATTTTATAAATACCACCGCCGGACTTTGCTCCTTCTCCTGCTAATAAAGAAGAAATTTCTTTTGTCTCACCGGTATTATTGTCCATTAAGTACCAAACGGTAGTACCGTCTACGTTCTTTTGGCTGGTAACGCTATAAGGAACAGTGGTGTCTGCAGGATCACTTGGAGCAGGAGTCGCCGGAACATCTACCGGAACTTGCTGTTCGCGAGTCACTTCTTTGACTTCAACCAAATCAGAACGTACATATCCTCTTCGCTCTACACCATTATCATTAAACTCTGCCTGATACCATACATAACCATCAGCAGCAGTCACTTCACTTAATACAAGGAAGTCGGCGTTCGGCAACATACTTGCAATCTGCTCACTGGAAGTGGAAGCCTGCATTCTCACACGAATGGCAGTCGTTGCGGTAACCTTACCAACCTTCTCTGTTACAGTCACAGTCTGCATAGTGGTTGTAGTGCTATTTTCCGTAGGTTCCGTTGTTGTAGCACTTCCGGAATTTATTGTAACAGTATTAGCCGGAACATAACCAAAGGTAGTACCGTTGTTAACAAAAATCTGATACCACGCTGTACCGTCTGTACCTGTCAGTTCATTGTTAACCGTAACAGTTTGCCCACTGGCAAGCTCCATAACCTGTCCGGAACTATTGTCCGGGTTTTGTCTAAGTGTAACAGCTTCTTTCACAGTACCCGGTTTCTGTATAAATGCCTCGACTGGAATGGTTACACTTGTAAAGAGTAAGCCCGCTACTAAAAGGAGTGATAATAATTTAAATTTTCTTTGTAATTTTTTCAACGTCTGCGCACCTCTCTGTTATTTTTCTTTGTATTTATTTTACTATATTTTTTTTAATTTGTATAGTTAATTCGTCGAAATTTGTCATAAAAAAGCCACGGCACTCTTTAGAATGTCGCAGCCATTTTTTTAAACAATAATTTGCATTG
This sequence comes from Lachnospiraceae bacterium, assembly GCA_045657025.1. Lineage (GTDB taxonomy): Bacteria > Bacillota > Clostridia > Lachnospirales > Lachnospiraceae > RGIG6307. The sequence goes on along the minus strand of JAZOSF010000047.1, from coordinate 1,307 downwards.
CTTTTTTTATATTTCTTCTGCCTGAATAACACCATCTACTGCATTAATCATGTAAGTAATTATAGATAACATCTTCTGATTCGGAACTCTTAAAGTAATCGTGGCAACAGTTTTGCCGAGTTTTTCAGAACTTTCTGTCTCTATATCTAATACTTTTACCTCTTTTTCCTTCAAAAACTGAGACAAATTTCTAACACTTGCCATATTTTCGAATTCTACATAAACAGAAATCAACTTGGAAGAACCTACTATCCGCTCGTCTAACTTATGTAAGGCCGCCATTGCCACAAAAATCATAAACGTACCCAAAATAGCTCCTTCATAAAAGCCGATACCTATAGCCAATCCTATACAACCGGCTGCCCACAGTCCGGCTGCCGTTGTTAATCCTTTTACTTTACTGTGAGCAGTAGTCATAATTGTACCTGCCCCCAAAAAACCGATTCCGCTGATAACCTGAGCACCCAATCGAGAAGGATCACCTGTTTGATATACATCGCATATGTATTGATTTGTCATCATAGCAAGTGTCGCTCCCATACACACCAACATGTAGGTACGGAAACCTGCAGGTCTTTTTTTGCGACCTCTTTCAATCCCTAAAACTCCGCCACATACAAGAGCCAATATAAGCTTTATGGCTACTATAACCATTCTTTCTAACTGCAATTCAAACAACTTGATTCCTCCTTTATATCTAACGGACAAAAATCTTTCATTCACGTCCCAATATGTTCTCATTTAATTTTTCATATATTTCACATGTATGTCAGATTTGTGCAAGTACTTTTACTTAAGAAATATTATGTATTTATTTTACTATAAATTTCCCTTTCTTTCTACAAAAATGCAAAGTTTTCTAAATTGACTTGCAATGTCAATGGTGCTATAATGTTTACTATTCGAGAGGTTGGTACTAAATGGAAAATAATATAAAAGACAAGTTAAAAAAAGATGATATATTAACCATTCCGAATATGTTGAGTTTTTTTAGAATATTGCTCATCCCTGTTATGGTCTTGGTTTACAATTATTTTGATCATTGTATTGCAACGATTGGTGTAATTGCTTTGTCCGGATTGACAGATATTGCCGATGGCAAAATTGCCCGCAAGTTTAACATGACTTCTGATTTCGGCAAATTTATTGATCCTGTCGCTGACAAATTAACACAATTGGCTATGATTCTTTGCCTGCTTTCTAAGTATCCGGGCATGTTGGCGCTTGTTATTTTAATGGTGCTCAAAGAAAGTTTTCTTTTTGCCTTAAGCTACATCACCTTCAAAAGAACCGGTGTTGTAAACAGT
>JAZOSF010000046.1:0-8946 GCA_045657025.1 Lachnospiraceae bacterium | reverse complement strand
TGAGAAAGCAGAGGAACTTGCAAGCAAACTGCCGGGAAGCTTTATTCCGGGACAGTTTGATAATCAGGCCAATGCACAGGCGCACAGAGAAACTACCGGCCCGGAAATCTGGCAGGATACGGATGGCGAAGTGGATATTTTTGTGGCATGTGTAGGCACAGGCGGCACCATTACGGGTATCGGTGAATATTTAAAGTGTCAGAATGACAAAGTTCGTGTAATTGCTGTGGAGCCTGAGGCATCTCCTCTGTTATCAAAAGGACAAGCCGGACCTCACAAAATTCAAGGTATTGGTGCTAATTTTGTGCCAAGTCTTTTAAATACCTCTATATATGACGAGGTTGTAACGGTAGAAAACGACGATGCCTTTGAAATGGCAAAGATGCTTGGCAGAACCGAAGGCATTTTGGTTGGCATTTCATCTGGTGCGGCCTTAAAGGCAGCAGTAGAGCTTGCGAAAAGACCGGAAAACAAGGGGAAGAACATCGTAGTGCTGCTTCCAGACTCCGGGGACCGATACTATTCCACACCACTATTTATAAATGAATAATACAAAAAAAGAAATTCCCATATCCTCACGATGATTGTGTAAGGATATGGGAATTTTTGATAAGCTTAGTCATGTCGCTCGTTCATATTAAAGTAGGTTTCGCAAAAACGTGCCGCGAAAGATGGCTCCTCACCTGCTGCGTACAAGTGAGAAATATCACCGAAAGCGGACATGCGGAAATAAGCAATTCCTTCTCGGCGTTCTTCGGTTACAAGAGTAGTAACAGAGGAAGGTGCCGCACACATGCCATGCCAAAGAATCATCGGAGACACATTGAGCAAGTGGCTTAGGAGCACACACTCCAAACCAAAGTGACAGAAAAAGACAATAGTATCATTGCTTGGCTGTTCTGCGCGATAATAATAGTTTTCACGCACATAACCATGGCTTGCCAATAATTTGTCCAACTCAGATGTAACCCATTGGTAGCCTTCGTCTACGCCTCCGTTTTTCATGATTTCTGTATGGCACCAAGCATCTTTGTCGAAATGCTTTGGAACGCTTGTCCAATCTGCCGGAAGCCAATCCCAAGGCACTGTTTTCTTTTCTCTATCAGGACGTGTGATTTGGCATTGGAATTCTCTAAGCCACGGCAGGGTGGTTGCTTCCCGCTGCATTTTCTTTAATGTTAAAGAAGCAGTGTCTTGTGCTCTGCCTAATGGGGAAACGTAGAATGCTTTTATGTCAAGTTTTTTGATGCGCTCTGATAACAGCTCCGCTTCCTTCCAACCGGTAGGGGTCAAGGAATCAATAGAATAATCCGGGTCAGCATGTCGGATGATAATTAATTTCATATGCATAGTCCTTTTGGCAAATTTTTAATCATTGTATCATATTATATAGGGTTGGTCAAAAGAGATTGTTTACAACCCTGGAAAAATTAAGTAAAATATATCTAACATGTGTAACCAAAGTTGCACACCAAAATGTTACAAAGGCGGAAAAAGATATGAAAAAGAATTTTTTTGCAGCTGGGCTTATCGTATGTGCCCTTATTTTTTCGGGAATATTTAGCGGCCGGGCCATGGCGGCCGAAGAAGCTAAGAGCGTGGATGTGATGTTTTTGCATGACACCCATTCTCATTTGAATGAGTTTGCCACAGTTGAGGATGGCGAGTCCAGAGTGCTTGGTGGTTTTGCCAAGATAAAAACTCTAATCAATGCACAGAAAGCGGAAAATCCGGACACCCTCCTTTTGGATGCAGGGGATTTTTCTATGGGTACCTTTATTCAGGTAGTCTATGAAGAAGAGGCTTCTGAAATTCGTATGCTTGGTGATTTGGGTATTGATGTAACTACACTCGGTAATCATGAATACGATTACAAGGCAAAAGGACTTGCAAATATGTTGAATAACGCGGTAGAAAGCGGTGATGCGCTGCCGGAAATCGTGATATGTAATATTGATTGGGAAAGCATGAAAGCTGCAGGATTAACGAGTGATCAGCAGTTGATTTTGGATGCCTTTGAGAAGTATGGCATAAAAGAATATGTGGTGGTACAAAAAGGAGATGTGTCTATTGCAGTCATCGGCGTTTTTGGCGAGGATGCATTGGATTGCGTGCCAAACCCACCGTTATTATTTAAGAACCCTGTGGAAGCGGTAAAAGAAACGGTTGCGGAAATCAAGGCATCTGAGAATGTAGATATGATTGTTTGCGTATCTCACGGTGGTACTTGGGATGATAAAGAAAAATCCGAAGATGAAATTTTGGCAAAGAGCGTGCCGGAGTTGGACTTGATTGTTAGTGGTCACACCCACACCAAACTTCCTGAGCCAATTGTGCACGGGGACACTTATATTGTATCGACAGCAGAATATGGCAAGTATCTTGGTGACTTGACCATGACTAGGAAAGCAGATGGACGCTGGTCTATAGATCGTTATGAGTTGATTACCGTAGATTCTTCCATTAAGGGTGATGAGGATACTCAAAGCAAAATAGATGTTTTGATGGACATGGTAGACAGCAAGTATTTAGAGCAGTTCCATTTTACCAAGGATCAGGTTTTGGCAACCAATGATATTGAGTTTGGCGCAAACCCGGGCGATGTACACACGGAGTTGAATTTGGGCAGCATCATGGCGGATGCTTATACATATGCAGTTGAGACGTTTTCTACAGATGATTCACATCCGGTAGATGTGGCAGTAGTACCTGCGGGAACCATTCGTGACACCTATGCCAAAGGCAATATCACTACAGAAAATGTATTCAATTCCTTCTCCCTGGGGATTGGAGAGGATGGCGTTCCGGGATATCCGCTGATTAGCGTTTATTTAACAGGCGCTGAGTTAAAAACAGTCGCAGAAATCGATTCTAGTATTTCTGACCTTATGACAACGGCAAGACTTTATACAGATGGTTTATATTGGCACTACAATCCAAATCGTATGTTGCTAAACAAGGCTACCGATGTATTCTTGGTGAATGGTGATGAAGAACGTGTAGAATTGGAAGATGACAAATTATATCGTGTAGTAACAGACTTTTATTCTTCACAAATGCTTGGTGGCGTAACAGATATGTCTTATGGTTTGTTGTCTATCGTTCCGAAGTTTGCGGACGGCACACCGATTGAGCGATATGAGGATGCTGTTATTATGAGAGGTGACCAGGAGCTGAAGGCATGGGTTGCTATTGCAGAATATATGGATTCCTTTGAGGACACGGATGGAGACGGCATTGGCGAAGTGCCTGAAAAGTATGCTTCTTGGGAAGGACGAAAAGTTGTAGAAGATAGCAAAGCACTTGGTGATTTGCTCAAAAATCCAAACAAATTTTTCTTTATTATTCTTGCAGTGATTTTGGCGGTAATAGCATTGTTGGGTGGAATTGTTGTTGGAGTGGTAAAATTAATTAAGAAGATTATTCGAAAGACAACAAAGAAAAATTAACATAAATAAAAATGGGAAATCGGTATAAATCGATTTCCCATTTCTGTTTGTGTAATTATTCTTCGTCAGGTGCGCCAACAGGACAAGTACCTGCACAAGCACCACATTCAATACACATGTCCGGGTCAATAACGAAGTGTTCCTCGCCCATGCTGATAGCACCTACAGGACACACAGCTTCGCATGCACCACAGCAAACACAAGCATCACTAATTTTGAATGCCATAGTCATTTCCTCCTTTGCAATATTAAACTATGCGATAGAAACATGCCTTATGACATGCCTAATTCTATTCTTTTATCTTTGATACCTTTAATTACAATCTTCTTAAGCTCAATAGCGGTAGCCTTGTCCATAGCCGGAACGTCTTTTAGCGGATATTCTATACCCAACTTCTCATACTTCGTGGTACCCATAGTATGATATGGCAAGATATCCAATACTTTCAAATTCCTAAATGGAGCAATGAATTGACCGAGCTGATATAAGTATTTCTCTTCATCGGTAATACCCGGTACTACAACATGGCGAATCCACATCGGAATGTTTTTGTCGCTTAAATATTGTACGAAAGCAAGTATACCACTATTTGGCTGCTTCGTCAATTCCATATGTTTTTCCGGATCAATGTGTTTGATATCTAACATTACTAAATCCGTCAAAGTCATAAGCTTATCCAATTTTTCTGTGAAAGTTTTGTTTTCCGGATGGTACATAATGCCGGACGTATCGATACAAGTATGAATATCGTGTTCCTTGGCAAGTGTAAACAGGTCAATTAAAAAATTAATCTGAACTAAAGGTTCGCCCCCGGTTACGGTAATACCGCCATTTCTGTAAAAACTGCGGTTTCGCTCGTATTGTTCAATAATATCGGAAGGGTCCATAAGTTCGCCGGCTTTCATTGACCATGTGTCCGGATTGTGACAATATGCACATCGCATAGGGCAGCCCTGGGTAAAAACTACAAGACGTAATCCCGGACCGTCTACCGTACCGAAACTCTCTATTGAATGAATTCTGCCTTTTGTCATAAATATCAGCCTCGCTTTGATTTTGGTAAATAAAAAGCGGTGACCTTGGGCCACCGCTCTAACTGGTTCTTATAATCCTTCGTGGAATGTACGAGAGATAACGTCAGCCTGCTGTTCTGGAGTTAATTTGATGAAGTTAACAGCATAACCGGAAACACGAATTGTTAACTGTGGATACTTTTCAGGATTCTTCTGAGCATCCAATAATGTTTCTCTGTTAAGAACGTTTACGTTTAAGTGATGGCCACCTTTTTCAGCATAACCATCTAATAATGATACTAAGTTATCAATCTGAGCGTTATTTGCTGCCATGATAGTAATCCTCCTATTTATTCTGAATCGTCGATGCCCTCGTGCAGAGTAGGTATGCTACATGCCATAGGGTTAGAAGAACAATCTGCACACCCTAAAGTTTGTACGCTTTTGGCTTCGTCCGCGTCTTCAACACATTCTACGTTGACATGGCCTACACCCTTTGCCATACCGCCATCTAACATTTTAATAAGGTCATCAATCATTTTGTCCTGATTCATAGCAATACTCCTTTCTGATAAATCTTATCAGTAAGAGTATGTGCTATAAAATCAGAAATACTGATAAGTCAATAAATTATTTGCTTAAATCGATTTCAATGTCGCCAGAGAAAATCTGATCTTCCTTGCCAAGAGCACCTGGGATAATAGTGAAGGTATTAGAAATACCATCCTGTGCATCATTGAAAGGTAACTTAGCAACAGATGCTAAGGAAGCAGTAGCACCCTTCTGATCACGTCCGTGCATTGGGTTAGCACCCGGAGCGAATGGCTGGCCAGCCTTACGTCCGTCTGGTGTAGAACCTGTAGCCTTACCGTAAACTACGTTAGAAGTAATTGTTAAGATAGATGTTGTAGGAACACCGTTTCTGTATGTGTGGTGTCTTCTGATCATGGTCATGAATGTAGAAACAAGCTTGTTAGCAATTTCGTCTACACGGTCATCATCATTACCATATTTAGGGAAGTCACCGTTGATTTCGAAGTCATAGATGATACCATCTTCATCTCTGATAGCCTTAACTTCTGCATACTTGATAGCAGATAAGGAGTCAGCTACTACAGAAAGACCAGCGATACCTGTTGCAAAGTAACGAAGAACATCTCTGTCATGAAGAGCCATCTGTGCTCTTTCGTAGCAGTACTTGTCATGCATGTAGTGGATGATGTTCAAAGTATTTACATATACATCTGCTAACCATTCCATCATGTCAACATACATAGACCATACTGTATCGTAATCTAATACATCGCCAGCATATGGACGATACTTAGGACCAACCTGTTTCTTGGTCTTTTCATCGATACCACCGTTTAAAGCGTATAATAAGCACTTCGCTAAGTTAGCACGAGCGCCGAAGAACTGCATTTCTTTACCAACTCTCATGGAAGATACACAACAAGCGATAGCATAGTCATCACCGTGAGTTACTCTCATAAGGTCGTCGTTCTCGTACTGAATAGAAGAAGATAAAATAGACATCTTAGCACAGAACTTCTTGAAGTTGTCTGGTAATCTTGTAGACCAAAGAACTGTTAAGTTTGGTTCTGGGCTTGGGCCTAAGTTAGAAAGTGTGTGTAAGTAACGGAAGCTCATCTTTGTTGCCATGTGACGACCGTCGATACCAACACCTGCTAATGTTTCTGTTACCCATACTGGGTCACCAGAGAATAATGCATTGTATTCTGGTGTACGAGCAAATTTAACAAGACGTAACTTCATGATGAAGTGGTCGATAAATTCCTGAATCTGCTCTTCTGTGAATGTACCATTCTTTAAGTCTCTTTCAGCATAGATATCAAGGAAAGTAGAAGTACGTCCAAGGGACATAGCTGCACCGTTCTGTTCCTTAACTGCTGCTAAGTAACCAAAGTATGTTGCCTGGATAGCTTCCTGTACGTTTGTAGCAGGCTTAGAAATATCACAGCCATAAGAAGCTGCCATTTCCTTCATCATCTTTAAAGCAACGATCTGCTCAGAAATTTCTTCACGAAGACGGATTACTTCATCTGTCATAACGCGGCCTGTAGAATCCTTCTGTGCTAACTTGTCTTCGATCAATCTGTCGATACCGTATAAAGCAACACGTCTGTAGTCACCGATGATACGACCACGACCATAAGCATCTGGAAGACCTGTAACAACATGAGAAGAACGACAAGCTCTCATTTCGCTGTTGTAAGCATCGAATACACCAGCGTTGTGTGTCTTTCTGTGTGTAGTAAAGAATTCAGAAATTTCTGGATCTACTGTATAACCGTTATCAGCACAAGCCTTTTCTGCCATACGGATACCGCCGTAAGGCTGTAAAGAACGCTTGAAAGGTTTGTCTGTCTGGAAACCTACGATAGTTTCTTTGTCTTTGTTCAAATAACCTGGGCCGTGGGATGTGATAGTAGAAACAACCTTTGTATCCATATCAAGTACACCACCTGCTTCACGTTCCTGCTTCATTAAGTCAAGAACCTGGTCCCATAAATCTGTTGTGTTCTGTGTAGGGCCAACTAAAAAGCTGTCATCTCCATCATATGGAGTGTAGTTTTTCTGGATGAAATCACGTACATTGATTTCGTTTACCCATTTGCCGCCTACAAAATCTGTCCATTCTGGTCTCATTTGAAAAGCCTCCTATAAAATGAAATAAATTAGGTTGATATAGTAATGAAATTTTTGCTATTTCCTATGTCTTTATTATATGATTCACAAGTGTCTTAGTCAAGCATATGCAATGTACTTTTTTCTATACATAAGAAGTAAAAATGTACAATATTTGGTGAAATCGCATAAAAATGAAAATGTGAATTTTATTTTGTGAAAGAATAATTGTATACTTGCATGAATGCAAGGAAAGTATTATACTTAAAAAAAAGTTATTAGGAGGAATCGACATGGCAAAGATTACAAAGGATATGACAATTGGACAGGCTCTTATGCTTAATCAGAAGATTATTCCTGTTTTATTTGAAATCGGTATGCACTGCTTAGGTTGCCCATCTGCACAGATGGAAACTTTAGAAGAGGCAGCTATGGTACACGGCATTGATGTAGATGAATTAATGGCAAAAATTGCTGCAGTGGAAGAGTAATTTTCAGTTCACACACAACCTCGCATGCAGCCGCACAAATCGGCCTGCCTACGAGGTTCTTTTTTTGCTTATCCGTGCATATATTGAAGGGAAGTGAGGGGATAGAATGAAAAAGAAATATCGTTTTTTAATATGGGCTATCCTAGTTGCTTCCGTTTTGTGGAATGTGTACTGGAATAGTAAGATTGTGGTACATACTTATACCCATTCAAACGAAGCCATACCGGAAAGCTTTGATGATTTTCGTATTGTGCAGTTGACGGATGTACATTCTGTTCGAAGTGACGAACAGATCCAACAGATCTATGATACCATTCAGGGACAAATGCCGGATGTTATTTGCATGACAGGGGATTTGGTAGACTCCAAATATTATGCTAGGAATGGTGTAGAGGGTGAAACCAAAACACTCAAATTAGTGGAGATGCTTACAAAGCTGGCACCGATTTATTTTGTTTATGGCAATCACGAGATGATTTTGTTAGACGACCCGCATAATAACGCATTTAAAAGGGCATTGGAAGAGATGGGGGTTCGGATTATTAACAACGAAGTGGTTCGTCACGAAGAAAGTGGTGAAACGATTTTAATTGGTGGAATTCAAGATCCGTCCACACTATACAAGGATTACCGATATGCATTTTTGTCTAACAACGGCGAACGCATGGAAGCTATGTTAGATGCAGTATCTGTGGAGATACGTAACGAAGATTTTTTGCTATTGTTGAGTCACAGACCGGAGTATTTGGATATGTATGACCAGTATCCGGTAGACCTGGTGCTCACAGGTCACGCCCATGGAGGACAATTCCGCTTGCCGTTTATCGGGGGCATCTATGCTCCGGGGCAGGGATTTTTGCCGAGATATACGGTAGGCTTATATGAAACCGACGATTTAGCTATGTATGTAGGAACCGGAGTGGGAAATTCTGTAATACCGGTACGAATTTTTAATCCGCCGGAAGTACTTACCATTATATTGGAATCAAAAAAATAACCTCCGAAGGTGTTGAGAACCTCGGAGGTTTTGCTTTGGTCATAGGACGAATTATAATTCTGCTAAAGTTTGCAATGCGTTGTCCTTGATGATAGGAACAAAGTGCTCTTCTAAGAAACGCTCTGTAGCAGGTTTGGATTTGTGCATAGAAGCATATTCGGATACCATATTACAAAAACGATTATACTCTTCTTTGGTATGGTCGCCTTTGGTTGCAATTAATATATAAGTGCCGTAAGCGTCGTCCTTATATAAGGAATTGGCGCCGTGATAGCGGCTACCTGCTGCTTTGGCCAATCGGTTCACGTGGTTGAGCGTAGAAAAAGTAAACATCCGTGTAAGGTTT
>JAZOSF010000045.1:0-4375 GCA_045657025.1 Lachnospiraceae bacterium | reverse complement strand
AGTACTTATTAAGAAGGATAAGCTTGTACCAAAGCTGGAAGTGCCAAAATATATTGGTGCTATTTGTGAAACAGCGGGGCAGTTTGCGTATATTTATGCCATTGCTGATACAGCACACCTGGCAATGTCTGCACCAATTATTTCATCTTACTGTGCGGCATCTGTATTATGGAGCAGAATTTTCCTGAAAGAAAAACTTTCCAAAAAACATTACCTGATGATTCTTTTGGTAGTAATTGGTATTGCTATTATGGGATTTTTAGATATGTAGAATGATTATTAATTTATAATGAGAAATTAAAACAATTAATAAGAAATAAGAAATTTTAACTATATTGCAAATTTATTTTCCCTGCATTATAATAAGTTTGTCTTTTAGAGATAATTAGTATTTAAACGTGATAAAACACCAGGAGGTATGGTTCATGGAAAAGAAACTCGTATACACAGGTAAAACAAAAGACGTATTTGAACTCGAAAACGGAAATTGCCTTTTAAAATTTAAAGATGATTGCACAGGAAAAGATGGCGTATTTGATCCAGGCGAAAATGCAGTAGGTCTTACAATCGATGGCGTAGGTGATGTTAACCTTCGTATGTCTATCTACTTCTTTGAAAAAATCAATGCAGCAGGTATCAAAACACACTATATCAATGCAAACTTAGAAGATACAACTATGGAAGTTCTTCCAGCAAAAGTATTTGGACAGGGTCTTGAAGTTATCTGCCGTCATAAAGCAGTAGGAAGCTTCTTCCGCCGTTATGGACAGTACATTGAAGAAGGTGCTGATCTTCCAGCATATGTTGAAATGACATTCAAAAACGATGCTTTAGGTGATCCACTTGTAACAAAAGATGGTCTTGTAGCTCTTGGCGTTATGACAGAAAAACAGTATGACGACATGAAAGACATGACACAGAAAATTACACAGATCGTAGCAGATGACCTGAAAGAAAAAGGATTAGTATTATACGATATCAAATTCGAATTTGGTTATGATGCAGACGGCAATGTAATGCTTATTGATGAAGTTGCTTCTGGTAACATGCGTGTTTACAAAAATGGCGAATACATCGATCCAATGACATTATCTGAATTATTCTTTGCATAATTCAATAGCATAAATAATAAGTAAAAAACGGGGTTCAGTGAAAACTGAACCCCATTTTTTATGATATAAATAAATTTTAACCTTCTAAAATTTCTTTTAATACAGCGTTAGCCATTGCTTTATAGCCGGCAGGACTTGGATGTAAATGGTCGCCGCTGTCATATTCTGGCAGAAATGCGCTTGGATTATCAGGGTCACAAACGGCCTTATCAAAGTCTACTACCCCATCAATTAAATCAGTTGTGCGAATCCAATCATTATAGGCGGTACGCATCTCTTCACGGAAAGTAGCATAAGTTCGCCAGCCTTCAATCGGAAGAAGGGTACCAACATAAACTTTATAGCCGTAGGAACGAGCTTCTTTAATATAATATTTCAAACCTTCGATTAATTCTTCTACAGTCGGAAGATCGCTCATTGGGCGGAACGGATTTACATCAGTTCCTACAGGATGAATAATATCGTTGATTCCCTGCTGAATCAGGACAGTGTCAGCACCATCTGTTGGAACTTCATGAGGAAAACGATGATCTCCACGAAGACCGTAAGATTCATATGTAATGCAATTATATTCACGCAAGATTCTGGAACCGCTGGTTGCGCGACGAATGATTGCAGTGTGGTCATAGCCTTCTTTCTGACAACGAAGTTTCAAATAATCAGGCCAGTCCTGGGCAGTAATGGAATCTCCATAACATACGACAGTCCTGTTTTTGCTGCTTGTATAGACAGATACATTACTTAAAAAATAGAAGTAGTGTGTTGTGCGGGATAAGTCAATTGGAAGATGAACTTCTTCTGTCCAGTCTCCGATAGCATAACTTCCGTAAGACAGAGGCCCGCAAGTGAATACAACAGAACGCATTTGTGTATAATCTTTCAAATAGAAACTCACATCAAAAGTGCTCTGTGCCTTGATATAACATTTCAGACCGTCTGAGATAGCATGTTCCCCGGCAGGAATCGTAACAGATGCCTGATGTCCGAATGTAACCGGGTAAAATTTGCCGTCTACATACACGGTTGTTTTTTCAATGGTAATTGGTTCAGTACCACAATAATTATCAAAGGTCAGGCAGAGTCCAGTTCCTTCAAAATGTGAATAAATAGGGTAGCGAAGTGTAATATTTTTACTAAAGCTTTCAGGTCTGTTCTCTGCAATAGAGACTGCGTTTCCCCAGACAGAGGCCCAGTGCATTGATTCATTTTGCATAGATTGTATCCTTTCTTTTAAGCTCTTTTTTTCTCGTGCCAGTAATATTCCAGGCAAGGTACCATAATCAGTGCAGTAATACCGGTGGTAAGACCGCCATTATATAACATCAGTCCTCCATGCATGGAACTAGTAGAAGTACAGATGATAGCGGCAAGAATTCCTGCAATGACACCATATCGTTTGCCGTAGCGCCCGGCAATTGGACAAAGTCCGGTGGCGAAGGCGGCACCATTTAAATAGCCTTGTGTGGATAGCGTCCATGGAAGCTCTACTCCGGAAATGGTACACATAAGCACAACAAACAAGGAAAGTACTACATAGCCAAGAAAAATAGGCCATACATTTGCAGGATGCTGTCCCTGCGAGGAAAAAGTCATTGCTGCTAAAATAACTCCTACGGTAGGTCCGGTAAAACCTGCTCCATCAGTAAGACTGATGACCAGTAAAAAGTAGGTAAATACTGCCAAACCATAAAATCCAATATTTAAGACAACTTTTGGAGCTCCGTATTCAGCAAAAAAGTCTGCGGTATGTCCTGTGGATTTTAATAGCTCTTTATAACCTTTGAAGGATTTTCCGTTCAAATTCCATCCCCATAAAATAAATAATGCAAATACAACAACAAAAAACCAAGTGGAAAAAATCTGGTAAGAATTTGTGTGAGACGCATAGATAACATTTGGAGTAGGTGTTGCATGAGGTGGTTCAATTCCCATGGTCTTGTACATAAAGGCATAAATAAATAATCCTAAGAGACCGAAAGCAAGCCCACCATTATAGAGATTGAATCCCTTGTGAAGTTTTAATGCACCTGGCAGCATGGCTGGAATCGCAAATCCTAAGAAGATGCTAAAAATAACTACATAAATGAAACCAAGAATGCTGACCTGAACTTCATAGGCAATATAATAATTCCAAACATGATAACGGAATAACATTTCACTGATAAATGGTCCGAAAGCAGTAGAAAACATTGCCATGTCAAGATTATGACGAAAACCGATCTTAAATACTTTTGTAAACAATAAAATACCAAGAACAGGCGGCCACATATTTAAAAAGTTCAATCCGTAAAAACAATGGGCAACTACCAAAAAGTATCCTGCAAGATAACTTGGGCGACATTCTGTTTTTAAATAGATCATCAAAAACGTAAATGTCATTCCGCAGATACCTGCGTTCAGAAATGCAGATGCAATGTTACCGAGCATAAAATAATCGGTTACCAGCGGTCCGGGTTGAACCATGAGTTTCACAAAGTCCTTCCACACATGTCCCCATAAATTTAAATAGACAGTGGCAGCAAATGATGCAAGAAAAAAACATATAGAAAAATTAAAACAGATTGCCTTGATGAACCAACTGCTCTTTTTGATGTTATGATCCATATCGTTCCCCTAAAATAATACAAAATAACCTATTATCAGTTTACCACAATGTGACTGAAATGCAATGTTTCAATCAGCTGTTTTTGGTGGCAAATTTACATAAAAAATGCTACAATGTTTAAAAATCATTTTTAGGAGGAAGAACATGAACGAATATTTAAGCAGTGTGAATTCCGGAATCTTTTACTTAATTGTTGCAGGGATTCTTGGATTTATCACAATTATGTGTTTTGTGTTTTTAGTAAAAAGTTATAAGGCAGGAGTAGAACTCGGCATTGATAAAAAAGTGTTGAAAAAGACAATTACAGCAAGTGCTACATTTACGATGCTTCCATCCATTAGTATTTTGCTTGGAGTAATTGCCCTGAGTGGTTCTTTAGGAGTCCCATTTTCATGGCTTCGACTTTCCGTTGTTGGAGCGCTTCAGTATGAGCTGAATGTTGCAGAAATTGCAGCTCAGAGTATTGGACTTTCCGGTCTGCGCGTGGACGAATTAAGCATTGGCGCGTTTGTGACCATTGCACTTGTTATGACCGTAGGAATTATTGGCGGTGTTGTATGTTGTATTTTCTTTTTAAAGAAATATCTTGGCAAAATTCAGAAAGCTCCAAAAAAGGAAAATAGCGGAAAACCAGGTTTTGGTGCCCATGCTACAACCG
>JAZOSF010000044.1:0-10543 GCA_045657025.1 Lachnospiraceae bacterium | reverse complement strand
GCAATCAACATATGAGGCATCTTTGCAATATCAGCTACTACAATCTTACCAGCAATATCTTTACCAACTGCAAACGAAATCTTGGATGAGGAATCTTTGAATTCCACAGATTCAATCATATCCCTAAATGCAACTGCACTGTTTTCCTTATTAGGAACTTCGATACCAATTGCAGATTTTCCCGGAATCGGTGCTTCAATTCGAATATCGGTGGCTGCAAGATTTAATTTAATGTCATCTGACAAATTAACAATCTTGGAAACCTTTACGCCTTGCTCCGGCTGAAGTTCATATCTGGTAACTGCCGGTCCCTGGCTAATATCGGTAATAGTAACTTTTACACCAAATGTATGTAAACATTCCTGTAGTCTGCGCGCTGTCTCTTCCAAATGCTTTTGTCCGGCACTTGCATTAGAACCTTTTCCTCTCTGCAATAAGCTGATTGGAGGAAATTGATATAACTTGGCCATATCAATAGACATTTGGTTGGCAGGTACACTTTTATCTTTTAACTTTGCAACCGGGCGATTATCCTTTGCCGCAGAAGTAGATGTCTTTAATTCTACCGGCTGTGCTGGCTTTGCATATGTCAAATCATCTTCCGGTTCATTCAAAACAAATTCTTTCTTTGCAAATTCTCTTGGTTGTGTTGGTTCTTTTTTCAATTCAGGAGTTGTAAATGAAATGCGCTCCTGTGTATGATAGTTGGACTTTGGTCTAAGTTCATGCAATTCATCCGTTTCCGGAAGTGACTTCGCCATAGTCTCTCTGGATACCTGCATAGCCTTTTGTGCAACACTTGCACCAGCGGTCATTGCAACAGGGGATACTACCTGAGCATAGGCTCCTGTCTCTGCCTTTGGCTCATAATACATCTCCTCACCGGCATCTAAGAGATTATCATTAACTCCGACTTCTTTCGTATTCTTGTCATCACCTAATTTACTAAAAATAGAATTAAAGTTTACACCTTTGACCTTCTTATTTCGGTCTGCAACTGCAGGCGCACCATCTTTTCCGCTTAACTGTCTGTCGGTTAATTGTATTTGTTCACCATACTCCATCTCGCGTTCCTTGGCTCTTTCTGTTGCGTATTCGCGCATGCCATGAGCACCTGAAGCTACTGCCTGGCTGGTTTTGCGAACACCTTTAACAAAAGACCTTTCTGTAATCAGTACCAAGCAAACAATTCCCAACGCAATAATGATAAGCACGCTGCCCCATACATCCACTAAAGAATTTAAAAAATATGCAATAGAACCGCCAATCACGCCACCACCATTACCATATTCTACGCTTTGCTTATAAAAGTAAGATATCTTGTAGCTATCCATGTACTTCAAACGGCCTGCTATAAATTCACATATAGCCCCCAAAAGTAAAAAGAATATGGTTCCTGCAATCAACTTACGCTTCATGGCGCGATGTGTTTTATTTACCCATCCAAAAAAGATTGCTATAAATAAAAATATAGGTAAAATATATGCTGTAAGTCCTACTAAGCCAAACATGACATCTTTGAAAAATACGCCAATAGGACCTACCAATCCGAAATTGCATAAAAACAAAAATATCATAAAAGCAAACATTACAATAAGACCCACTTCATACCATAATTCCTGATCCTGGCGGGTTACTGATTTCGTTCTTGCTTTTGTGTGACTTTTGGAAGAAGAACTTCTACTTGTATTCCTTGTTGTACTTCTGGTTGTATTTCTACGATTTGTGTTATTATTTTTGGCCATAACTACCTTCACCTTTCATATCGGCATATTGTCAAATAGACATAGTAAGCCATACTGTATTATTTTAACACAAACAATCCGTTTTGTCATTGGTATTTCCACAAGATTTTCAATTTTCCTTACGGTTTTCTTTTATCATTTCATGCAATTTTGCAATCGCTTCTTTAATTCCGCCAACCTCGTTGATAATCCCTTCTTCTACGCACTGTTTTCCTACAAGAATCGTACCAACATCCTTTGTGAGCATCGCTGTTTCCATCATAAGTTCCTCTAAGCGGGCCTCTGAAATATCACAATGTGAACTCACAAAACCGGTAATTCTGTTCTGTATCTGTTTGAAATAATCAAAGGTCTGTCTCACTCCTATCACCATGCCGTTCATGCGCACCGGATGAATAACCATGGTTCCGGTAGGTACAATAAACGAATAGTCGCAACTTACTGCAATAGGTACTCCTATGGAATGGGATCCGCCAAGCACAAGAGAAACTGTTGGTTTACTTAGACTGGCAAGCATTTCTGCTATGGCAAGACCTGCTTCCACGTCACCACCCATGGTATTTAAAAGCACCAATACTCCTTCGATTTCCTTACTGTCTTCGATGGCTGCAAGGCCTGGCAATATATGCTCATATTTTGTTGTTTTTGCATTGTTTCCAAGCACATCATGACCTTCAATTTCTCCAATAATTGTAATTAAATGTAGGTGTTCCTTCTGTTTGTTTTCATCTAGCAACAACTGCCCTGACTGCTCAATACGATTGTCTTTATCCTGTTCTTTTGAATTCGAAGTATTTTCATTATTATCTTTCATATAAGCCTCCACAAAAAAATAAGACGAGAGCTAAACTCTCGTCTTAGTATGTTCAAAATCTGATTTTTTAAACTAAACATCAAAATCAACCGTATCTTCCACCGGATAATCGTAATGCATCTTATCTTGATCTACTTCTATGGAATAGTCAATTTTAGGCTTTGAAACACGCCTTGGAATCTCCATAGTCTTTGGAATGAAAATTTGTGGTCTCTCAGGAACTACTACTGCAGGTTCCTCCTCGAAATTGACTACAGTAACTATAGGTTCTTGTTTTTCTTTGACAATTTCATCCGTCATTACTAAATATTGCTGAATAGAAATCCCCAGCAATGTACTAATCCCCATAAAGATTGCAAAATCATGCTGTAAATACATATCCCATCCAAGCAATTGCAAAGCAAACAAAAACAAAATGGACAACATAATCCAAGTAATTGCCTGTTTTTTAACTAAAAACCAATAGATGGAAATCATTACAATTGTTACTATAAACACCGGATGTGTTCCCAATGAAAATACAAATGTTTGAATATCATTTATACTCGGTATCTTCCACATCATCTCAAAATATGGTTGGAAGAAAAAAGCAGCCTCATAGCTCATTCCATAAACTTCTGCTTGCACGAATATAAATAAAGCAATGCTCGCCAATATGCCAAGACATAACATCAAAAAGGAAAGTAATCCTCGTCCTTTTTTCTCAGAAGCATGACGCCTTACAGCAAACCAATATGCCATAATCAACAAAACTCCTGAAATGTCCAGGATAATTGCTGCCGTCAAAAGAATTGCAAGCAAAAACTCGCAAATCACAGCCCATACACCGGAAATTTTACTGTATGCATAGCTTACCATTAGCAATGCTATAATCCCATAAATAGCAAACAATAACATAGACGGATCACATTGCATACTGCTTTGTATACTGTCCGGCAAAAGCATCGCACCACCCACAAAAAACAACGCTGTAACTACACCAAACCCTTTTCGAATGGTAGCATACCATACACCTACTGCCACTAAAAGAAGTAAAAACTGGATAAAAGCACCAGCTTCATAGATATTACCTAAGAAGCAGAAAATCACATGTAGGAAAGCCACATATAATCTAGATGCCGGATGTGGATTTAAATATGCCTCTGCAGATTGAGAAACCTGTGCAAATTGAAAATATGTATTGTCCAGTTCTGCAGGCCAAACCCCATGAAAATAGTCTACAAAACGAAATACCCAACCGCCAATTAATAAAAGTGCTAATATACTACATTCTAAAAATAGGCGTTCTGATTTAGAAAAATGAACAAAACAATTTGTGCGTCTGGCATTTTTCAATAAAAACGTGCAGATTGCTGCAAGCAATATCCATACTAACGCAGGAATTACAATATTTGAGGCAGACATATATGCTTTGGATTCTACGTAACCAAAGAAGGAAAACGCATACCCAAACCCTGCTACCACAAAAAAGGTTAACCATATGAACATTTCCGGCACAAATGATAATTTCTTCATAGTACTCCTACAAAATTAATTCAGTATCTTCTCAATATTATAACGTGGTCTTTCTTTTACTTCCATGTAAATCTTACCGATGTACATTCCAACCAGACCAATTGCAAATAACTGTAATCCACCTAATAACCAAATGGATAACATTAAAGAGGTCCAGCCCGGTACTGTATTGCCCATAAAATGTGCAACCAAAGCATATACTGCAGCTAAAATAGACAAGGCAATAATTGCTACACCAAAGGTTAAAATTAAACTGATTGGCTTAACACTAAAAGATGTAATACCATTAAATGCAAGTGCAAGCATTTTTTTAAGCGGATATTTGCTTTCACCGGCAACTCGTTCCTTACGGCTATAGTAAACACTTGTTGTATTGTAGCCGATAAGAGGCATCATACCACGAAGGAATAAGTTGGACTCTTTAAACTTACTGAAATGCTCCAATGCACGCTTGCTCATTAAACGGAAATCCGCATGATTGTAAACAGTTTTAACACCCATTACTTCCATGAATTTGTAGAATCCCTGTGCAGTTGCTCGTTTGAAGAAGGTGTCGGTGCTTCTGTCATTACGCACACCATAAACGATATCATTACCTGCATAATAAGCATCTACCATATCTTCGATAACTGCCACGTCGTCCTGCAAATCGGCATCAATGGAAATAGAAATATCACACATGTCTTTTGCAACAAGAAGTCCTGCTGTTAAAGCATACTGATGACCTACATTCCCTGCAAGATTTACACCTTTTATCTGTACCGGATGCTTTGCATGTTCACTTTCAATTAATTCCCATGTGCGATCTTTACTACCGTCATTTACAAACATTACGAAGCTTTCTTCGGTGATTTTGCCTTTTGCAACGAGATCATTTAACACACCTCTTAATGCTTCAGAGCATATTTCCAACACTTCTTCTTCTTTGTAACACGGAACTACAATAGCTAACTTGTACATAATTTTTCCTTTCTGATTATGCCCGTTCAATAGCCTGCGCTAAATCGGCAATAATATCTTCTACGTTTTCAATACCAACAGATAAGCGGATTAAATCCGGTGCAACACCTGCTTCCACTAACTGTTCGTCACTCATCTGTCTATGTGTATGGCTGGCCGGATGTAACACACAGGTTCTTGCATCTGCAACATGCGTTACGATCGCTGCTAACTTCAAGCTATCCATCATATTGGAAGCTCCTTCACGGCCACTCTTTAAACCAAAACTAATAACGCCACAAGAACCATTCGGCATATATTTCTGTGCCAATTCATAATACTTGTTGCTCTTTAATCCCGGATAATTTACCCACGCCACTTTATCATGTGCCTCTAAAAACTCTGCAACCTTCTGTGCATTTTCACAATGACGAGGCATACGTAAATGTAAAGTTTCAAGACCCACATTCAACAAAAAGGCATTCATTGGAGACTGGATGGAACCCAAATCTCTCATGAGCTGGCTGGTCGCTTTGGTAATGTATGCGCCCTTACCAAACTTCTCTGTATAAACAATTCCGTGATAAGACTCGTCCGGAGTACAAAGACCTGGGAACTTGTCAGGATATTTGCTCCAATCAAAGTTACCACTATCAACAATAGCACCACCTACGCACATCGCATGACCGTCCATATACTTGGTAGTAGAATGTGTAACAATATCTGCTCCAAACTCAAATGGTCTGCAGTTAATAGGAGTTGCGAATGTATTATCAATAATAAGAGGAACTTCATGTGCATGTGCTACACGAGCAAACTTCTCAATATCCAACACAACCAATGCAGGATTTGCAATTGTTTCTGCGACTACACACTTGGTATTTGGTAAAAAAGCTGCATTCAGTTCTTCCTCACTTGCATCCGGATCTACTACGGTACAGGAAATGCCCATTTTCTTCATGGTGCATGTCAACAAGTTAAAGGTACCTCCATAAACAGTAGAACTCATAATCAAATGATCACCAGCTTCGCAAATATTAAATACAGCATAATAGTTTGCAGCTTGTCCGGAAGAAGTAAGCATAGCGGCTACACCGCCTTCTAACTCACAGATCTTCTGTGCTACCGCATCATTAGTAGGATTCTGCAAACGGGTATAGAAATATCCGCTGTCTTCCAGGTCAAACAAGCGTCCCATCTGCTCGGATGTATCATATTTAAAAGTTGTGCTTTGATAAATAGGCAATACACGTGGCTCGCCTTTGGTTGGCTTCCAGCCGGACTGGATGCAAATTGTCTCGCGTTTCATAGTCTAACTCCTTATTCGTCCCAGTTGTGATATACACTTTCTACATCATCATCATCATCCAACAAATCTAACGTCTTCTGAAGATTCTTAATAGCAGTTTCATCTGTTAATGTCACATAGTTCTGTGGAATCATAGTAACTTCTGCACTTGCTAGCTCAATACCTTCTGCTTTTAACGCATCACGAACTGCTTCCATGCTGTCCGGATCTGTTAAAATTTCGAAGCTGTCTTCTTCTTCGTTAAAGTCTTCTGCACCTGCATCTAATGCAATCATCATCAAATCATCTGCGTCCATTTCACACTCTTCTTTGTCGATGATGATCTGACCTCTCTTGTCAAACATAAAGGATACACAACCCGGCGTACCGATGCTACCCTGTCCTTTTGTAAATGCACTTCTTACGTTGCCTGCTGTACGGTTTTTGTTGTCTGTCAAAGTATTTACAATAATAGCAATACCATTTGGCCCGTAACCTTCGTATGTAATATATTCATAGTTTACAGTGCCAAGTTCACCGCTTGCTCTCTTAATCCCACGTTCGATAGTATCATTAGGCATGTTGTTGGATTTTGCCTTTTCAATTACTTTTGCAAGCTTAAAATTATTAGTCGGATCTGGACCGCCTTCCTTTACGGCAACTGCAATTTCTCTACCAATAATGGTAAAAATTTTACCTTTTGCAGCATCATTCTTTTCTTTTTTATGTTTAATATTGGCAAATTTTGAATGTCCTGACATGTTAATTCTCCTCTAATTTTTCAGTTTCTTCTTTTGGCTCTTCTGCCAGCTTTTGAACGAGTACACTCTGAACTCGCATATTCTCTATTGATAAAACTTTGAAACTATAACCCTTGTAATCACATTCAAAGTTTTCATCCGGTTGTGGTATATGGTCCATCAGACCAATGATAAATCCATTTAAGGTTTCATATTCGGTATCGTCAAATTCGATATTTAACTGCTCTTCAATGTCATTAAGAGGGGTTAAACCTTCCATAACATAAGCATCGTTACTTGTCTCTTCAATGTAGTCCTCATCCTCGTCGTACTCGTCTTGGATTTTACCTACGATTTCCTCTAAAATATCCTCCATGGTAACAAGTCCGGCGGTCTGGCCATATTCATCTATAACAATGGCCATCTGTAACTTTTTGGACTGCAGTGTTTCAAACAAGTCGTCAATATTACGAGTGAGCGGCGTATACTCTGCCTTACGCAAAAGTCCTTCCACCTCGTAAACGGGCTTGTTTTTATCTGTACCGGCATTGTAAAACCGCATAGTGTCTTTTAAATATAAAATGCCCTCAATATGGTCTATGGTCTCGTCAATCACAGGATAACGACTGTAATTCTCTTCTAACATGAATTGCAATGCTTCTTCCAAGGTCATACCCTTGTCAATGGCAATGATATTCTTGCGGTTTGTCATAATATCCTGTGCTTCTTTGTCGCCATACTCAAAAATTTTACTGATCATCTCAGCTTCATTGGCTTCAATCACACCCTGTTCATGACCTTCGTTTACCATATCAATAATTTCTTGTTCAAACACATCTTCATGGTTTTTCTCGTCACGGCCGCCAAAAAGGAATACCATTCCCTTGACAAGCAAATTGATCACAGTCAATAACGGAGTAAATATGATATCCAAGGCACGTACAAATCTAACATTGCCGTAAGCCCACTTCTCTGGCTTACGATTCGCAAGTTTTCGCGGTAACATGATGCCGAAAGATGAAATAACAAAAACAAGTAAAAGAATAACTACAAAAGATACCAAAATATGTAACAGGCTTACGCCTCCCAAATCGGCATTTAAGAATTTGATGTCAGAAAACGGCTCTACAATTAAAAGTCCTTGTTCCAAAAGAACTTTGTACATGCTTGCACCTATAATCAAATGATTTAATGTAGCAACAAAGCTGATAAGTTGATTTACTTTGGCAGGATTATCCTCATAGCGCTCAATACGAATTGCAAGCGGGTCCTTTTCCTCAAACGCCTTGCGCTCCAGCTCCTTTTCATCCACAGAATTTACTGCTGACTGAAAGCCATACAGCACAATATCCACAAATAATAACAGAAAAAAAATAATATAATAGGCGGGCTCGCCATTTTCAAACATACAAAAATCTCCTTTGTATTTATAACATTAATATTACATTTAAATATAACAAATTTATGGCTTTTAGTCAACAGAATGACTATTTGCCAAGGACAAGCTTATTTCCAAAGCTGAATTCACCTGACCCATAATATCATCGCCCAAATGACACACTTTGTCTTTTAAACGTTTTTTATCTATGGTGCGAAGCTGCTCCAATAAAATCACAGAATCCTTCTCCATATCATACATATTGGATGATATCGTAATATGCGTTGGCAACTTGGCTTTTTCCAGCTTACTGGTAATTGCTGCACAGATTACCGTGGGACTATGCTTATTGCCAACATCGTTCTGTATAATTAAAACCGGTCTGATACCACCCTGTTCACTGCCTATCACGGGTCTTAAATCTGCATAATAAACGTCACCACGCTTCATTTCATGCCTTCCTTTCTATGTAAAGGTTTCTTCTTTCATAGCTTAGTATGGCTCAAAATTCTTGCAGTATTCATTTTTTTGGTCTTAAGTTTATTCTGTAAAATAGTCCTTTATATCAACGATTTTATTTTGGTAAATATATACTCTCGGAATTCGTTTATTTAAATCACAAGTCAATTCATAATTAAATCTACCACTTAAAGCTCCAAGCTCCTCCATGGTGATTCTTTCCTTGCCGTCTGCTCCGATTAATGTCACCGGATCATCCGCAGAAGCTCCCGGGATATGTGTTACATCTACCATAAGCTGGTCCATGCATACCCTACCTAAAATTGGTGCTTTCTTGCCTCGGATTAATACATAGCCTTTATTGGATAAGCCACGGGGATATCCGTCACCATAACCCACCGGTATGGTAGCCACCTTCATCGCTTTGTCGGAAACAAAAGTTCCACCGTAACTAATAGGTGTCTCTGCCCCTACTTCCTTTACATAAACCACTTGGCTGTGCAAAGACAGAGCCGGCTTTAATTCTATAACATCTCTTTTTATTTCATCGGAAGGCCAAAGACCATACATGGAAATTCCGGCACGAACCATTTCAAGATATGTTTCCGGTAATTCCATAGCACTTGCACTGTTTGCACAATGCTTATATGGGATTTTGATTCCAAAGCGTTTTTCCACATCATCTACAAACTCACTAAACAAAGAAAGTTGTTTTATAGTATAAGTCTTGTCAGTCTCATCTGCTCTGGAAAAATGAGTAAATATACCATCTAACTCAAGTTCTTTTGCATTTAATACTTTTTCGACAAATTTCACGCCCTGCTCATTAGGTTTAATACCGATTCTACCCATACCGGTATCTACCTTTATATGAACCTTGCAACGCTTTCCAACTCGCCTAGCCGCTTCCTGAAGCAATTCTATGGAATCCTCGCGAAAAACAGTCAAAATGACATCGTCGGCAATCATCTCGTCATAGTCATTCGGAAACGTATAACCTAACACCAAAATAGGCTTTTTAATTCCTGCTTCTCTAATTTCAACTGCTTCGTCTGCTGTTGCAACGGCATACCCATATACATATGCCTTATCTTCCAAAAATTTTGCAACAGGCACTGCACCATGACCATATCCGTCTGCTTTAATCACTGCAAAAAAGTGGCTTTTTTCTTGCATCAGCTTATACATGCCATCCATATTCTCTTCGATATGACTTAAATTCACTTTTGCATAAACTCTTTTAAACATCTTCATAACATCAACCTACTATTAATATATTCTCGAAACAAAAACAGTGCGCCAAAAGCAAACCTTCTGACGCACAAATATTATACTTCTTGTCCTTTGGTCAGTTTATAAGACAACTTCATCAGGCTCTCGGATAAATGTACATTCTCCACTTGGATATCTTTTGGAACATTTAAATCAACATGGGCAAAATTCCAAATTGCTTTGATATTATTTCTCACTAATTTCTCCGCAACTTGCACAGCACCGTTCTTTGGAATCGTAAGCACCGCAATATCAATGTCATGAGCTTTAATAAATTCCTCCATATTTTCCATGGGCTGTACTTCCATATCGCGAATTTTCTTGCCGTGAAGCATCGGATTGGAATCGAAAATCCCTTTGAAAATAAAGCCTCTTTTTTCAAAATTCATGTAA
>JAZOSF010000043.1:0-10164 GCA_045657025.1 Lachnospiraceae bacterium | reverse complement strand
GGAGATAAAAGATGACAACCATAGAACAAAGCAAGGATATTTATATTCTGGCAATCGAAAGCTCCTGTGATGAAACAGCAGCTGCTGTAGTGAAAAACGGTCGCACGGTATTGTCCAATATCATTTCATCCCAGATTGATTTGCACACCTTGTATGGTGGGGTGGTGCCGGAAATTGCATCCAGAAAACATATAGAAAAAATAAATCAGGTAATCGAAGAAGCACTGAAAGTTGCGAAAGTAACTATGGACGATATCGATGCTATTGCGGTAACCTATGGACCGGGACTGGTTGGTGCGTTGTTGGTTGGAGTATCTGCTGCCAAGGCACTGGCTTTTGCCACAGGAAAGCCTTTAGTTGGCGTGCATCACATCGAGGGCCACATCAGTGCAAATTATATTGAAAATTTGGAGCTGGAACCACCTTTTATGAGTTTGGTTGTTAGTGGCGGACATTCTCATTTGGTAGTAGTAAAGGATTACGGGGAATATGAGATTATCGGAAGAACCCGTGACGATGCTGCAGGAGAAGCCTTTGACAAGGTTGCCCGCGCTATTGGTTTGGGCTATCCGGGTGGACCAAAGATTGACCGCGTTTCAAAGGAAGGTAATCCGGAAGCTATTAAATTCCCGCGTGCTAAGGTGGGCGAGAATGTATATGACTTTAGTTTCAGTGGGTTAAAGAGCGCCGTTTTAAATTATTTGAATGGTGCCCAAATGAAAGGCGAAGAGGTAAACATACCGGATGTGGCTGCTTCATTCCAAAAGGCAGTTACCGATGTGTTGGTGGAGCATGCCATCCATGGTGCCAAGGAATATCATTTTAAAAAGCTTGCTATTGCAGGTGGTGTTGCATCCAACTCCGGATTGCGCGCGGCAATGCAGGCAGCATGTGACAAAGAGGGGATTGCATTTTATCATCCAAGCCCGGTTTACTGTACGGACAATGCGGCGATGATTGGCGTGGCAGGATACTATGAGTATATCAAAGGTGCTAGTCATGGCTGGGATTTAAATGCGGTACCGAATTTGAAACTGGGAGAAAGATAAGTCGCTTGAAATGAAGTGAGGAAGTGTATGAAACATATAGCAATTGTGTTGGCAGCAGGGCGCGGAAAACGTATGAACAGTGATGTGGCAAAGCAGTATTTGCTGTTACAGGACAAGCCAATTCTTTATTATGCATTAAAGCAGTTTGAAGACAGTTTTGTAAATGACATTATACTGGTGACAGCTGCTGATGACATTGATTTTTGCAAGACTGAAATTGTAGATAAATATGGCTTTACTAAAGTTCGCCAAGTGGTGGCAGGGGGCAAGGAACGTTACCATTCCGTGTATCAAGGACTTTTGGCTGCAGATGCTTCTGAGGGAGACTGCATTTATATTCATGATGGTGCCAGACCATTTGTTAATGAAGCAATTTTAAAGCGCGCCGGTGAAAGTGTAATCCAATATGGTTCCGGTGTAGTAGGTATGCCAGTCAAGGACACCATAAAAATTGTAGATGAGCAGGGTTTTGCGGCAAGCACTCCGAAACGCTCTCTGGTATGGCAGATTCAGACACCACAGTGCTTTTTATATTCTGTTATTATGCCTGCTTATGACAAATTAATAGCTGAAGAAGAAGCTTTATTGGCGCAGGGAGTTGCGATTACCGATGATGCCATGGTAGTTGAGCTTTTAACAGGAAACCAAGTAAAATTGGTAGAAGGAAGCTACGAAAATATCAAAATTACCACTCCGGAAGATTTGATGATTGCGGATAGCTTTTTGAAGAAAGGTACTTTTTAAAAATTTTTATAAAAACTATAGAAAATCGTCACATTTTAAACACAAATTCCAAGTATGATTAGTCTATCAAGATAGGGAGGTATAAAAGATGTACGAAAACGAAAATGGGAATTCTTTACCGATTGAAAATGAAGATAAGACAAATTTAGTGCAGAACGAAGAGATTATTATAGAAGAAGTTGCAGAAATAGCAAAAACACCGGTAGAGACACCGGTAGAAACAGAGCTTTCCATCGGAGCCGAGAGTGCTCCTCAAGAAGAGGAAACACAGACTAGACTGGGCGCTTTTAGCAGCAACTATACGCAGCCAACCGATTCTACACCAAATATACCATATAATGCTAAGGAAATTAACCCACGCAAGAAAACGGGGTGGGGCAAGCGTATTTTAGTATTGCTTCTTTGCGGTATTTTGCTTGGTGGTAGTGCAGCATGTGCCTTCGTTGGTGTAAATCAGTTGATTGACAAATTTGGCGCAGAAGAGGAGAGCATTTCTCTTCCAACGGAAGTTTTTCCGAAAGAGCCTGAAATTCAAAAAGTAGAGCCGATAGCACCATCACAGCCTGTAACAGACATCGCATATGATGTTTCTGCTATGGTAGAAAAAGTAATGCCTGCTATGGTTTCTGTTATTAACAATTATACCGAGACAATTAGTAGCTTTTGGGGACAGAGCTTTACCCAGCGTGGAGCAAGCAGCGGAAGTGGTATTATCATTGGCGAAAACGAAACCGAACTTTTAATTGCAACCAATTACCATGTAGTCAGTGGCACAGATGCTATCGAAATTACATTTATTGATGGTTCTAAAGCCGATGCATATATTAAAGGAACAGACCCAAAGATGGATCTTGCAGTAGTTTCTGTTGTGCTAGAAGATTTAACACCGGAAACCAAATCAGCAATCGCAGTTGCAAGCCTTGGAGACAGCGAAGCTTTGAAATTGGGTCAGCCTGTAATTGCTATCGGTAACGCTCTCGGCTATGGACAAAGCGTGACAGGTGGTTATGTTTCAGCCATTGACAGAGAGATTGACATGGAAGATGGTACTACCGGAAGCTTTATCCAAACAGATGCAGCCATCAATCCGGGAAATTCCGGCGGTGCACTTTTAAATCTGCAGGGACAGGTAATTGGTATCAATTCCAACAAAATCGGTGGTTCTGCCATTGAGGGTATGGGATTTGCGATTCCGATTAATGCAGCAAAGCCGATTATTGATGACTTGTCATTACAGACAACCAAGATTAAAGTAGAAGAGTCTAAACGTGGTTACTTAGGCGTTGGCATTGAAGAAATCGATGCCACTATAGCTATGATGTATGGTATGCCGCAGGGCGTTTTCATTGGCGAAGTTATGGAAGATGGTGCCGCAAAGAAAGCCGGCATGAAACCAAGAGACATTTTGGTACAGTTTGATTCTTTCCAGATTAGAAGTTATGCAGATTTGCAGGAAGCAATCCAGTACTATGCGGCAGGTACAACTGTAGAAGTTACCGTAATGCGTGCGAACAACGGAGAATATGAAAGTGTGATTTTGGAAGTTACACTTGGTCAAAGACCAGCGGAATAAAGAAAATAGAATTTTGGAAACGTATTAAAAACCTCTCTGAGACGTGTTATAGATGTCCGGAGAGGTTTTTCATTGTTATAATTGCTGTAAAAATGCAATTTTTTTTGCCAGATAGCTTGGATAATTGTATAAATGTATCTTTGTATACAGAAAACCCTTGAAACATTTGGAAAAGTATAGTATAATCCATACTATCTAATTTTAATAAGAAGGAGTTTATACTATGAAAAAATTAATTTCACTTGTTTTAGCTGCTGTTTTAGCACTTGGTTTAGTAGCTTGTGGTGGGGCTGAAACATCTACAGAAGATGCTGCTAAAAAGCCAAGCACAAAAATGACTATGGGTACCGGCGGTACAAGTGGTACATACTATGGCTACGGCGGTGTTTTAGGCCAGTACATTAAGAACAATGCAGGTATTGACGTTGTTGTTGTTTCTACAGATGGTTCTAAGGCAAACATTCAGGGTATTGATGCTGGTGACTACCAGTTAGGTACTGTTCAGTCTGACGTTATGGCTTACGCTTGGGAAGGCACACGTTCTTTCGAAGCGGATGGTGCACTTAGCTCTTTCCGCGTTGTTGCAGGCTTATATGCTGAATCTGTTCAGTTAGTTACTATGGATCCTGAAATCAAGTCTGTTGCTGACTTAGCAGGCAAAGCTGTTTCTATCGGCGCTCCTGGTTCAGGCGTATACTTCAATGCAATTGACGTATTAACAGCTGCAGGTCTTACAGAAGATGACATCAAGGCTCAGTATCAGTCTTTCGCTGATTCTGCAGATGCTTTAAAGGATGGCAAGATTGACGCTGCATTCATCGTTGCAGGTGCTCCAACCCCAGCTATCACAGAACTTTGCACAACAAACGCAGCTTACTTAGTTCCTATCGATGGCGATATCGCTGACAAATTAATGGCTGATTGCCCATTCTATACAGCATATACCGTTCCTGCAGGTACATATCCGGGTCAGGAAACTGACGTTGACACTGTAACGGTAAAGGCTACTTTGATTGTAGATGCAAATGCTTCTGAAGATGATGTTTATGCACTTACAAAAGCAATCTTTGACAACATCGATGCAATCAAAGCTGAAAATGCAAAAGGTGCTGAACTTAGCATTGAAAACGCAACAAGCGGTATGACAGCTCCATTCCATAAAGGCGCTGCTAAATACTTCGCTGAAAATGGCGTAGAAGTTGTAACAGAATAATCTGTTTATAAGATTTCTTACAGCTGCGTTGATTTTTCTTCGCAGCTGTGTTTTTTTGACATTTGATAAGAGGAGGAAATTCATGACTTTGTTCAAAAAGAAAAGACAGCCGGAAGTTATAGAACCTATGGACTTAGATGCTGTTATGAAAAAGTATGACCAGGAATCCAACGTAAGAATTTGGGAGGGAACACCAAAAATTTTAGTAAGTAGCGTACTTGCTATTTTTTCTTTATTCTGTATTTATGTGACCTTATTTGCAACATGGTTAGAAGAACTTCGATTAACAACCTTTGTAGCATTTATTATTTTTATCGGTTTTCTTGTTTTTCCGGCACGTAAAGGGACACAGAAGATTAATCACATGCCATGGTATGATGTGGTGCTGATGTTACTTGGTACAGGTTCTTTTCTCTACTATGCAGTGAATGCGAGAGCTATTATTCAGCAGGGTAGTCGCTTTGAGGTATATCAGATTGTAATCGGTATCATTGGTATTCTTGTATTGATGGAATTGTGTCGCCGCAGTGTAGGTCTTCCTATTCTGATTGTGGCGAGCGCTTTCATTGTGTACGCTTTGATTTGGGGCTTAAACAACCCATCATTCTGGGGCAAAATCAATTATTCTGTTCGTTACCTTTTCTATGGTAAAGAAGGTATTTTGTCCACCCCAATTAACGTGTGTTCGAAATTTATAGTTGTATTTATTATATTTGGTGCTTTCCTGGAAAGAACCGGTGTTGCAGATTTCTTTATCCAAATCTCCAACTCTATTGTTGGCGGCTTCTCCGGTGGTCCTGCGAAAGTAGCCGTTGTTGCCAGTGCGTTGGAAGGTATGGTTTCCGGCTCTTCTGTAGCAAATACAGTTGGTTCCGGTTCTGTTACCATTCCGCTTATGAAAAAGACAGGTTACAAGTCGGAATTTGCTGCAGCTGCAGAAGCCAGTGCATCTACCGGCGGACAGATTATGCCACCGATTATGGGTGCTGCCGCTTTCCTTTTGGCAGACTATGTAGGCGTACCTTATAGCAACATCGCTGTAAAGGCTATTTTACCTGCAGTATTATATTTTGCAGGTATTTTCATCGCAGTGCATTTAGAAGCGAAAAAGGAAGGTCTTCGTGGTTTGTCAAAAGAAGAATTACCACGTTTGAAACCGCTTTTAAAGAAGATTTATCTTTTGTTCCCGTTGGCGCTTTTGATTTACTTAGTAGGTACCAGCACACGTTCTATTCAATATGCTGCTGCAATTTCTATTGTTGCCGCTATTTTGGTAGGTGTGATCAATAAAGATAATCGTATTAACTTTAAGAAAATTTTTGAGGCGCTTGCTGCCGGCGGTAAAGGTATGATTACGGTTGCCGCTGCTTGTGGTGTAGCAGGTATTATTGCAGGTACCTTAACCATGACTGGTCTTGCAAATATTATGATTAACGGCATCGTTACATTGGCAGGCGATAAAATTATCATTGCACTCTTCTTAACAATGCTTTGCTGTATCGTACTTGGTATGGGTGTGCCTACAACAGCAAACTACTGTATTATGGCAGCTACTTGTGCACCAATTTTAGTAAGAATGGGCGTGCCGTTAATTGCAGCACATTTCTTCGTATTCTACTTCGGTATCGTAGCTGACTTAACACCTCCGGTTGCATTGGCTGCTTATGCAGGCGCAGCAATCGCCCAGGCAAATCCTATGAAGACGGCTATGACAGCAACAAAACTTGCAATCGGTGCATTCATTGTTCCATATGTATTTGCTTTAAATCCTGCGATGTTATTTATAGATACAACCGCTTGGGAAGTTGTTTTGATCTGTATTACTTCTTTAGTAGGTATCTTTGGGGTTTCCTCTGCTTTGGAAGGCTACTTGTTCCACAACATGCCTTGGTATCAGAGAATCCTCTCTTTGATAGGTGGTTTGTTGTTAATCTATCCGGGACTTGCAACCGATATAATCGGTCTTGTACTCGTTGGTACAACAGTAGTATTGCAGTTTGCTGTGAAGAATAAAGAAACCGTTATCGCTTAGTATAAAACTTCTAAAATATAAAAAGAGATACAGGCATTATGCTTGTGTCTCTTATTTTTTTGTAGTAAAATGTCGAATAAGGGAGGATGCTATGAATTCAGTGATTTATAACCCACTAGAGGAGTTTGAAAGTAAATATAGAGAACTTCATTCTAAAAACGCAGAGCATTTTTGGGAGAATCTCGTACAACAATCCGGCATTGACATCGAACAAAATCGCGAAACAGTACGGCTGTATAATGAGTATAGAGAAGATTTTGCAGAGTTAAGAAAAAAGCTTAACTGGTTAAGGTTTTGGAGAGTGTTGATGTGTATCACCATTTTGCTGATACCAATTGTAATCAAAAAGACAACTCCCAAAATCAAAGCAATGCGAACCCAAATGGACGATGCAGATAAAAAGGCCGACGCATTGTTGGAAGAGGCAAATTGCCAGATGATTCCGCTCACTTCACTTTTTACCGAATGGGACGCAATTGGAATTATCGAACAAACCATTCCTATGATATCTTTTGAGAAGAGTTTTTCTGTAGAACAGGAAACGGACATGATAATCAATTATGATTTCAAGGAACATAACAGCAAAGACCAATCCACCTTGGAAGTGCTGTCAGGAAGATACAATGACAATCCGTTTTTGTTTGAGAGCAAAGTAGTACATAAAATGGGGATGGAAACCTATCACGGATATAAAACCATTCATTGGACGGAAACTTACCGTGACTCCGACGGCAGAATGAGAACGCGAAGCAGGTCCGAGACACTTCACGCCACAGTTACTAAGCCAAAACCATTTTACAACAAACAGATTGTGCTAAATTATTGTGCGCAAGGCGGACCGGACTTGACCTTTAGTCGTGATGCTACGCACCTTGAGAGAAAGAGCGAGCAGGCTATCGAAAGATACATAAAGCGCGGTGAAAGAAAACTGGACAGAAAGACAGATCAGGCAATCAGTCGAAACGGCAACTTTATGAGCATGTCCAATACCGATTTTGAAGTTTTGTTTGATGCTTGGGACAGAACAAATGAAGTTCAGTTCAGAACACTTTTTACACCGCTTGCACAAACCAACATGGTTGACCTGTTGTTATCCAAGGTTGGATATGGTGACGACTTTGACTTTAAGAAATCGAAGCGTACAAACAAAATCATATCGGATCACAGCCAAGGGCGAGATTTATATTTGTTGCCGGAGAGTTACATTTCATATTCCTATGATATTATCAGAGAAAATTTCATGGGCAAAAATCAAGAGTTTTTCAGAGCAATATATTTTGATTTTGCACCGCTCTGGTCTATACCGATGTATCAGGAAAGACCGGTACATTCCTTGGAGCCGTTGCCTGATTATTCCCAGGTATATTCCCTTAAGGAATGTGAGGCACTTGCAAATGCCGTAAGCTATAGCTTTGTAGCACATCCGGACACCAAATCACAGGTGATTTTGAAGTCAGCATTTGTCCGTTCCCAGGATAATATTGATGAAACGTGTATTACAGCGTATTCCTATGATATAAGAAAACAAGTGGATGTTGTTTCGGTACATGGAGGCGACGGACGCTACCACAATGTATCTGTTACATGGGATGAATACCTGCCGCTTGAGGCAAGTAAAAACTTCTATGTTTCTACAGAAGAAATTGCAGCAAATAAAAGTATTATAGGCAGACATAACGGCCTGTGTATATTTAGAAATTAAGAAAAGGAGAATTTAAAATGGCAAATCAATTAGATGAACTAAATCCGGAAGTTAGAGAAGAAGGGCTCGATACCAATGTTATTTTCAAGAAACTTCCTGCAGAAGTAGGCTTTGGCTCAAAAGTTTTTGAAGTTATGTTATGGGTTTTAGGCATACTGCCGGGACTTATTTTCTTGTTTATGAAGATTAATGCACAGAAGCATTTTGATCAGTTACAGCAAAAAATTCAGAGAAATGCATCACAGATTGATAACTATCTTGAACAAAGAGTTATGGTACTTCAGAACTGTGCCCGCCTTTTGGATAAAGCAATTGACCTTGATAAGAGCACTTTTGAAAATATTGCAAAATACAGGGCAGGACAAAGCGGCGATGTAGATGCTGCCCGTAATGAAATCGGCGGCCAGATTGAAAACATTGCAAGAAACATTCATGTTGCAGTAGAAAGCTATCCTGAGCTTGCAGCACATCGCGAAATCGCAGATGCAATGCAACAGAACATGTATCTGCAGAGAGAAATCACCGCAGCAAGAGAACTTTATAACGATACCATCAATGAATGGAACAAAGATATTTTTGCATGGCCAACCAAGAAAATTGTAGCAGCTAAAAATGGTTATACCACAAGGATTCCTTTTGCAGCATCTAAGGAAATTAAAGAACAGGCAAAGGGTGTATTTTTCTAGTTTTTCAAAACTTGTTTATAAAAACTTAACTTGCGATAGTACTACTTCCTTGGTATACTAGGGACATGTGATTGTGAGGAGGATATTATATGTCTGACGATATAAAGTATACAGATGTAGAAGAAATAGATGAAGTGGACGCTGTGGATGAGGATGGCGAAGACGAATACGAAGAAGTGTGTATGATGTGTCACAGACCTGAGAGCAAGGCGGGTCGTATGGTACATATGCCGGGCAATGTTTGTGTTTGTGATGATTGTATGCATCGAACCATGGACATGGTAAATGATATGCAGATGCAAGGTGTTTTGGATAGTCCGGAGTTTAAGCAGCAGATGGCAGAATTTGAGCGTCAGATGTTTGGCGTAAAAGCAGGCAAGGAAGAATCTGACGAGGAGCAAAAGGGCGACGGTGAACAGACCGGATTGCCAAAGGGATTCCCTCAAATTCGATTTATTAATATGGCAGATTTACAAGGCAGGGGCATACCGGAGAAGCAGAAGCTTAAGAAAAAGAAAAAGTCTGATGTGCCGCCAATCCAGTTGAAGGATATTCCTGCACCCCATGAAATCAAGGCGGGTCTGGATGAATATGTAGTCGGTCAGGAACATGCAAAGAAGGCTATTTCCGTTGCTGTTTATAATCATTATAAGCGAGTGGCTACCGGCACACAGGATACTATTGAAATCGAAAAGTCCAACATGCTTATGATTGGTCCTACAGGTTCCGGCAAGACCTTTTTGGTTAAAACCTTAGCGCGTTTGTTAGATGTGCCGCTTGCTATTGCAGATGCTACATCCCTGACGGAAGCAGGTTATATCGGTGATGATATTGAGAGCGTGGTAAGCAAGCTTTTGGCAGCAGCAGATAATGATGTAGAAAAAGCAGAACGAGGCATTATTTTCATCGATGAAATTGACAAGATTGCCAAGAAAAAGGACACACACGCCCGCGATGTTTCCGGCGAAAGTGTACAGCAGGGCATGTTAAAGCTTTTGGAAGGCTCTGAGATTGAGGTTCCGGTTGGAGCTAACAGCAAGAATGCCATGGTGCCTCTTACCACAGTAAATACCAAAAATATTTTATTTATCTGCGGTGGTGCATTTCCGGATTTAGAAAATATCATTAAAGAGCGTCTTACCAGCAAAGCAAGTATCGGCTTTGG
>JAZOSF010000042.1:0-41665 GCA_045657025.1 Lachnospiraceae bacterium | reverse complement strand
AAATGTCCCGCCTGTTTTTGCTGCAGTATATGCAAGCAAATCGATCCAATGCAGCTCATACTCCGTGCCATGAGTATCTATATCCCACTCATATGCCAGGCACAAAGCCTCATAAGAAACGGTAAAATCTACCCACTTAATCGTGTCTGTGCCGTCATCGCTATCCTCTTCCAATTCAGCACTTTCTTCTGACGACTGTTCCGTTTCCGCAAAACGTTCCTCTATCTCCAGATTGACTGGTAAAACTTCCTTTTGTCTTGTCATTGCAGCAAATAAAATTAATACAAACACCGATTCTATAAAGATTCCATATCGAAGCAAGTTCAAACCTTTTTTCTTAAAACGCACTTATATTTCACCATACAACATATATTTATCTTTATACTTTATGAAAAAGGCAGTCTTAATAAGACTGCCCATTTCTATTTCAATATATTTTCTTATAAAATACTTCCACCGCCAAGCACATAGTCCTCTTCATAAAAAACTACAGCCTGTCCCGGGGTAATGGCGCGAACCGGTTCTTTAAAGGTCACCTTCACCAAGCCATCTTCTGTCGGTTCCAGTGTACATGGTGTACCTTTATGAGCATAGCGGATTTTGGCCACACATTCGTATGGAGCATCGATACCCGGTATTGCCATCCAATTTACCTGATCGCAATACAATATCGTGGAAAACAAGTCCTCACTTTCTCCAAGAACCACTTCATTTTGCTCCGGTCTGAGAGCTGTCACAAAAATACGATGTCCTGCAGCTACGCCAAGCCCTTTTCGTTGCCCGATTGTATAATGGGTCACGCCCTTGTGTTCACCTAAAATCTGTCCTTCTTTGTTAACATACTTTCCCACTCCCGGAAGTCTGTCACCGGCTTCCCTTTCCAAAAAGGCACCATAATCTCCGTCCGGGATAAAACAGATGTCCTGACTATCCGGTTTGTTAGCTATCGGAAGCTCCAACTTCTCTGCAATTGCTCGAATTTCGTCTTTGGTATAGGCTCCAACCGGCATCAATGTATGTGACAGCTGCTCCTGTGTCAGATTATACAAAGCATAAGTTTGATCCTTTGTGGCGGTTACAGAATTCTGAATAACAAAACGACCGCTCTCAAGTTGCTTAATCTGCGCATAATGTCCGGTAGCAATATAATCTGCGCCAATGGCACGGCATCGGTCTAACAATGCTTCCCATTTAATATAACGATTGCAAGCATTACACGGATTCGGTGTTCTTCCCTGTAAATATTCCTCCACAAAATAGTCCATAACTTTTTCTTTAAACTCTTTGCGGAAGTTCATAACATAATAAGGAATTCCCAGTTTCTCTGCTACACGTCTGGCATCGTCTACCGCGCTGAGGCCGCAGCAACCACCGTTTTCTTCCAGACTGCACTGGTCTTCTTCCTGCCAGATTTGCATGGTAACACCAATTACATCATAGCCTTGTTCTTTTAACAAATATGCTGCCACAGAGGAATCCACTCCCCCGGACATTCCTACTACAACTTTTTTCTTCTGCTCCATGTAACTCCTTTTGTCAGGAAATTTTAGTATTCCTCTTCTTCTGCCTCATCTTCGTGGATGTCGCTCTTTGGCTTAGACAGTCCCTCGATGGTAATACCGTTCTTGGTTGCATAATCCCATAATGCTGCGTGAATTGCTTCTTCTGCGAGCAAAGAACAGTGCACCTTTACCGGTGGAAGTCCATCCAGTGCTTCCATAACCGCTCTGTTAGTAACCTTCATTGCTTCTTGAATGGTTTTACCTTTTACTAATTCTGTAGCCATAGAACTGGTCGCAACAGCTGCGCCGCATCCGAAAGTTTTAAACTTTACATCTTGAATTACGCCATTTTCATCTATATCCAAGTACATGCGCATAATATCGCCGCATTTAGCATTACCAACAGTACCTACGCCACTGGCATTCTCAATCTCGCCCACATTTCTAGGATTAGAAAAATGGTCCATAACTTTCTCTGTATACATATTTCCCACCTCGTATTAAATCTGTTTTTTCATAAAGTCTTCGTATAACGGAGACATAGCTCGAAGCTTTTCTACAATTTCAGCAATCGTTGCAACCGTAAAATCAATTTCTTCTTTTGTGGTTTCTTCACTAATTGTCAAACGAAGAGAACCGTGTGCAATTTCATGTGGCAATCCGATTGCCAAAAGTACATGGGATGGATCTAATGACCCGGATGTACATGCGGAACCGCTGCTTGCGCAAATTCCTTTCATATCTAACATAATAAGCAAGGATTCACCTTCAATAAATTTAAAAGAAAAGTTTACATTGTTTGGAAGACGTTTTTCTCTGTCTCCATTCAATCTGCAATACGGAATCTTCGCTTCTATTTCAGAAATCAAATAATTACGCAACTGGATTTCATACTCTGTACGCTCTCTCATAGTTGCCATCGCTCTGGCTGCTGCTGCGCCAAAACCTACAATGCCCGGCACGTTTTCGGTGCCTGCTCTTCTGGAACGTTCCTGTCCACCGCCATGAATCAGGGAACGAAGCTTTAAGCCTTTGCGAATATACAAAAATCCAATGCCCTTAGGACCATTTAACTTGTGTCCGCTGGCAGAAAGCATATCGATGTGATACTCATCTACGTTAATCGGTAACTGTCCATATGCCTGCACTGCATCGGTATGGAACAAAATGCCATGTTCTTTTGCAATTTCACCGATTTCCTTTATTGGCTGAACGGTACCTATTTCATTATTGGCAAACATCACAGAAATCAAAATAGTATCCGGACGAATAGCCGCCTTCAACTCATCCAATTTCAGTATACCATTCTCATCGACACCTACGTAGGTTACTTCATAACCCTGTTTTTCCAAATACTGGCAAGTATGCAAAATAGCATGATGCTCTATCGCTGAAGTAATAATATGCTTACCTTTAGCAGCATACGCCTCTGCTGCAGCCTTAAGTGCCCAGTTATCAGCCTCAGAGCCGCCTGCTGTAAAATAAATGTCCTGCGCCTTTGCTCCAAGACTTTCTGCAATTACTTCTCTGGCATCTGTTATGGCCTTTTTACTTTCTGCCGCCAAAGAATATACGCTGCTTGGATTTCCATAAAACTGACTAAAATACGGTATCATTGCCTCTACTACTTCCGGTATGGTTTTGGTCGTAGCTGCGTTATCTAAATATATATATTTTCCCATATAAAAACTCCTTTTTAATTCCTAGTAAATTACTACGAATTCACATTTCACTATAACACTACTGCATAATGTTGTCAAATAACAAACAAAAACATTTGCTTTTTTTCATATTCTCATCTTTTTTTGTTTTGCATATATTATATAAACAATTTGGGACACTTTACAATTATGAAAAAATCACTTTCCAAGCATCCTATTATTACCGGTGCTCTTATTTTGTCTGCGGCAAATATTACCACCCGGATTATCGGTTTTTTCTATCGCATATACCTATCCAGAATCTTTGGTGCAGAAGGCATGGGTGTTATTCAGTTAACAGGCCCTATCAGCGCTATGGTTTTTGCACTTACGGGCGCCGGAATGCAAACCGCTATTTCAAAATGTGTATCAGCCGTTTCAGAATCTCACAGAAAAAAACGTCGAAAGTATTTATACTACGGACTTGCTTTTGTTTTAGTACCTTCTCTCTTATGTACTTATGTGGTATATACATATGCTGATGTGCTAGCTGTACAATTTTTATCAGAACCTCGTACCGCACCCATTTTAAAAATATTGGCATTTTCCTTTCCTCTCAGTGCCGCACATGCCTGTATTAACGGCTATTTCCTTGGAAAGCATCGAACCGTACTACCTGCAATCAGTCAGTTTACAGAACAGCTCGTGCGTGTGGGTACCGTATATATCTGTTGTAATAGTTTTCTTGCTACCGGCGATATACCGGAGCTTGGATTTGTGGCTTGGGGTGTGTGTATAGGCGAATTGGCTGCTCTTATGGTAGTAGGCATTGCATTATTGTTTGGAAAGCGCAGAGATGCTGTCGGTCACAAACTAATTGCTCATCCTGCCAATCAGGACAAAGGGGTGCTTTCCTCACTATTAAAAATGTCCATCCCTTTAAGTGCCAATCGTCTTTCCGTTAATTTTTTGCAAAGCATCGAATCCATTCGCATTCCGTTAATGTTGCAAATATACGGACTTTCTGACAGTGCTGCATTAAGCACTTATGGCATTTTGACAGGTATGGCTCTGCCCGTATTATTTTTTCCCGGTGCTTTTACCGGTGCTCTTTCAGCCATGCTTTTACCTGCTGTGTCTGAGGCCCATAGTAAGGGAGACAAGGAACGTATTAAAACGATTACCATCAACGCCACTTTCTTTGTAGTATTTGCAGGTTTACTGTTTGGCATACTATTTTTTATGTTTTCGGACTTCTTTGGTGAATCCGTATTTCACGAACCGCTTGCCGGTGTTTATATTCGTGCCCTATGTCTTCTGTGTCCATTCATGTACGTAAATGGTATTTTTACCGGCATTTTACAAGGGCTGGGAAAAGCTATGAGCATATTTTTCATCAACATAACCGGTCTTTGCTTGCGGTTATGCTTTGTTTTCTTTGCCGTGCCTCACTACGGCATCAAAGGCTATCTGGCAGGTTTATTAGTCAGTCAATTATATTCCAGCGGGTTGTACATATGGAACTGCTATCGCCTTAAATAGGCTTGCATTTTGTATATGCCGGTATTATAATGAATTTTATTATTGGTTTTGACAGATACAAAGGAGAATACTATGAGTTTCCATTACGAAAAATTATTACCTACACCTCAGGTAATCCTTGCTGATTACCCTTTGTCTCCGGAGTTGATCTCACAGAAAAATGCCCGCGACAAAGAAATTTCAGACGTACTTACCGGAAAAAGCGACAAATTTATTGTAATTGTCGGTCCTTGCTCTGCTGACAAGGAAGAATCCGTATGTGAATATATTCGAAAATTAGCTAGTGTAAATGAACAGGTAAAAGATAAATTAATTCTCATTCCACGCATTTATACAAACAAGCCACGAACTACCGGAGAAGGCTACAAAGGCCTCGCAAGCCAACCGGACCCAAATAAAGCAGAAGATTTTGTTTCCGGATTGATTGCAATGCGTAAAATGCACATTCGTGCAATGGAAGAAACCGGTCTTACTGCAGCTGATGAGATGCTCTATCCGGAAAATTACCCATATGTAGAAGACCTGCTCTCCTACGTTGCTATTGGTGCTCGTTCCGTTGAAGATCAGCAACATCGTTTGGTTGTAAGTGGTTTTGATGTGGCTACCGGTATGAAGAATCCTACCAGTGGTGATATGACGGTTATGTTAAACTCTGTTTATGCAGCACAACATCCGCACAAATTCACTTACCGCGGTTATGAAGTAAGCACACCGGGCAATCCGTTAGCTCACACTATTTTACGTGGATCCGTTTCCAAAAACGGTCGTAATATGCCAAACTATCACTACGAGGACTTGACCAATTTGCTTCAAATGTACAGCGAGCGCGATTTACAAAACCCAGCTTGCATCGTAGATACTAACCACTCCAACTCCAACAAGCAATTTAAGGAACAAATCCGTATTGCTAAGGAAATTTTGCATTCTCGTAAGTTAGATGCGGATATTCAAAAGTTGGTAAAAGGACTTATGATCGAAAGCTATTTGGAAGAAGGTTGTCAAAAAATCCATGAAAATATTTACGGCAAATCTATCACCGATCCTTGTCTTGGATGGAAAGATACCGAAAACCTTATCTACCACATTGCTAATGTAGTTTAAATTTGTATTTTACTTATTGCCTCATATATATGTGCCATACTCCGGTATCTATTTTCCGGTATCGGAGCACAGCACTCACCAAGAACAGTCTGCCAGCTGTTCTTTTTTTGTTTATCCGTCAATATAAATTTCCCGTAATTTTGTCTTGGTTCTTTTCCCTCTAACAGGCGATATAATGTCGCTCCCAAAGAAAATACATCTGCTGAGCAAGTTATTTTCCTATTGCTTCTGCAAAACCACTCCGGAGCTGCATATCCTGCAGTTCCGCTAAAACGAATATCTTGTTCCTCTTTATCTAAAAACATTGCCGCACCAAAATCCAAAAGCATCAAATGGTTCTTCGACCATATTATATTTGAGGGCTTTAAATCACCATAT
The DNA here is from genome assembly GCA_045657025.1 of Lachnospiraceae bacterium. Classification (GTDB taxonomy): domain Bacteria; phylum Bacillota; class Clostridia; order Lachnospirales; family Lachnospiraceae; genus RGIG6307. Next base: position 35,502 of record JAZOSF010000042.1, on the reverse strand, counting down.
ACAATCCCTTTTTTATGTAAATATGCTAAAATACTGCACAGGCTTAGCCCAATTTGCTTAATGCACTGCTCCGTAATATTTCTTTTCAAAAGAACTTCCGCTAAATTTTCCCCTTCATGATAAGACATAATAAAATATCTTTTTTCGGTATCTTCAAAACATCCGTATATCTCCGGAATAGATTCAAAACGCACCCCAGAAAGAACCTCTGCTTCTTTTTTAAGTGCCCTTTTGTGGCTTTCCGGAGCATTCCGGGAAACTCCTTTTACCACCATAAAATGTTGTGTGTTTTGAAGCCTTGCTAAATACAATTCCGCCATAACGCCCCCGGGAAGTCTTCTCACAATTTCGCAAGGAAAATCTCTGTTTGTCATATCACCATGCCTAAAAATCATCTGCATTCTCCCATATTATAAAATAGCCTTGTTCTAGCATTCCTTTGCTCATAGCAACTAACATATCCGTTTTCAGACGGTTTGCTATTTCTTCTGCAGTTTTGTCACTTCCAAACAGTTCTTTTTTTATAATGCAAGTTTCTCCCTCCTGCTTATAAACCACTCCCCTATGCCCTCTATATTGGGCAAACACACCTTCTTTCTTTTTGTTCGAATAAATGTTGTCCCGGAAAATCAGATACAATGTAGGCTCTTTAAAGCCTTCCTTGGCCACACACCAATTCTTCAACCACGCGCCGAATCGGTTTAATTCTCTTTGCATATCTATCACGCCATTTTCCAATGCATGAGGCAATATTTGCTGAACCCATAACTTCAGCACTCTTTCCACTTCACTTGGTTCCTTTGCCGGCTCGCTTTCAAAAACGCAGCAAAAAAGATACTCCTTCGTATTGCAAACCAACTCAAAATGCCAGATATGTCCTCTTACAAAATAAGTTTTCTCATTTACAAACCCATCCGTATAATACATGAAAAGCCCTCCTATCATAAATGTTTCTAATACATCTATGCATAAGGAGGGTTCTTCGTCGCATCAAATTATATAATTTATATTTATTTCACAATTAGACGTTATATCGTCCTTTTTCTTTCACGGACAAATATGGATGATTTGCAATCGTATACCTCCACAAAAATTCTTTTGCTTCTCCGGCATAATCAATGTTAATACGTTTGCTTTCTGCAATCTCAAATGTATGCCGCACTTCTTTCTGCTCCACATACAATTCTTCACCGCAAAGGTCCATTCCGTTTTCGTTCTTTGTTAAACCAAAAGCCTGACACAACTTGCCCGGTCCGCTACACAACGCATATAACTTTTCCTGTTTGCGTCTGCTTTGCATAGTAGAAATCCCGTCAATAGGCTCTAAGGCACGTATCAGCACACATTCCGGCACATTCTGTTCATTACAAATAATATTTAGGCAAGAATACATCCCATAAATCAAATATATATAGGCATGTCCTGCCTCGCCAAACATAACTTCGGTGCGTTTAGTACGCTTCATCGGAAAACCGTGACAAGCAAAATCCATAGATTCTTCCGTCCCTTTATATACTTCCACTTCTACAATGCGTCCTTTTACGATTCCTTCATCTGTTTTTCGTACCAATACTTTTCCCAGAAGCTCCCGGGCAACCACGTGTGCATCTCTATTGTAAAATTCGCGATTTAATTTCACTGTAGTACCTCTTTAGAAAAATATCAAAAAATCTTGCAATAACTCTATATTTATATAGCCTTCTACATACATACCAAGGAAAAACGATGCCACAAAAACTACCGCTATCAACCAATGCTGCCACAAAAACTTTATTTTCTCTGCTTTACCCACATGTTTTCCTATTGTTAATATCATACCACAAAGTATTGCCGCAGCATAGCATAACAAATGTGGAAAATATAAAAAAATCCACAGAAAAATTCCTTTAAAATGATATCGGAAAAGGCAGGTATACAAACAAGCACCCATAGTTGCTCCTATCCATCCAAGAGCGACATATATAACCCATTTTCCATACCCTTTCCACCACAAAATCAAAAAGATGCCCAAAGCAAGAAATCTGCGCCATGATATGTACCTAAAAAAGGCTTTTTTATCTATAATGCTATCTTTTATTTCTCTTAAAGCGCTTACATTTAACAGTAAACTATCTTCCAAAATAGCTTTTCCAAACATTAAAAACAACACAAAACCTGCCAGAAAACAGCTCACATATATCATCTTTCCTTGGCGTAAAAATGGAATTTTCTTCATATCTTTTCTTCTCCTTGTCCTATGAAACAAGGTATGCTCAAGAATGAAATATTATGCAAAAATGCTCGGGTATTACCCCGAGCATCTAAACCTATCATTTTAAATATTTGTCGCTATAACTCATGATTGCAGAAATAGTCTTTGCATCGGTCATCTTGCCGGAATAAATCATTTCTTTAATCTCATCCACACTAAATGCCTTTACATCTAAATATTCATCCTCATCTAAATGTTGCAATCCTTCCTTTAATCCTTTTGCCACATAGATGTCAATCTTCTCATTGCAAAATGCAACGGTTGTATGAATGGAAATCAAAAGCTCCAGTTCTTCCTCTGTGGTAAAACCGGTTTCCTCTTCTAACTCTCTACGTGCCGCCACTATGGTAGGCTCTTCTCTTTCGTTCAAGCCACCTGCAGGAATTTCCCAAGTGTACTTTTCTACAGAGTTACGCAACTGACGAACTAAAATAATTCTGCCGTCTGCAAGCACCGGAATGACTGCTGCTGCCCCCTGATGCTCAATATGATCCCAAAAAACCACATTGCCGTTAGGAATTGCCATGGTATCTTTGTAAAAATCAACAATTTTACCTTTATAAACCAATTCCCGATTTATGCGTATGATTTCTTCCATATTACTTTAATTCCTTTAAGAATGATTCGATTCTGTTTAAGCCCTTTTCAATTTCTTCCATGCTGATTGCATAGGATAAGCGAATGTTATTTGGACCACCAAAATCCCCACAAGGAATTACTGCTGTTGCATATTCATTAATCAAAATGTCTGCAACGTCAGCTGCACATGTAATCTGTCTATCCTTAAATGTAAGACCAATTGCATCGTTCAAATCTATGTATACATAAAATGCACCCTTTGGTTCTTGTACATCCACATATGGGAAACCGCTTACACGTTTAAACATATATTCTCTACGTGCATTGAATGCCACCTTCATCTCAGCCAACGCATCCTGTGGGCCGTTTAAAGCTTCTACTGCTGCCTTCTGTGCAATAGAGTTTGGATTTGAAGTAGCATGACTCTGTACGGAGCTCATTAACTTCGCAATTTCTACGGAAGAACCTGTATAACCAAGTCTCCATCCGGTCATTGCATAACTCTTGGACAAACCGGAACATGTAATGGTTCTCTTGTATATTTCTTCACCGAGAGAAGCAATACTTACATGCTCTTCATCACCGTAAATCAAATATTCATACATTTCATCTGCTACTGCATAAATATCCTTCTCTACAACCACATCTGCAATTGCCTGTAACTCTTCTCTATTGTAAATCATACCGGTTGGGTTGCTTGGAGAATTAATAATAACAGCTTTGGTTTTGTCTGTGCATGATGCCTTGATTTGCTCTGCGGTAACTTTGTAGCCATTTTCCTTGGAACCATAAACAATAACAGGTACACCGTCAGCCATCTTTACCATTTCCGGATAGCTTAACCAGAATGGAGCCAAAATAATCACTTCATCTCCCGGATTTATAATTGCACTGAAAATATTTGTAAGAGAATGCTTACCACCATTAGAAATAACGATTTGATTTGGTGCATAATCTAATTTATTAAATTCTTTAAACTTACGAGAAATTGCTTCCTTTAATTCATTAGTACCGGATGCAGGTGTGTACTTGGTAAAACCATCATGAATTGCTTTAATAGCAGCTTCACACACATTGTCAGGAGTATTAAAGTCCGGTTCTCCTGCTCCAAAACCAACTACGTCAATGCCACTTGCACGCATCTCCTTTGCTTTTGCTGTGATTGCTAATGTACTGGAAGGCTTTACTGCCTGTGCCTTTTTAGATAATGTAAGTGCCATAATTATTTGTCCTTTCCTTTTGTATAATTGTATACAACCCTAAATTAGATACATATTACACTATGTTGCATTACTTGGCAATAGTTTTTGAATAAATATATGTAATTTTTTATAAGCCAAAAAGGTAATAGTACTTACCACTCCGTACTTAACTAAATTAAATGGTAATACACTAAATAGCATCATAGAAAAAGTATCATGAACCAAAGGGTTTACCACACTTGCCATACCTATAATCTTATCCATACTAAGTCCATACACAACTACATATGCAGGAAATATAAAAAAGGTGTTGGTAAACAAAGCAAGCACGCTGGTAGAAATTACGCCTACCAAAAGAGAGAGCGCTGCTCTCTTTTTCGTTTTCTTTGCTCTATAAATTAAAGACGCGCTAAGCACATATATGGAAGATAATAACAAGTTAGACACTTCTCCCACATACATACTATCTGTCCCATTAATCAATAGATTTAATGCCAGCTTTACAACCACAATACAAAAACCGGCCAATGGTCCAAACATAAAACTGCCCATAATAGCCGGTAATTCCGCCACATCCAACTTCATAAATGCAGGTGCAAACGGAAGCGGCATCTTAAACAGCATCAAAACTGTACTGAGTGCACCAAACAAACCGATGAAACAAAGCATTTGAGTTGTTAATTTCACTTTTGTTTTTTTCACATTGCAGTCCTCCTCGAAATGATGAGTACATTATATAATAAATAGGTGTGTTTTTCAATAGCACAGGGGTTCAAACATTTCTAAGCCACCTTAAAAAGCCTTCATCATTACTCTCTTCAACTGCTTCATAATCTTTTTTTCCAGCCTGGAAATATAGGACTGGGATATTCCAAGCAAAGATGCCACCTCTTTCTGAGTCAATTCCTTGCCCTCCTGTACTGCCTTCTGATATGGGCCTGCATATATAACCTCTCTATCACTTCCTATTTTCAATCCGAATCTTAGGCAAATAATTGTCTTTTCTCTGGGAGATAATTTTGCAATGGACTTATAAAGCATATTCCACTCCGCCTGAGTTTCCAGATTTTTATAAATCAAATCCTCCTCTGTGCCTAAAATATCACTAAGTAACAATTCATTTCCGTCAAAATCCGTGTTTAATGGTTCATCAATGCTTACTTCCAGCTTGTTTTTGCTGGTACGTCGCAAATACATGAGTATTTCATTCTCGATGCAGCGTGATGCATAGGTTGCCAGTTTAATGTTTTTATCCGTTTTATATGTATTAATTGCCTTAATAAGCCCGATAGTTCCGATGGAAATCAGATCCTCCACTCCTACGCCTGTATTGTCAAACCGTTTGGCAATATAAACGACCAGCCTTAAATTATGCTCTATCAAAACACTTTTTGCCCACTCACTACTTTCTCCGTTAAGTGCTTCTAACATTTGATTTTCCCTGTCACTATCTAACGGTGGAGGAAGCACTTCCGTGCCACCAATATAATGAATATCCATTTCCGGTTCTTGGCTAAACCAATCCCTACCCACAAGCATGAATATCGTTCTTTTCATTTCTCTCCCCAACAACATTTTGCGCCTCCTTATTATCAACTATATTTTCCTCCTTTAAAAGTGCCGGATGAAGGATCATCTGGTACGTGCCTTTTGTTGAAAGTTTATGCGGTGCTCCGGCACATATGACTTGCTCTGCAATATAACATGTGCTTTCGGTAATTATCTTAATTTGGGGTATCTCAACACCATATAACATTCCTTGCTCGCACCCAATACTCCGATATGGTATAGCCCTCAAAAACAGCGAATTTTGCAACGTAATCTGCGCCAGAATTTCTTCTTCCACAATACATACCGGTTTCCTACTAATAGGCTCTACAAGGCTGTTTCCGGTGTCTAAAAGAGCCTTTATCCGGGTTTCTTTACCTGCACTACAAATCACTGCTTTGCATATACTTTTTTTACCCATTTGTTTTCCTTTCCTAATTCCCCGGCTGCCTATCTGCATACACAAATATGTCCCTGCCAAAACAGCCGTAGCCGTAATTTCTTGCCCTTTAAATATCCTCCATTTATAGAGCATAGCCCGAAGCACTCCGGAAATTACAAACCCATAAAAAAGCCCCCAACCAATTACTTTTATAAAATATCTGCGCTTTCTTTTTGTCAAAATTATTCCAGCCATAACAGGCAGGGATACCAACATAGAAAAAATCGGAATAAAAAAACTCCCTCCCGAAAACCAAAAAGATATTATATAAATCAATGCTCCTATACCCGCAGAGATCCACATTCTCAGCCCTTTTGTTTCCGGCAAAAATTTTATTTTTATTAACTGCAATATCCACAGATTTATCATAAAGTTCAATAAAAACAAACTGTCCAAATAGATTTCTATTTCCATATCGACCTCTCTTTGAAAATATACCATTTCTCGGTTTAATATTTTGTCAAAGCATGGGCTCGAATTTGTATTTTTTTCGCAACAAAAAACAGCATGTCTCACAAAAAGACATGCTGTTTGAAAATATGTTTTAAAAATTATAGAAATATTAGTTTTTCTGTAAGAAATTTGGAATCTTTAAGCTTCTTTCTTCGATAGAAGCAGATAAATCCGTTTTCTTTAATGGTGGCAATGCACCTGTTGCAGTAGATACACCTTCAGGCTTTGGAACGCTGATAGGCTGTACGCTCTGAACCGGTTTAACAGGCTGTACGCTTGGTTTAATGCTTGTAAACGGAGCTACTTTTTCCTGCTTCTGATTGATACCAGTTGCAATAACAGTAACAGTACATGTATCCTTTGCTGCTTCATCATACATAGCACCAAAGATAACGTTTACATTCTCACCACATAATTCGCCTACATAATCTGCAGCATCTGCAGCGTCTGCAAGAGTAATATCACCGGATACATTGATAATAATATCAGTAGCACCATTGATGGTAGTCTCTAACAATGGACTATCTACAGCCATACGAACTGCATCAGATGCCTTTGTATCACCGGTACCGGTACCGATACCAATATGAGCAATACCCTTATCACGCATAACGGTACGTACGTCTGCAAAGTCAAGGTTAATGATTGCAGATTTATTAATAAGGTCTGTAATACCCTGAACGCTCTGCTGTAATACTTCGTCTGCTTTCTTTAATGCGTCCGGCATAGTAGTTCTGCGGTCAACAATATCTAAAAGCTTATCGTTTGGAATCACAATTAATGTGTCCACATGCTCTTTGAGTTTCTCAATACCTGCTAACGCATTGTTCATACGTGTACGAGCTTCAAAACGGAAAGGCTTTGTAACAACGCCAACGGTAAGAATACCCATTTCCTTAGCAACTCTTGCTACAACCGGTGCTGCACCTGTTCCGGTACCGCCACCCATACCACAGGTTACGAATACCATGTCAGCGCCTTCGATCAAATTCTTAATATCTTCTAAGTTCTCTTCTGCAGCTTTTTCACCGATTTCCGGTCTTGCGCCTGCACCTAAACCTTTTGTAAGTTTCTCGCCAATCTGCAAAATCTTTGGAGCCTTGCATACTTTCAATGCCTGCTGGTCTGTATTGATACCAACAAACTCTACTCCAACTACTTCATCGCCAAGCATTCTATTTACAGCGTTATTACCGGCGCCACCTACACCAACTACAATAATACGTGCACCGGATACGGTTTCATTCAACATTAATTCTAACAAAAGAGGATACCTCCGTTCTCATAAACTTATACATATTCATTCTATATTTTTTTTGTACATTTATCAACAAGTTTTTGAAAAATTTTTAAAAAAATATCCAATATTATGGTTTTTCGACATCTTTTGTAAATGTTATGTCGCCGGAACCACTATCTATGTTCTCCAAATGAAGTACACCGGACATTCCTTCCATGTGTGGAACCAAGTCTCTAAGCTTCATTATCTTCTCGGTAAGCTTGTCCCTTTTACCAAGAGGCACACGCACATTGTCCATGTACAACGTCACCTCAAGATTATTATTAAAGTATATAGTATCAATTTCAAGCTCGTATTTATTTAATAAATTGGTTATTTCAAGCACCTGACTAAATACATCCGAATTCTTTACCGGCAAAGGATTATGTAAGACTACTGAATGAAATTCCAATCCAGTAATCTCAGGCATGCCTTCTGTAATTTGGCTGGAAGCTTCTACTACGATTCCATCCTTATCAAAATACATGTATTGCCCCAAATATTGTATGTAACCCGCAATTGCTTTTTCATACACCTGAATATGAATGGTATCCGCCGATATTACATCCACTTCTATAGACTGGATAAAGGCAATATTTGTAATCGGTTCATTATGATACTTCATGGAAAGTATCAGGGAAACTCTGTCTTCCGGTCTACGGATTACCATATCAATGATTTCTTCTTCTGTATAGTGGGTACTTCCATCTACCGTAATATTTTTAATTGTAAAGGTTGTTAAGAAGTAATAAATACCAAAGGTAATAAGCAAAACAATGGTTAAAAAAATAATCGCCTTAACCATTCTCCTTTTCCTTCGTCCTGCAAAATACTCATTCACCGTATATTCTTGCTCCTAATTCTGATAAATCTCTGCATATATTTTCATAGCCACGATAAATGTGACCACACTGTTCAATGTATGTCTCTCCGCCGGCGCCCAAACCTGCAATAACAAGTGCTGCTCCGCCACGAAGTTCTTCGGCTGTAATGGTTGCACCGTGTAGTTTTTCGACTCCACGGATATATGCGGTATGCTCTCTGATCATAATATCCGCACCCATCTTTTTTAATTCCGGGGCTATTCGGAAACGGTTTCCAAATATACGTTCTTCAATCACGCTTTCTCCATTTGCGGTACATAGCGTTGCTAATAACGGAGATTGTAGATCCGTAGGAAATCCCGGATACACTTCTGTAACCGTATAAGGGATGGCGCACAACTCTTCCCTACGATGTAAATAAAGCCCTTCTTTTGTAATCAAGGTATGGCCACCCATAGCATGAAGTAACGGAATCAGCCTGGTCATATGAGATGTAGGCGCATCTTCTAACAATATGCCGCCTCCGGTAATCATACAAGCCAACGCATACGTACCGGCTACGATTCTGTCTCCTTGCAACGTAACGCTTCCGTCATGAAGACTTTTTACACCACGAATGATAATTTCTGATTTTCCCGCCCCGGAAATGTCTGCCCCGGCGGCTTTTAAAAAATCACAAAGAGAAACAATCTCCGGCTCCATGGCCGCGCCCTTAATTATAGTGGTTCCTTCTGCCAAAACAGAAGCCATAATTAAATTTTCGGTAACACCCACGCTAGGAAACGGCAATATGTGTTCACAACCAATAAGCTTTGTTACTTTTGCACGGATTCTCTCGCTGCTGTCACAGAAAAATACACCCATTTTATTTAGATGTGATATATGCCAGTTAACCGGTCTGTCTCCTATTACGCAACCTCCCGGATACTCCAAATCCACTTCACCGAAACGGCCCAACATAGCTCCTAAAAGAAAAATACTGGAGCGCATGGTGCCCTCCTTTTTTTCTTCTAACGGTCCCGGTGTCAGATGCCGGGTGTTTATATATAAATTACGTCCCTTCCAGTAAGTGATTGCTCCTTGCGTCCGAAGCAAATCCAACATGTAATATACATCTGCTATCTTCGGGCAATTTTTAATCTCATGTTCTCCCCCAGCTAAAAGTGTGGCTGCTAAAATCGGAAGTGCTGCATTTTTGGAGCCCTGAATGCGTACCTGACCGGTAAGCGGTATGCCTCCACGTATAAAAATTTGTTTCATACAACCACCTGGCAAAAATCGCTTATTGTATTATATGCAGGTGGTGTGTAAAACTTTCCTATTTTTTTAATTAATAATTTGTAATTTTGATATTGCGGGCTACATTCATAACAACACCCATTTCAACCATCAAAAAACAGATACTGGTACCGCCGTAACTAATAAACGGCAGGGAAATACCTGTATTAGGAATCGTGTTGGTAACTACGGCAATATTTAAAATTACCTGTACTGCGATGTGGGCAATAACACCCACTACTATCATAGCACCATGCATATCTACTGCGTGAGTGGCAATAATTACCATACGCCATATTAAAATCATAAACAGTAAAATAACTGCGATACCGCCGAAAAGCCCTAATTCCTCACAAATAATAGAAAAAATCATATCATTTTGGGCTTCCGGAAGGAAATTTAGCTTCTGGATACTTTGGCAAAGGCCCTTGCCCCAAATACCGCCTGATCCGATGGCATACAAAGCCTGTAAGGTCTGATAGCCTTTGTCTGATGCATACTTTTCTAAATCTAACCACGCCAAAATACGCTCTGAACGGAATCCGCCGCCGCTGGCCGCGCTTTGTACTATGTACCAAACACCTGCTGCTACAGCACCTGCTCCACTAACGCCTAAAAGTACCCACCATTTATAACTTTTGGTTGCAACAAAAATCATAGCAATACAAATTGCTAAAATAATTATGGCAGAACTTAAGTTGTCGGTAATTTTGTAAACCATAAGGAAAATCGGAGCAGTCAAGCCCAGCATAGCAATAATGATTTTTAATTCATTGATTCGTTTGCGATATCTAAATACAAAATTTGCAAAAAATATAATCATTCCCAACTTAACAGGCTCTGCAGCCTGAAAAGAGATCGGACCTAATGCAATCCAACGTCTCGCACCGTTTGCCTCGTATCCAAACGGAAAAATCATAAGAATAACCCCGATACAGGCAAGATACGGCAAAAAGCCCAAATTACGATACAATGAATATGGTAGCTTATAAGCTGCAAACATTCCCACAAAGCCTATACCGCAAGCAATCAAATGCTTATTTAAATAATAACTGGCATCACCAAACTTCTGCATTGCTTCATAATAGCTGGCAGAGTATACCATAATCACGCCAAAGCCTATTAACAAAATCAATACCAGCAAAAAGGTATAGTCGAAATAAAAGATTTCTTTTTTGGAAGGCTGCTCTTGTGAAGTTTTCTTTCTAGGTCTGAATTGTCTAATATTATTCTGCAATGGAATTCTCCTACTCTTCTTTAAGAAAGTTTATGTACATATTCTTTGAACTGTCTGCCTCTTTCTTCATAATTCGGAAACATGCCCCAGCTTGCACACGCAGGGGACAATAAAACTGCGTCTCCCGGCTTTGCATGCTCGGTACATATTTTCAAGCACTCATCAAATGTATCTGCAAACACGTAATTGGTAAAGCCGTGTGCCTGAGCACAAGCTGCAATCTTTTCTCTGGTTTGGCCGATAAGCACCAGTAACTTTACTTTATCACCAAAGCTTTCAATCCACTCGTCATATTCATTTTGCTTGTCATAACCACCACCAATTAAAACAGTTGGCTTACTCATAGCCAAAATGCCTTGAATTGCGGCGTCCGGATTGGTTCCCTTGGAATCGTTGTAATAATCCACACCACCTTTGGTGTCTACAAATTCGATACGATGCTCTACTGCCTTGAATTCTTTAATGGTGCGAAGCAAACTTTCTAACGGAATGCCAAAAGATAACCCGATACCAAGTGCTGCCATTACATTCTCTACATTACAAATACCTACCAATTTCATATCACGATGAATATTCATTACCGCTTCGTGCTTTCCATTCTTTGCCACGTAAATAGTATCTCCCTGACAAAAAATGCCTTCTTCCAATACCCGTTTAGAAGAGAAAAATACAACTTGAGCCGGGCAACGATTTAATCCAAAATCTCTGGTGTATTCATTTTCATAATTTAAAATACAAAATTGCTTCTTGGTCTGGCCTTCTGTAATTTTCTCCTTAGTTCTCGCATAATTCTCCATTGTATAATGGCGATTTAAGTGGTCAGGAGTCACATTTAAAATAGCAGAAACTTCTGGGCAAAATGTTTGCACCGTTTCTAACTGAAAAGAACTGATTTCTGCTACAGTCACACTGTCCTCAGTAGTCTTTAAAGCCTCCAATGTATATGGATTGCCGATATTACCCACCACAAACACAGAAGAAAAATAGTCTTGCACCATCTGGCCTACCAATGTAGTTGTAGTAGTTTTACCATTGGTTCCGGTAATTGCAATAATACGCCCTTTAGCCAATTGATATCCCAATTCAATTTCACCAATAATAGAAACGCCCGCTGCACGCAAAGTGTCTAACAGCGGATTATCAATAGGGACACCCGGACTTACCACTGCCACATCCAGCTTTTGTAACACATCCTCATCAAGCTTACCGATGCAAATTTCCGCATGGCAACCTTCCGGGATTTTTTTCAAAATATCTTCTTTGGTAAGATTCTCATTTCCATCATACAATATGCAATTTGCTTTCACTGTAGACAGAGCTTTCAGTGCGCCCATGCCACTAATGCCGCTACCTACAATTAATATATTTTTATCTGCAAAAATCATGCTTCACTCCTCACATACCGCTTGGTTTATTGGCAACAGCTTATAAAGCTGCAATTGCAAACAGGCAAAGAAGCGCTGTTAATGTCGTAAATGCTGCTACAACTTTTGTCTCGCTCCAACCACCAAGTTCAAAATGATGGTGAATCGGTGCCATACGGAAAATTCGTTTGCCTTTGGTTAATTTAAAGTATGTAACCTGAATAATTACACTGGCTACTTCTATTAAATAAATGAAGGCCACGATAGGAATAAACAGTTGTAAGCCCGTTAAATACGCACAGCCTACTACAAATCCTCCCAGTGCCAAAGAACCGGTATCTCCCATAAATACACTGGCCGGATATACGTTATACATAAGGAAACCCAAAAGTCCGCCCACTACTGCACACGCAATAGGTTCAATACCTGCGCCAGTACCAATACTAACTACTGCAAAAAAGGTAGCAATCATTACAGTAACGCTACTTGCCAAGCCATCAATACCATCGGTAAAATTCGCCCCGTTTACCGTACCTATAATGATAAAAAATAATACAGGAATCGTAAAAATACCAAGTTCAATAGTTTTGTCCATAAATGGAATACGCATTGCTAAATCCACTTCTGCTACTGCCATAACATAATATGCAAAAATTGCAGTCACAATTATCTGTCCTGCCATTTTCTGCAATGAGGTAAGGCCCATGGATCGCTTCAAAACAACCTTAATATAATCGTCCAAAAAACCTATCAAGCCAAATCCCAGTGTCAAAAATAATACCGGCACCACATTCGGATACACCTTAATAAACGGCAACGTCATAAGTGTAATACTTATCAAAAACAAAATACCGCCCATAGTAGGTGTGCCATTTTTCTTCAAATGACTTTGAGGCCCATCATCACGAACTGTCTGACCAAATTTTAATTTTCTAAGGTATGGTATAATAACAGGAGCCAATACCACAGTAATTAAAAAAGCTCCAACAACCGGTAAAACTACCGGAAATAATAAATCGCGAAACATAATGGTCTCCTCTCTTGTCTATCACAGTTTATATAATCAAGAATATTTTTAATTATACTCCTTTTTTTCTAAATAAGGAAGAACATTTTCAAAAAGTTGGCGAATAATTGGTGCTGCAATTTGACCGCCATAATAAACACCCTTTGGATGGGTTATAATGGCCATTGCAATGACCTTGGGGTTGTCTGCCGGTGCAAACCCTATAAAGGATGCAATATACTTACCATTGCCTCTTGGGAGTGTTTGGCTGGTAGCTGTTTTTCCACCTACCAAATAGCCTTCCACGCGGCCATTTCTTCCGCTTCCTTCGCTAACCACACTCTCTAATATATCTCGCATGGTAGCAGAGGTTTCCTCACGAACTACGCCCTCTCTTACCGGATATTCAAATATCGTCCCACCTTCCGCTCCTTCACTTTTTAATGCAAGGTGCGGTGTCACACGATTCCCTCCGTTTACGATAGAAGAAACTGTAGTAAGCAGTTGAATGGGCGTAATCTGAAAAGACTGTCCAAAAGACATGGTTGCAAGCTCCACAGACCCCATATTTTCCGCTTGATGCACAATAGTCCTGCTCTCTCCCGGCAAATCAATACCGGTTTTATCTTTTAATCCAAACTTTTCAAAATATGAATAATACTTTTCCACACCCAGTCGCAATCCTACCGAAATAAATACAGGATTACAACTGTTTTGCGTTCCCTGTACAAAGGTCTCCGTGCCATGTCCGACGGTCTTGTGGCATCGTATTCGCCTATCTTCTACCATAATAAAACCGGGGCAATTAAAGGTATCTTTGGGGGTCACAACTCCCTCCTCAAGCCCCGCTGCCGCCGTTATGATTTTAAACGTTGATCCGGGCTCATATGTATCGTTTATACAGCCGTTTCTCCACATTTTATTTAAATTATCCTGGGTGTTTCCACCTGTAAGCTTTGTGTTCCAAACATCTGTCAGTTCATAAGGATTATTTAAGTCAAATTCAGGCCAATTAACACAAGCGTACACCTCACCATTTTGCGGATTCATTACTAAAATCATCACGTTTTCCGCTTCTTTTGTTTCATAAGCCTGGCTTGCCAACTGCATGGCATAGTTTTGAATATTCAAATCCAAACTAATAGTCAAATCCTGTCCGGCAATCGGTTCCTCCCTACGCTCACCTTCTCTTTGCAATTCGATTCCTTTGGCATCGGTTACGGTTAAAATTTTTCCCGGTGTGCCGGACAAATACTCCTCATACATAACCTCCAGTCCAACAATCCCTTGGTTATCACTTCCTGTAAACCCTAGCACTTTACTAGCCAGCATATGATAGGGATAATAGCGTTTGTAATCCTCGTCCACTTTCACGCCGGGCATATCATAGCTACGGATTTTGTCACCGATTTTCTTGTCTACATTGCTTTTAATCCGTTCTCTTGCAGAATATTTTTCCACCCTTTTTCGCACATATTCTTCTGTTAAGCCAAGCTCCTTACACAACATATCAATAACTGCTTCGCGGTCCTCCATTTGCGAGTAAATGACAGAAACAGTACATACGGTTTTATTGTCGGCAAGTACAATTCCGTTTCGGTCGAGTATACGCCCTCTTGCCGCTTTAATATCACGCTCGCGCTCATGAAGTTCCTGTGCCATAGCAGCATAATAATCGCTTTTGACTACCATAAGATACATCAATCTGCCAAAGAGTCCCAATAGTAATAGCAAGCTTCCTACGCCTAAAAATAATATTTTCTTTTTTTGATAAATCCGTACAAACATCAGAAAACCTCAAGGAAGGTATTGTTATAATTTATTACACTTCTCGTGAGGTTATTCTTCATTACGGTGTTGTATTTGTTGATAATTCGCTGTTTGCAGCGTTTTCTTCATCACGTTTATTTTGATATTCATCTTTAACAGCTTGCTGTTTATCTAAGATAGCCTGCTGTTCTTTCTCTGTTAATTCCTCTGTCATGAAAATATTCATGTAAGGAAGCATGTCAGCAAAAATATCTCTTGCCATCCAACATGCATACTTGGTAGATAAGGACTGGTCCTCTACGTTTGGTCTGTCGATTACAACATAAACCAGTACCTGAGGATCATCTGCCGGAGCATAGCCCATAAAAGAAACCACATATTCTCTGTTGCCACGCGGAATCGTCTCGGATGTACCGGTCTTACCACCAACCGCATATCCTGCAGGCTTTGCTTTCTCTCCGGTACCGTCTACAACGGTAGCATTACAATACTGTACTATTTTTTCGCTGGTATCTGCTGAAATAGTCTGTTTAATCAATAACGGTTCAATATTTTTAACTACATTGCCATTTTCATCCAAAATCTGACGAACCATCTGTGGCTGATACAGATAGCCGCCGTTTACCAAGGAACTAAAACTTGCTGCCATCTGAATCATACTAACCTGAAAACCTTGTCCAAAGGAACAGGTTGCCAGTTCACTTACACCCATGGTATCTATGGTGTGAATCAAACTCGCAGTTCTTGCTTCACCGGTCAAATCTACGTTGCTCTTTAAACCGAATCCAAACGTATTTTGATACTTTGCAAACTTCTCTGCGCCAAGTTTTTCGGACATATACATCATAGCCACGTTACAAGATTCCTGAACGGAATAAGATAAGCTTACGGTTCCGTGTCCGGATTTTTCGTGACAGGTAATTGGCCAACCTCCACGATATAATGAGCCTTCACACAACCAGCTGTCTCCATCATGTACCACGCCTTCTTCCAAACACATTGCCACAGTAAACGGCTTTGATACAGAGCCCGGTTCATATGTATCAGATAAGCAAAAATTTCTCCAACGCTGGTTTAATACATAAGAATATTCAGAAATAGTAGTTATGGTATGTTCGGTCGGTTCTCTTCCGGTATCAGCATCTACCATTCTTTCCTGCATTGCTGCTACTTCTTCCTCTGTATAAAAAGCAGACAAATCATATGGATTGGAGCAGTCGAAGTCCTTATTGGTTGCCATGGAAAGTACGCTGCCGTTGTTTACATCCATAACGATTACCGCCATGTTCTCAGCACCGTCTCCCGGTCTGGCATTATCTCTAAGCTCTTCATTGTAATTATCAATTACATTTTCAACAATTCTTTGAATATTTAAATCCAAGGTACTTACAAGAGTATGACCATTATCTGCCGGCTTAATCGTTCTTTGCAGTTCGCTGTCATCATTTAAATAACCATATTCACGTCCTGTAGCGCCATTAAGCACATCATTATAATACTCTTCTAAGCCGAATTGACCTATATTATCCTTGCCTGTAAAGCCTAAAACGTCGCTTGCAAGCGTGTTGTACGGATACTTACGAATATATTCTTCTTCAAACCAAATACCCTTAATATGTGCTCCGGTATTTTTTATATCTTGAGCTTCCGCTTCTACTTTTGCAAGTTCTTCCTGCTCTTCCACATACTGATGGAATGCCATTTTTTCCTGGTAAGTAACTTGCTTTGCAACTTTGTAGTACTGAGAAGATGGATTGGTATCTACATAAACTTTGATTTTGTCCATGTCTACGTCAAAACAAGTGTCCAAAGCCTTTAATGTAGGGGCATAGTTTGCCTCATCATCTAACATCACCTTTGTATCCAAAATTACGTTGTAAACCTTTTCACTATACGCCAACGTGCTACCATTGCGGTCTAAAATTTCACCACGCTTATACGGCAACGTGGTAGAATCATATTTTTGCTGGGAAAGTACCTGCTTTTTGTATTTTGCTTCGCTGGTACTGGTAATATTTATTAATCTTCCAACCAAAACTAAAACTGCTAAACCTACTATAATGCAAAAAACTACCAGTTTTGTACGCATGTACGGTCTAAATCTGGTAGTGTTTTGTTGTTTACGTCTTCCGGAGTCTTGGTTTGTTACTCTAGTATTTTGGCCTGTTGCCATAACGAACCTCCAGGAAATTATTAATCTTTAATTACTCGGCTCTGCTGTACATAATCGTCCATGTGGGAATCATATGTAATAACCTGATCTTCTGAAGCATATACCATGCCAAGGTCCATAATTGCAACTTCACGTACTTTTTCCAAGTTTACGCTGTTCATTATACGACCATAATACTCATCGTTTTCTGCTCTCAAATCGCTGATTTGGCTTTCCAGCTTAGTATTTGCGGTTGCAATAGCTGTGATTTCGGAATTAAGACGAATGTATTGAATCATCATTGCTCCAAGAGCCAAAAAAGCCATAATAGACAATATTAATAAAGGCATATTTACCGGATATGGTTTTGCCTGTACGTTCTGTTTTCTCTGAGGTGCAGCTGCTCTCTTAGTTTCCCCTGCAGGTCTTCTCTGAGGTGCTGTATCCAACTTTGGTGCTGCTGTTCCATATAAATATGTGATTTTTTGAGTAGCCATACTCAAATACCTCCTTATGAGCGTTCAAACACTCTAAGTTTAGCGCTCTTACTTCTTGAATTTTCTTCTAATTCCATATCACTCGGCAAAATTGGTTTTTTGCTGATAACACGGCCCTTGGATACTTGTCCACATGTGCAAACCGGAAAGCTTGGTGGGCAAACACAAGGATTTTCAGCCTTTTTAAAGGCGCTTTTTACGATTCTGTCTTCCAAGGAATGGAATGTAATGATGCACAACCTTCCGCCGGGATTTAACATATCGATGAATCCTTCTAAGGATTCCTTCAACACATCCAACTCATGGTTACATTCAATGCGAATAGCCTGAAATGTTTTCTTAGAAGGATGTCCGTTCATTCGCATCTTGGCCGGAATAGCGGCTTTAATAATTTCGTTTAACTGTCCGGTTGTTTCAATCGGTGCTTCAGCTCTTGCCCTCACAATATGCTTGGCAATATTTTTAGCGAATTGGTCTTCCCCATAATCGCGGATAATACGAAAAAGCTCTGCTTCCGGATATTCGTTAATAATTTCCATTGCTGAAAGAGTCTGTCTGTCGTCCATTCTCATATCAAGACGTGTATCGTATTTGTACGAAAAACCTCTTTCGATGGTATCTAACTGGTAAGAGGAAACTCCTAAATCCAACACAATGCCATCCACATGAGTCACGCCAATTTCTGCAAGTCGCTCTCTTGCGTATCGATAATTACTACGAATAATAGTTACTTTGTCTCCGAAAGGTGCGAGTCGCTTGCTTGCCGCTTCTATGGCATCTCCGTCCTGGTCTATTCCATAAAATTGTCCTGCTTCACCAAGTTTCTCACATACATGAAAGGCATGTCCTGCTCCGCCTAACGTACCATCCATGTAAGCACCATCGGATTTGATATTTAAATTTTCTATCGTTTCTTCTAAAAGTACGGAATAATGTTTGAATTCCATAATCAACTCCTACAGTCTGAGTCCGATGCCATTTAAGTATTCCATTACTTCTTCTACATCATCATCATTGTTGATAGCTGTCCAACGATCTTTGTTCCAAATTTCTACGTTTCGTCCACAGCCTACCAATACAACATCTTTTTCCAATGCTGCGTATTCTCTAAGACCGGTAGGAATTAAAAATCGTCCTTGCTTGTCCACTTCTACGCTAGCTGCACCGGATAAGAAAAAACGAAGTGCTTTACGAGATTCTCTGTTTGTAATAGACAGGGTATTTAACTTTTCTTCGAAGTTGGACCATTCGGTTTTGTCATACACGAATAGACAGCCATCCACTCCCTTTGTCACTACGAATTCCTCTCCCAGAGCTTCACGTAGTTTGGAAGGTAGTATCAGTCTGCCTTTAGAGTCTACAGTATGATTATATTCGCCTGTATACATCTAAAATCACCGTCCCTGCCTTTGTTTTGAAATTTTGATGAAAAGCAATGTCTTTTGCTCCATTTCCCGACACTTCTCACCACTTTCTTCCACTTACCTAATACTTTACACGATTTTTACCCATTTGACAATAGTTATTATAAAAATTTTTAAAAATTTAGTAACTTTTTTATAGTCCCAATTTTTCAAATAAATATTGACAAATTTATAGGCTATATATATAATGAACATGTTGTTCGCAGGAATGGCGGAATTGGCAGACGCGCACGGTTCAGGTCCGTGTGATAGCAATATCATGAGGGTTCAAGTCCCTTTTCCTGCATAAAAAAAGTCCCTTTTTCAGGGACTTTTTTCTTTTTATATCACTTTCTAAAACTAGTTGTTATCAAAAAAATCCCAAGAGCAAATATGCCCTTGGGATTTATAATTTGTAGGATTTTTAATTCAAATTCTGACTATCTCTGTACACGACCGGATGCATCGCCACCTGCTAAGGTTTCAACTTCTTTGCGTGTTACTAAGTTGAAGTCGCCAGGAATTGTGTGCTTTAATGCAGATGCAGCAACACCGAATTCAAGAGCAGCCTTGAAATCTTTGCCATCTAATAAACCACAAATTGTACCACCTGCGAAAGAATCACCACCACCAACACGGTCAACGATTGGGTGAATGCTGTATTCTTTAGAGTGATAGAATTCCTTTGTATCTCTGGAATAGATACATGCAGACCATCCATTGTCAGATGCAGAACGGCTTACACGTAAAGAAGATACGCAGTATTCAAAGTTAAACTTCTCAACCATCTGCTCAAAAATAGACTTGTAACCAGCAAGTTCTAATTCACCGCTAGTAACGTCTGTTTCACCCGGTTTGAAGCCAAGAACCAATTCAGCATCTTCTTCGTTACCGATACATACGTCAACATACTGCATTAAGTTTGTCATAACCTTCTGAGCTTTTTCAGAAGACCATAATTTCTTACGGAAGTTTAAGTCAACAGATACCTTAACGCCGTGCTTCTTAGCAGCCTTTAAAGCTTCTTCTGTTAATACTGCTGCTGCATCAGATACAGCCGGAGTAATACCTGTGAAGTGGAACCAGTCAGCGTCTGCAAAAATCTTATCAAAATCAAAATCAGCAGCTGTTGCTGTAGCGATAGAAGAATGAGCTCTATCGTAAACAACCTTAGATGGTCTCATAGAAGAACCGGACTCTAAGAAGTAAATACCAAGTCTCTCGCCACATTTTGCAACGTTATCAACTTTAACGCCGTATTTCTTTAATGCTGCAAGTGCGCAATCACCGATTTCGTTAGCCGGAACTGCTGTTACGAATTCAGCATCATGTCCATAGTTTGCTAAAGAAACTGCAACGTTTGCTTCGCCACCACCATAGCAAACATCAAATTCGTCTGCCTGGATAAACTTTTCATTGTTTGGAGTAGAAAGTCTGAGCATAATTTCGCCCATAGTAATAACTTTTGCCATTAGATTAATCCTCTCTTTTATAAATAGTATTTAAAACTTATTTCTGTACTAAATGAATAGCATAGCCGGCAACTTCGCCCTTGATATAGATAGCCTTTAAATTGCCCTTAGCATCTCTCTTAGCTGTAGTTTCATCAAATTCAACACCTAAATTTTCCATGTAAGCAATTGCTCTGTGAATATAATTTGTGCCGATAGCAATATGGCCATTCTTGCCTAAGTAAGGAGCCTTCATGATTTCAAATGCTGTATCAACAAAGATAGAGCTATTGCCATCTTTCTTTGCTAAGCTGAACATACCTGCCAATACGTCTGCAGTAGCATTTGCATCTGCTTCATCAGCAGCATTGATACCGATGTGCTTAATTTCAAAGCCGAGCATAGTTTGAACTGCTTCTCTTGTGAGCTTTTCGATTTCATCGAATTTCTTTTCATCTACTAACTTAGCAGGAACCATCCAAGAACCGCCGCAAGCAATGATCTTAGGGAATGCTAAATATTCGTTAATATTCTTTGCGTTAATACCGCCGGTAGGCATAAACTTCATGTTTACATATGGGGCTGCCATAGCTTTGATTTTAGCTAAACCACCTGACTGTTCTGCCGGGAAGAATTTAACAACATCTAAGCCTAATTCGATAGCCTGCTCGATATCTGTTGGGCTGGATGTACCAGGTGTAATCGGCACACCTTTTTCCTGACAATATTTAACAGTTCTTGGGTTTAAACCAGGGCTAACAATAAATGTAGCACCTGCTTCTACAGCTGCATCTACCTGCTCTGCATTTAAAACAGTACCGGCACCTACAACCATCTCAGGACAAGTTTCTGTCATAATCTTGATAGCTTCTTTTGCTGCTGCGGTACGGAATGTAACTTCAGCACATGGAAGACCACCTGCGCAAAGAGCTTTTGCTAAAGGTGCGGCATCTTCTACATTGTTGATAACAACAACCGGAACAATACCGATTTTGTTGAGCTTTTCTAATACTGCGTTCATTTCTCTAATCCTCTCATTTTATAGATTATTAAAAACTAATATGTCGCAAAAAACGAGCCACATACTTATAAATATTTTACTATTGTCTGCAATTTTTGTCAATTATATTATCTGCCTACAATTGCTTCTACTGCTGCTGCAATCTTGTCGCATTTGCAATTTGCATAGAACAATTCTTTGAACTGTGCACCGCTAAGAGCACCCTTAACAAGTTCCGCATCTAAATTCTGTAAAATAGTAACAATATCTGTATGTGTTACTTCTTTTACCTGATCTAAAATCTTCTTGTTGCGCTGTTCAGGAACTACTCTTTCTTTTGGATAGCCGCCACCGCCCGGTGCGCAGAAAAGCTTTTCAAAGGTGTACTGTAAGTTCAATTCAGCACCCCAACCAAAGCCCTGTGCGAAAGGCATAGCAATACAATTACCATCGTTTACCTGGCTGAATAAGTATGCGTCTAATGGGCTGGTTACATGGCCACAAAGTACCTTTGGAAAAGAGTTTGCTGCAAGCATAGCACCTTCGCCGGTACCACAACCTGTGATTACGAAATCAGCTGCGCCGGAATTAATAAGAACGGCTGCCAAAATACCGCACTGTACGTATGTAAGAGCATTTGGATCTTCTGCGCCATACATACCATAGTTATAAACTTCATGACCCATTGGTTCTACAACGCTCTTTAAAGTATCACAAATAAGAGCGTTTTTTGCTGCCTGTGAATTTTCGTTAATTAAAGCAATTTTCATGATATCAATATTCCTTTCTGTTTAAAGGTTTTATTCGAAGTGGCACAAGCCACTTCGCTGCGCCGGCTGCACTTTCCGATTGCAGCCGTGTGCATCCACGCGGAGCGAGCTGAAATAAGTCAACTCGTTGACTTATTTCGGCTGTTTGCCGATGTATGCCAAGATACCGCCGTCAACATATAAAATGTGACCATTTACACCATTAGAAGCTTCTGAAGCTAAGAACACTGCAGGACCGGTAAGTTCTTCCGGCTTTAACCAACGACCAGCTGGAGTCTTTGCACAAATGAACTGATCAAATGGGTGCTTGCTGCCGTCCGGCTGAATCTCACGAAGAGGTGCTGTCTGAGGTGTTTCAATGTAACCAGGTCCGATACCGTTACACTGAATGTTGTATTCACCGTATTCAGAGCAGATGTTCTTTGTAAGCATCTTAAGACCGCCCTTTGCAGCTGCATAAGCGGATACTGTTTCACGGCCAAGTTCACTCATCATAGAGCAGATATTAATAATCTTACCGCCGCCTTTTTTAATCATTGCAGGAATAACAGCCTTTGCACAAATGAAAGGAGCATTTAAGTCTACGTCGATAACCTGACGGAATTCTGCTGCTGTCATTTCATGCATTGGGATACGTTTAATAATACCTGCATTATTTACTAAAATATCGATAACGCCGATTTCAGCTTCGATTTTTGCTACCATTTCGTTAACCATATCTTCGTTTGTAACGTCACAAACATAACCGTAAGCCTTGATGCCAGCTTCAGCGTATGCTGCTAAACCTTTGTCAACGAATTCCTGCTTAATATCACAGAAAGCAACTGTTGCGCCTGCTTCTGCATAAGCACTTGCAATTGCAAAACCAATACCGTAAGATGCACCTGTTACTAATGCAACTTTACCTTCTAAAGAAAAATTAATCATATTTTTATCCCTCTTTTCTTTTATTTTCAGAAAGTCTTCGCAACTTTCTATTTGTTTTTAGTTTAACATTATTTTAGACGTTTTGTCTATACTTTTAGATGTCGAACTTGCCTTCATCAGGCTCTTCCTCAAAATATTCGCGGTATTCCACATCTATCTGATGTCTCATGCGCTTCATACTGTAATACAAGTGGTCTTTTAAGGCCGCTTCTATCCCTTTAAAATCCTTTTGTTCAATACAGATAAGAAGCTCTTTATGTTCTTTTATGATTCTTGAGAAATCAGTTTCTGTTGTAAAATCCAGCATACGAAATCTGGTGTAATATAAATCCTGTTTTTGCAACATGTCCCACAAAACGGTACGCTTCGTCGCCTCAAACCAAATTGCATGCATTTGCGAATCCAGATTATAAAACTGCTCCGGTGTGAAGCCTACTTCCTGGATAAGTGCTTCCTGCTTGCGAATCAGATATCGGATATCCTCCAGTACCAGTTCAGATGCGTTTTCGGTAAAATCCCGTAATACACTTGTTTCTACCGCTACTCTCATATAAATCATCTGCTTAATATAATTCAGACTAAGCAGCGTAACGAACACACCCTGATACGGAACATTTTTTACAAACCCCTGCTCCTGCAACAAACGAATGGCATCTCTCACCGGTGTTCTGGACACTCCGAACTTTTCACATATCTCGGTTTCCTTTAACAATTGCCCCGGTTTTAAACGCAAATCTAAAATATCGCTTTTCAAGGATTCATATACCCATTCTTCGCGGCTTTTATATTGCGCCGCGCCCATATTAGCGTAATTCTGTAGCAACTAAATTATCCATATCATCAAACGCTTGGTTCTCACCACCCATAGCCCAGATAAATGTATAATTAGATGTTGCACTTGCACAGTGAATACTCCAAGACGGACTGATAACAGCTTCTTCATTCTGCATTACGATATGTCTTGTTTCTGTAGGTTCGCCCATAAAATGCATAACAATCTGATCCTGTGGAACTTCAAAATATGCATATACTTCCATACGACGTTCATGTGTATGGCAAGGCATTGTATTCCAAACGCTACCCGGTTCTAAGCAGGTCATACCCATAGACAGCTGGCATGTCGGCAATACATCCGGATGAATAAACTGGTTAATTGTACGCTTGTTACAATTTTCTAATGTACCCAAGTTTCTCTTTGCAGCATCTGCAATAGAAATAAAAGTTGTCTTATAAGAGCAGTGAGCAGGTGCACTTACCATATAGAATTTTGCAGGTGTTTCTGCATCTAAACTCTTGAAGGTAACCTTCTTGGTACCTTTTGTAATATAAAGGCAATCTTTATAATCCAGCTCAAAAGTCTCATCATCTGCAACGATAACACCTTTTCCGCTTCCCATATTAAAGATACCGATTTCTCTTCTCTCTAAGAAATAATCTGTACCAAAGTTCTTCCAGCAATCAATGCCTTTGTCAATAGAAACCTCTTCTTTAACAGGCATACATCCCAATGTAACCATACGGTCTACATGAGAATATACTGCAACAACTTCGTCTGCCACAAAAAGGTTTTGAATTAAGAATTCATCTCTTAATTCCTGCTGAGTGTAGCGTTTTACATCTCTTTGATTTGCTGAGTAACGAATTTCGATTCCCATAGTCATATTTCCTTTCTTATTTGATAAAAATTGTCTTTTTAAAAATTGTATATTTTGTATACAACCTTTGCTAATTCTATCATATCATCCCTGTTACAAAATGGCAATTGTTATAATAAACAAATCTTTTATTTATTTTTGTCAAGTTTAAACAAGAAAAATTTTTCTCAAAATTATTGTACTTTTACTTAAGAAAGCATATTCTATTTTTAGGACGAAAAAGGAGTTTTTTTCTATGAACAACGATTGTATCAAAATTGGCATTGCCGGGCAAAAAGGTCAGACCGCAAACTATGAGCGTGCTTGTGTGGAGTTGGGGCTTAATCCTATTACCAGTCTTTCGCTTTCTGCTCTCAGCACTTGTGATGCCCTGATTTTGCCAGGCGGCACTGACATTACTCCTGGCTTCTATGGTCAGGAAAATCACGGTTCTCGCGGAATCAACACTGAGTTGGATTTATTACAGTTTCAGGCTTTGGAATATTTTGTTCGTGCCAAAAAGCCTATTCTCGGCATCTGTAAGGGTATGCAGGTAATCAATGTGTACTTCGGTGGCACTCTGATTCAGGATTTGCCAAATCACAGCGAACATCAACAGGCTGAAGGGGATTTGCTTCACTCTTCTGTCATTACCAAGCCTTGTGTACTCAGCCAGCTTTACGGTGAGGAATTTACCATTAACTCCAACCATCATCAAGCAGTTGACAAACTAGGCAAGCACTTGCATATTATCCAAATGTCTCATAACCACGTTGTGGAAGGCATTATACATGACACCTTGCCAATCATTGCCGTTCAATGGCATCCGGAGCGTTTGCCGTTTGTCCAAACAAAAAAGGCCTCCCTTCCGGGAAACCTTTTACTTCGTGCCTTCCTTACCGATTCGTTGACCTAACTCTTCTATTTTTGAATGGATATATAATCCGGTCTCTTCTTTTATTTTGCCTTTGGACACACTGGCAAGACTTTTCATGATTTTGTGCATACTGTTTTTAGTCTCTTCATCCAAATTCTGGATTGCCCCTGCCATACCGGCAAGGCTTTTGGTCCAGTTTTTGGTGAAGCTGATTATGTCTGTTGCTTCACTTGCCGCCACGATTTGGTACAGCGTATTTACAAAAGCTGCCACTTCCTCTGTGGAGAGTCCCATAACCCACTCATTTAAGCTTTCGTTCAAAATGCGATGCTTTTCATCCAATCCTTCCAGATAAACAAAATCTATTCTGTCTACCAACCAGGAAAATGGATCGTGCTGTAAAAAGCCTATGCTCTTACTATCTACAACCTTGTATTCTCCGTGGTTCTCCAATAGCATTCCCACGATAGATGAATGTGGAATAATTTTTATAATACGGTCTGCAATTTGTTCAAAGCTTCCCATACTGTAAACTTCGGTTCTAAAACCGGGTCCGTCCAAATTGTAAATGGTACCGATTCTGTCACGAACAGACTCTCCTACATGCATAGCTGCATATACCGCAAGATTTCCGCCTTTAGAATGTCCCAGTAAATCAAAATTTCCTTTAATATATTTTGAAACTTGTTCTAAATACAAGCAACTGGCGCTCTGTCCCGGAATTGGATATTGGAAAGCCATATTAAAATCCTCTTTCCAACCAACAATGGTTTCATCCGTACCCCGGTACAATATCTTAATGCTGCCATCCGGAAACATGCTCGTCACTGCCATAAACTGGGTTTCACCCTCTGTACTTGTGTGATTTTCACAGTACATAAGCTTCAAATCACCAAAGCGCTTGCTTTCACACATTTCCTTAAACAGCGCTCGGTTATTTTCTTCCCATCGGGGATCTGAAAACAATTTCTCTACCTGCTCATGTGTCTGCAAATCTTTTAGTGTAATTGACTTAGCGCCCTGCTCCAGTCCACCTACAATGCCTTCTATTTTTAAATATACAAACTGGCCTAAAACCAATGCATCTACCGCATTAAAAGGTAAGGCCTTTAAATCAAAGTAACCATATGAATGTACGTATTCAATAATATTTCCAATCATAATATACCTCTATCTTGTCTTTAAAAATTCATACTCCCTTTGTGCTGCTTCATCATTCGGATAATCTTTTAAATAAGAACCAAGCAGTTTGGCTGCCGTTTCAAAATCGGCCAAATATTCGTAGGCAATGGCTTCATTAAATCGAAGGGACTGCTGCATGGAGGCATCCTCACATCGAAGTCCTGTCTGGAATGCTGCAAGTGCTTCTTCGTATGCGCCGCGCTTCATCTGGCAGAGGCCCAGCTGGTTGTACAATGCAGGATTGGTGCTATTTTCCATGCCGCTATTGTACACACTGGCTGCGTAATTGTAATCGCCCAGTGCTTCATAGCTCATGCCAAGATATAAGTATGCATCTGCATATTTCTTTTTGTCTACCTTTTCCAGGGCATTTACTGCTTCGTTATACTTGCCCACATGATAAAACATACGTCCTTTGTCATAATCATTCATACTTGCCTGATTATCCATGGCAGCGGTTACATATTCCATGCCAAGAGACGCATAACCATATTTATAAAATGCTTTGTAAATATCAATAATGCGGTCGTAATTGGTCGGTTCTAAAGCGATAGCCTTTTCAAAGGCTTCTCTGCCCGCTTCATAATCGCCAAGTTCCAACAAGGTTACACCATGAGAAAAATGTGCCTGAGCATCCTTTGGTTTTAGTGCCACAATGGCAGAATAAACGTGCTCTGCATCCTCAAAACGTCCCAAATTATAATATGCCACTGCAAGATATTGATTGATATCAAAATCCACATTATGAACAAATCCATCGTTATAAGACAATGCAATTTCTAAAGCCTCTACTGCTGCTTCATAGTCACCAAGGCCCATATGGCAAATACCCTGAAGGCGGGCAATTTCCTGTCTGTTGCTTCTTACGGCCTCGATTTCATTAAGCTGCGCCAAAGCATCTTCATATTCCATCGCCTCAATGGATGTATAAACTGCTTTTATCGGTGTTTCCTCTTGTTTGCCACAGCCCGCAAGCACAATAAGTACCAGACATATTAAAATAGATTCCATGTATTGCTTCATAAATTTTATCCTTTTTTCAACATTCTAGCCAAATTTGACTACAATATACTCTTCTGTTTCCACAATGGAACCCTCTTTCGGCCATCCCGGCAGTTCCATATGCTTTGCCTGAATTTCCCGGCAAACTTCCGGCTCCATAATCCGGTTAAACACATGTCCTTGAATTGCGAAAAATTCATGCGTTTCTTTATCCCCTGCTTCGAAAGCAACATTTCCCCAAGTAAACACGGAATATACTGCTTCACTGCTCAAACTGTAACCATTCGGCATTGCAAAACAAGTCTTCAAATTCGGATCCATGATATCCAGAATGCCTGCCATAGTCTGATATGTGTCAGAATCATACGGCACATACATTTTCTCCACCAGACGTTCCGGCATTGTATAATTGCCTACAAATACAACCGGCTTTTCAGTATCGTAATTCTTCTCCAGTTCATAGGAAATCAAATTTACCGTATTCCGTGCATCTTCATACTTCATGTAATCCACGTAGAACCATTGAGTCATTTCAAATGCCTGATTGTAAACCAAAATTCCCATTACAATCGCCCATATCCCCAAAGCCTTACGTCCCCAGACTTTCCCGGCAGCCCATTGCTCCAAGGTATATGCCAAGACCATCACCACAAAAGCAACATAAATCGGTACATACTGGCTGTTGCGGTAAAAAGTAGCATGACCTTCGATTACCACCAAGATTAGCGGAACAATCTGCATTGCCACCATGGCAAGCAACGGAACAATCTGTCGATGTCGGAACAGACGATAAACTGCAAATGCACCGAGTGAAACAACTGCCATCAGATAAATACGTACCGGAATATATGCAATAGCATTCACATAATACATAGCAATGTATTGTTTAATGGTCATGATAAACTCTGCAAATCCCTGCTCAGACTTAAACCAGTTCAGCGCCATAAACACGCTGCGTCTGGTTACCACGCTTCGCTGCTCTTGTAAAGAAAATACAAAAGTCAATAGCTCTGCACTCAAACTTCTCAGTAGAATGCTGACCACCAACATAGCCCCTGCTGTTAAACCTTCGACTACCACAACCTTTGGCGTGATTTTCCGTACGCCATACATTCCCTGAAGTAGCCATACCATAACAACTGCCATCAGAAATACAATGGTGTAAGATTCTACAAACCCATTTGACAACCACAAAAAACAGGTTGCCAACGCAATTTTTTTGAGACGCTCTCTGCTCTTTTTTTCAAATGCCTCTACAAATGTCAACATCATCAGCGCAGACAGGCAGTATGCAATGCCAATACCATTGTGCAAATAATAAATAAATACATCACTAATCATCGGACATGATATCATTACGCAACAAAAACATGTAGATGCCATCATACTCATGTTGCGCTTCATTGCTTTTTCAAAAACCAGAATCCATAAGACAGAACCCAGCATCAAGAAAAGCACGCCTATCAAATCCGTAATAAACGGTGTGTATTCTGTAACAGGACAAATTTTATCAATTAGATAAAATCCAAAACGACCAATATATGCTCCAAGTCCATCATTAAAATATAGCCCTATACAACTGTCATCTATACCAATGCTTGGCTGACATATTGCGAAACCATAGCTTGCCAACGCAGTCAACACCATGCAGATAACGAAAACTTTTTGATTTATGATACGATATATATCCTGACCGATTTTTTTCATAGTCACCCTCTTTTGTATATATTTCTAATTTATATAGTAGTTTAATTTCACCCCCTTGTCAATGAAAAGGGAGTTATAAGAACTACTATAAACTATCTGCAAGACACAAGGCGCCCCACCCATACATTTCATTGGGCCATCGCGAAGGTGAAGGAAACCTTCTGGCGCCACGTATCAGGTTGGCTTTCACTTTTTCGCCATACATAAATATGTCCTGTTCCTGCACAATGCCCCATTCCATTAAAAGCGCTGCACTTCCTGCCACAACCGGTGTAGCGAAACTGGTACCTGATACATATTGATACGTACCACCCGGCGTAATTGCTTGCAAGGATACTCCCGGTGCTACCAAAGTGGGTCTTACGCTCCCTATTTCCCGTTCGGCCACACCCATGCTTTGTGTGGTATATCCTCTTCCAGAAAAATCCGCGTAGGCATTATATACGGAATTATAGGCGCCTACTGCTATTGCTTTGGTTGCAGTAGAAGGAATGGTCAAAGTTACCTCTGGTGTGGAACTGATAAATCTGGTTCCTGCGCTTCGGGCTGCCTCACTAGGTAAATACATATAAACATATCCGTTTTTTAGTTCTATAGGTTCTAACGTTATAGTCCAAACACCACTATCAACGTATGTTCCCTGTGGCAAGAAATCTATATAAATCTCTTGATTTGTTGTATA
The DNA here is from genome assembly GCA_045657025.1 of Lachnospiraceae bacterium. GTDB lineage: Bacteria > Bacillota > Clostridia > Lachnospirales > Lachnospiraceae > RGIG6307. Next base: position 4,985 of record JAZOSF010000042.1, on the reverse strand, counting down.
TGGTTTGGGTTCTCCCACATAAACCAAAAGCTTGGTACTCTCTAATATTGTCTCACTCTGACCGGCCACCTCTTCCCGAATGAGAAAGCTTTCTCCGGTAGGTGCTGTAATAACAATACGATATCTATCAATATAATTTTTCCAGATTTGTAGATTTAATGCAGCCTCATAAGATGCTACCGCAATCTCCACATTTAACGGTTGATTTTGACGTACTGTAGCTGCAAAATGGCCTCCACTGGCTCCTTCATTACCCGTACCGATGCAAATCACGCTGCGGCCGATTTCCGAAACATTATCAATAAAACGTTCCAATATGGAACCGCCGTTATGAGAGCCATAACTATTGCCAAAACTCAAATTTATAGCCACCGGCAAGCGACGTTCTTCTGCAAACCGTGTCACAAATGTAAGGGCACGCATCAATTCTGTTGTTCTTGGAAAACTCTCTCTGTCTGTATTTGCCAGTTTTACAACGATCAAACTACTTTCCGGGGCCACCCCTTTATAACCATCCACTTGGCTGGATGCCGCAATTCCTGCCACCGCTGTCCCATGTCCGGAAGTATCTTCACTTAGTAATTCCGGTCCCCTTTGTAAAGCCAAATCAATATTTTCCTTTGTGTATAATCTTCCTTGTGCAAAGCCCTCCGGCGGCGGGTATTCGATACTTGTACTTTGTCCTTGATCCCACAATGCCAAAATTCTGGTAGTACCATCCGGATTCCGAAAATGCGGAAGATTATAGTCAATTCCGGAATCAATTACCGCCACTGCCACCCCCTGACCCGTTAGATTAGGGTACCCTTCTGTTACTTCCAAAATACAAGAGGCATTCCTTGCCTGAAAATCAGAAAAGAAAAGCCTCTTTGGTATTTCTACATATTCAATTTCCGGCAGGGTTAACACCTCTTCTACCAGGTCTTCCGGCACCGTAAGTATCCCGTACCCTGCAATCAACTCCTCTGCTACAACTCCCGGGAATACCTTGGTAGCAGTCCGAAGGCTTCCGTTGTATTTCACAATAAATTCCCAAGTTTTCGTTATAGCAGAATATCCCACATTTAAATTCCCGGACTGCACACGCTCTTCCAAGGGCGTTTCCAACGCAAGATTTAACAGTGTTTCTGCTTTTTGATTTGCCATACATCACCTTTAAATACTTTTTATCAGTATATGTGGCAATGGTACGGTATATTTAAAATTATTCTACGGAGAGCACCTTGTAATCCTGTTGTTCAATAATCTGCTTTAATGCATCATTTGCAATTTCTGCGTTCAAAGTAAGCACCGCAGTACCTGCTTCGTGACTTACCACCGCTTCTGCAACTTCCGGAAGGGCTTCTAATACTTTCTTCACACGTGCTTCACAATGCTTGCACATCATCCCTTCAATCTTCATGGTCTTTGTCATAGTTTTTTCCTCTTTTTTCTTTTTAAACTTTTTAATCTTTTTATCGTGGCTTCCATCATAGGGTTTGCAGAAATTCAAACGCAAAGCATTGCTTACTACGCAAAAGCTGGACAAACTCATGGCTGCTGCGCCAAACATCGGATTTAATTCCCATCCGAAAACCGGAATCCAAACACCCGCTGCCAAAGGAATACCAACAATATTGTAAAAAAATGCCCAGAATAAATTTTCATGAATATTTTTTAAGGTTGCACGACTCAATCGGACGGCTGCCGGAACATCACTAAGCCTGCTCTTCATCAATACCACGCTGGCTGCATCTATAGCAATATCCGTGCCTGCGCCGATAGCAATTCCGATATCCGCTCTGGTTAGCGCCGGAGCATCATTGATGCCATCGCCAACCATGGCAATCTTTCCTTTGGCTTTTAGCGTACGAATCACTTCTTCTTTGCCATTCGGAAGAACACCTGCAATCACTTCGTCCACACCGGCTTCTTTTCCGATTGCCTGTGCCGTGCGGGCATTATCTCCTGTAAGCATTACCACGCGGATACCCATATTTTTAAGTTCCACTATGGCTCGTGGGGAATCCTCTTTTATTACGTCCGCCACCGTTATGACACCTAGAAGTGTCCCATTTTCTGCGAAATATAACGGTGTTTTACCCATACTCGCCAAATGATCTGCTTCTTCTTTTATATGTGCAGGAACGTTACATTTGGTGGAAATAAATTCATAATTTCCACCTGCAAGTTCTTGATTTACTGCTTCGGCAGAAGAAGCAGCCGCTGTTCGTCTCGCCGTTAAACCTTTACCCGGAAGCACCAAGAAATCGGTTACTTCACTAGCATTCAACTGCAGTTCTTCTGCTTTTGTTAATATTGCTTTTGCCAAAGGATGCTCGCTTTTTTTCTCTAATGTATTTGCTAACGATAACAGTTCTTTTTCCGTAACCCCTTCACACAAAAGTATATTTGTCACCTTTGGCTCACCCAGGGTAATAGTACCGGTCTTATCTAATACCACAACCTCTGTCTTGCCTGTCTCTTCCAGCGAAACTGCGGTTTTAAACATAATGCCGTGTCTCGCTCCCACGCCATTACCTACCATAATAGCAACCGGTGTTGCAAGACCAAGAGCACACGGACAGCTTATAACCAGCACCGAAATGCCTCTTGCCAATGCAAAACCTGCACTTTCTCCTACCAAAAGCCAAATAGCCATGGTAATCACTGCCAACACAATAACAACCGGAACAAATACACCGGAAACTTTATCTGCAACCTTTGCAATAGGTGCTTTCGTTGCTGCCGCATCACTTACCATTTGAATGATTTGTGATAATGTAGTATCCTCTCCTACACGCGTTGCTTCACATGTAAGAAATCCGGACTGATTTAAAGTGGCTGCTGAAACTATATCTCCCGGCTCTTTGTCCACCGGAATACTTTCTCCGGTAAGCGCCGATTCATTCACTGCACTGTTACCCTCAAGAACCTTACCGTCTACCGGTATATGCTCGCCGGGACGCACCACAAAAATGTCGCCTTTTAACACAGCATCAATAGATACCTGCACTTCTACACCACTTCGCACAACATTGGCAGTCTTTGGTGCAAGCTTTAGCAAACTCTTTAAAGCATCTGTGGTTTTTCCTTTTGAACGCGCTTCCAGCATCTTGCCAACTGTAATCAGTGTCAAAATCATTGCAGCGGATTCAAAATACAAATCATGCATATGGCCGTCAATCAGCGCATACGTACTATACACAAAAGCAGCCCCGGAACCAAGTGCTACCAAGGTATCCATATTCGGTGCCCCATGCAACAAGCTCTTAAATCCACTAACAAAAAACTTTTGATTAATAATCATAACAGCTACGGTTAAGAGAAACTGCAAAAACCCCATTGCCAAATGATTTTCTGCAAAAAGTTGCGGCACAGGCCAATTCCACATCATGTGTCCCATGCTGAAATACATAAGGACTATCAAAAAGCCCAAAGAGATTATCAAACGCTTTTTTAATAACGGCGTTTCCTTGTCTTCTAAAATATCCTCTTTGTTGTCAGTGCCTGACTTTTCTCGTCCACCTTTTGCACTGGCACCATATCCTGCTTCTTCTACTGCACGAATGATATCTGCCTCTTTCGCATCGCCTTCCACTCCCATGGAATTTGTAAGAAGATTCACGGAGCATATCTCTACTCCCGGTACCTTTTTTACTGCTTTTTCCACGCGACTGCTGCAAGCGGCACAACTCATGCCTGTTACGTTGTATTGTTTCATACTCTATTTCCTTCCAGTTGCATTTTACTAAACTGGAGCGTATACAAGTTATAATACTTGCCTTTTAACGCCAAAAGTTCCTGATGATTGCCCTGTTCTACTATTTTGCCACGGGACAACAAAATAATGTTGTCTGCATGCTGTATTGTAGAAAGTCTATGAGCAACAATGAGCATTGTACCGATATTTTTCATTTTTTCTAAAGAATCCTGGATAAGAAGCTCTGTTTCCGTATCAATATTAGCCGTAGCTTCATCCAAAATCATCACAGATGGCTTGTGAATAATGGTTCTCGCAAAACTTAAAAGCTGTCTCTGACCTGCAGAGAAGTTATTACCTCTTTCTCGCACCACCTCGTCCAATCTGGCATCCAACTTATTGATAAAGGAATCTGCATTTACATATCGACACGCTTCCATCACTTCTTCATCGGAAATTCCTTCTGACCGGAGCAAAATATTGCTTCGGACATCACCGGAGAACAAGAAAACATCCTGTAACATTTGACCGAAATGCTTTCTAAGGCAAGAAATTTTAATTTTCTTAATATCAATTCCGTCTATTAAAATCTGACCTTTTTGAATATCATAATTACGGCACATCAAGGCAAGAATGGTTGTTTTGCCGGAACCTGTGGAACCCACAAAAGCCACGGTCTGCTTCGGCTCTACATGGAAGGATACCCCTTGTAATACCCATTCACCCGGCTTATATGCAAACCAAACATCCTTAAACTCAATTTCACCACGAATTTCATTTAGCTCAATAGCATCCGGCTCATCTACGATTTCCGGCCGCATATCCATAATGGTAAAGATTTTCTCTGCGGAGGCAAAAGATTTTTGAATCACATCAAATTGCTCTGCCAAAGTTTGAATCGGATTGTAAAACTTGGAAATATACATATAGAATGCAATCACAACACTTCCGTCAATCACCTGTCCAAACCATTCTGTCTGGTTAATGTATCCCTTGGCACCAAAATAAAACAAGCAAAGTACCGTAGAAATATTGAGCATATATACCATCGGTCTGAAAATACCGAACACATAAATTAGTTGCTGTTTTGCTTTTTCTAATTTAATGCTTCTATCCAAGAAATCTGCCATTTTCTGTTCTTCGCGGTTAAATATCTGGGTAATTTTCATGCCGGATAGATTCTCGGATAAATACGTGTTAATATCCGTTCTGGCATCATTTACCTTACGGTGTACCCTTCGTGAAAACTTACGGAAAATAACGGTAAATAATACCACAAAAGGAACAAAGCACAAAATCATCA
>JAZOSF010000041.1:0-13176 GCA_045657025.1 Lachnospiraceae bacterium | reverse complement strand
TGGCGAGTTTCCATTCCACCACACGTACCTTTGACGGCATTATGTATCTGGTAGTGCTTTTGGCAGGCGGTATATTTATGGTCAAGGGTATGATTACGGCAGGTGATTTGATGGCTTATGTAATGTATGTAAATACTCTGATCACTACCATTCGCCGCATCGTAGAGTTCGCGGAGCAGTTCCAGCGTGGCATGACTGGTATTGAGCGATTTTATGAGATTATAGATTCCGATATTGAGATTTTTGATGAGCCGGGTGCGGTAGAACTTGTAGACCCGGTTGGAGAAATTTGTTTTGAACATGTTTTTTTCTCTTATCCGGATGATCAAAATACCGTGTTTAAGGATTTGAATCTTTGCATTAAAGCCGGAGAAAAGGTGGCAATTGTGGGACCAAGCGGCGGCGGTAAGACCACTCTTTGCAATCTGGTCCCTAGATTTTATGAAATTGACAGCGGTAAACTTACCGTAGATGGAAAAGATGTACGGGAGTATACTTTAAAGAGTCTTCGTGGCGCAATCGGCATGGTACAACAGGACGTATATTTATTTAGTGGTACGATTTATGAAAATATCGTATACGGACGACTGGATGCTACCCGCGAGGAAGTAATAGAAGCGGCAAAAAAAGCCGGCGCACATGAATTTATTATGCAGCTAAAGGATGGTTATGACACCTATGTGGGAGAGCGTGGTGTAAAGCTTTCCGGTGGACAAAAGCAGCGCATCAGTATTGCACGAGTATTTTTAAAGAACCCGCCAATTATTATTTTGGATGAGGCTACCAGTGCCCTTGACAACGAAAGTGAATATGCAGTGGCACAATCTTTGGCCGGATTATCTGAGGGACGTACCACACTTACGATTGCACACAGACTCAGCACAATTCAAAATGCAGACCGTATTTTAGTTCTTACGGAAAATGGCATTGAAGAAGAAGGAAAACATAGCGAGCTTTTAACAAAAGAGGGTATTTATTATAAACTGTATGAAATGGCCAAGGCCAATGCATGAATAAGTAGGCAGGAGTAAAACAATGAAAACAGAAAAGAAAAGATCCTGTCTTACAGGGGCGCAGTTTAAGTGGATTGCCATAATTGCTATGGCAATTGACCATGGTGCTGCAGTATTCTTAGAACCTATATTGTCAAATGCTACGGTTACTACGGCCAATTATGAATTGCTACAGAATGTATATCGGATATATATGATATTGCGCTATATCGGCAGGTTCGCCTTTCCGGCATTTTGCTTTTTGTTGGTAGAAGGATTCTTTCATACGCGTAGCAGAGCAAAATATTTTCAGAATTTAGTGATTTTTTCTTTGGTATCAGAAATCCCCTTTGATTTGGCACTTCACGATAAGGTGTGTTACTGGGGATATCAAAACGTATTTTTCACCTTGGCAGCAGGATTTGGCGCAATTTGGATTTCAGAATATTTTTTGACTAAATCTATCAAAGAGTTTTCTAATGCAGTGCTTTATCGCTCGCTTTCCATAGCAAGTGTTTTTGCAATTGCTTTTGTTGCAGAAATCCTTCATACAGATTATGGTGCTGTAGGTGTGGCAACTATTTATGTGCTGTATGCACTGCGCAACAAGCCGGTGATAGGTTCTTTGGTAGCCTGGGGTACACTTAGCTTACACAATGTGGTGGAAATATATTGTTTGCCTTTTGTTGGTGCAGTATACTTATATAATGGCGAGCGCGGAAAACAAAACAAATATTTCTTTTATGCGTTTTATCCATTGCATTTGTTGATATTTTATATATTAAAGTTATTATTTTTTAGGAATATTTAAGGAGGAAACTATGAGTTTAGCAGATCAGATTTTCATTGATATGTGTCAGAATATTTTGGATAATGGCACCAGTACGGAAGGCGAAAAGGTGCGTCCAAAGTGGCCGGACGGCACACCTGCCTATACGATCAAACAGTTTGGTGTAGTGAACCGTTATGATTTAAGTAAGGAGTTTCCTATTTTAACCCTTCGTAAGACTGCTTTAAAATCCTGTACAGAAGAAATGCTTTGGATTTGGCAGAAAAAATCCAATAATGTAAATGAATTAAAGACTAGAATCTGGGACGAGTGGGCAGATGAAACAGGTTCTATTGGTAAGGCTTATGGCTACCAGATGGGAGTTAAGCATCAGTACAAGGAAGGTATGTTTGATCAGATTGATCGCGTGATTTTTGATTTGAAGAACAATCCTTTCAGCCGTCGTATTATGACCAACATATATGTGCACCAGGATTTGCATGAAATGAATTTATATCCTTGCGCATATTCCATGACCTTCAACGTAACTCAGAAGCCTGGACATGACAAACTGACTTTAAATGCAATTTTGAATCAGCGTTCACAGGATATTTTGGCTGCAAACAATTGGAACGTTGTACAGTATGCAGTTTTAGTTCATATGCTTGCTCAAGTTTGTGATATGGAAGTGGGCGAATTGGTACATGTGATTGCAGATGCACACATTTATGACAGACATATTCCGGTTATCAAGGAATTGATTCAGCGAAAGCCACTTCCGGCACCGAAATTCTGGTTGAATCCTGAAATCAAAGACTTCTATCAGTTTACCAGAGATGATGTACATTTGGAGGGTTACGAAACCCATCCGCAAATCAAAGATATTCCGATTGCTATCTAAAGAAAGGGAAATACCATTATGAATATGATTGTTGCAGTAGATGAAAATTGGGCCATTGGCAATAAAGGCGAGCTTTTAGTTCGTATTCCAAATGACCAGAAGATGTTTCGCAATGAAACTATTGGAAAAGTAGTAGTTCTTGGACGTAAGACCATGGATACCTTTCCGCAGAAGCAACCTCTTCCAAAGCGTACTAATATTATTATGACCAGAAATCCTGAATACACAGTGAAGGATGCCATTGTAGTACATTCCGTGGAGGAATTATTGGAAGAGTTAAAAAATTACAACACAGAAGATGTATACATTATCGGTGGTGACAGTATCTATCAGCAAATGCTTCCATATTGTGACGTGGCACATGTAACATACATTGAGCAGGCATATGAGGCTGACAGCTATTTCCCAAATCTGGAAAAGGATCCGGAATGGGCTTTGGTAGCTGAAAGTGATGAGCAAACATATTTTGATATCACATATTATTTCAGAAAGTATGAGCGCATCAAAAAGTAGATAAATACATGAAATGGACTAGTTGACTTTTCTTTAAAAAAGTACGATAATAGTTGTATTCTTTGAATTAACTTAACTAAGAAAGAAGGATAATACAAATGGAAAAGAAGAATATTGATTGGTCAAATCTTGGTTTTGGCTATGTACAAACAGATATGCGTTATGTTTCCAATTTTAAGGATGGCGCATGGGATGATGGTGTGCTTACAGACGATGCACAGGTAACAATCAGTGAGTGTGCAGGTGTTTTACAGTACGCACAGACTGTATTTGAAGGTTTAAAGGCATATACTACAGAAGATGGTCACATTGTTTGTTTCCGTCCCGACTTAAATGCAGACCGTATGGCTGATAGTGCTGAGCGTCTCATTATGCCGGTATTCCCAAAGGATAGATTTATCGATGCAGTGAAGAAGGTAGTAGAAGCAAATGAAGCATTCGTACCTCCATATGGTTCCGGTGCCACATTATATCTTCGTCCATATATGTTTGGTACAAATCCTGTTATCGGTGTTAAACCTGCAACAGAGTACCAGTTCCGTATTTTCTGTACACCTGTAGGCCCTTACTTCAAGGGTGGCGTGAAACCGTTGACTATTTGCGTAAGTGATTTTGACAGAGCAGCTCCTAACGGCACAGGTCATATCAAGGCTGGTCTTAACTATGCAATGAGTATGTATGCTATTACCAAGGCTCATGAAAATGGTTTTGATGAAAATGTGTACTTAGATGCAGCTACACGTACAAAGGTAGAAGAGACCGGCGGTGCAAACTTCTTGTTTGTTACAAAGGATGGTAAAGTAGTTACACCTAAGTCCAGTTCTATTTTACCTTCTATTACCAGACGTTCCTTATTGTATGTTGCAAAGGAATACTTAGGCTTAGAAGTAGAAGAGCGTGAAGTTTACTTGAGCGAATTAGATGACATGGCTGAATGTGGTCTTTGCGGTACAGCAGCAGTTATTTCTCCTGTTGGCAAGATTGTAGACCATGGTCGTGAAATCTGCTTACCAAGCGGTATGACAGAAATGGGTCCTATTACCAAGAAGCTTTATGATACACTGACCGGTATTCAGATGGGTCGTATCGAAGCTCCGGAAGGCTGGATTCACGTTATTAAATAAAACTACATATTGAATGGATTGATACAAATCTTTCGATGGAATGTAATAAGCCCGCAGGGAAAACTGCGGGCTTAATTTTTGATATATAGGAGTTTGCAAATTTTACATCAATCCCATGCACCAAATAACAATAAGTGCTGTTAAGGTTACCAGAGTATCAATGGTGATTCCGTAGAACATAGGTGAAAGACCGGCTTTTTTGAAATCGGTTATGCTAGTTCCTAAACCAATAGCAGCCAAGGCGCTAACCATTAAAAACTTGCTGGTTTTTTTCATGATGCCGGATACGGCTACAGGGATGAATCCTACACTGTTCAAAATGGCCAGTAATAGGAAACCACCAATGAACCATGGAATAATCTTCATCAGATTGACTTTTTGGCCATTGTTTGCCGCTTTCATTTCTTTCTGTTTGATACGGGTACCGATATACGCAAATACCAATACGGTAGGAATAATCGCAATAGTTCGTGTGAGCTTAACCATTGTAGCGAAGTCACCTGCCACCTCGGAAAAAGCGTATCCGGAAGCAACTACACTGGCTGTATCATTTACAGAGGTTCCTGCCCAGATGCCATAGGCAATATCGGACATTCCCAGAGCCTTGCCCATAAGAGGGTACAGCGCGATCATTACCATATCAAAAAGGAAGGTAGAGGACATAGCAAAGGCAATGTCTTTGTCATCTGCATCAATTACCGGAGCGATTGCTGCTATGGCAGAGCCACCACAGATTCCGGTTCCCGCAGAAATCAGGTTACTTAGTTTCCAATTCAATCCAAAAATCTTGCGGACGAAATAGCCACCGCCAAAACACATAGCAAAGGTAAAGATCATAACAAAAAAGGTCATCTTACCTACAGAAAGAATTGTGTTGACACTAAGTGATGCTCCTAAAAGGATAATGGCAGCCTTTAAGACTTTTTTGGATGTAAATTTCAAAGCCGGTTTCATCCATGCCGGATGGAAAAAGCTATTGATAATAGTGCCCATAAATAGAGCGATGATAGACGCCCCCAGTAGTTCACCGGGAATCAGCTTTTCTGCAAATACGGACAGAATAGCTACCGCAAAGCAGATAGCGATACCTAATACAAACATACCGCGTTCTTTCGCTTTAGTTTTCATAATATCTCCTTTGGTTTCTTTTATTTTGCCTTTATTTTATCATCGATGCGTGATAAAATAAAGCTAATATCACAAAATATATAAATATAAGTTGAGTGGGATAGAATATGAAATTTTTACACACTGCAGATTTGCATATTGGAAAAAGCATTTATGAATTTAATATGTTGGGGGAACAACAATATATTTTGCAGGAAATTTTGCAGATAGCCTCAGGTGAGAAGGTGGATGCAATTTTACTTGCGGGAGATATTTATGACAGATCCGTGCCGAGTACAGAAGCAGTGCAGTTGTTAGAATGGTTTTTCATGGAAGCCTTGAAAGTTGCACCGGTATTTGTGATATCCGGTAATCACGATAGCGCAGAGCGTTTAAGCTTTGGCGCCGATCTTTTTGAGAAAAACGGACTTTACATAGCCGGAGGCAAGGACGTAAAAGAAGTTATATTGCAGGATGAGTATGGCAAGATAGCAGTACATATGCTTCCTTTTGTTAAGCCGGCAGTAGTGGATACTGCGACTTGTGAAGATGCGGTAGCAAAACAACTCGAATTACTAAAGGAAGAGTGGCATATGGCTGACAGACATGTGCTGATGACGCACTTTTTTGTATGTGCAGGCGGCAAGGAGCCGGAACTTTCCGATTCCGAAGTACGTGGCTTTGTAGGTGGCTTGGAGCAAGTGGATGTAAATCTGCTTAAAGATTATGACTATGTGGCACTTGGTCATATTCACAAACCTCAAGCAATGAAGCATGGACAGACGTATTATGCGGGTTCACCGCTTTGTTATTCTTTTTCAGAATGCGGCACAAACAAGTGCGTAAATATTGTAGATATCAAAGCAGATGGAAAAACAGAAATATGCCAGAAAGCCCTTCATCCAAGACGACAAATGCGTGTATTAAAAGGCAGTTTGGCGGAGTTGGTTAATCAAGGCAACGAAGAAAAGATTGGTCGTGAGGATTATATTCGGGCTGTTTTGACAGATAAAGAAGAATTAATCGACCCTATCGGAACTCTTAGAAGCGTATATCCAAACACTATGCAGATTGTGCTGGAAAAGCGTTTGGCAGAGGGTAATATGCCGCTATTTCATGGTACAGAGAGTAAGTCAAAAACGATGATAGAATTATTTTCTGACTTTTATGAAAATCTGGCAGGAGAACCTATGGATCAGGAAAGAACCAATATAGTCAGAGAAATTGCAGAAGAAATAGAGGAAAGAAGCCTATGAGACCTAAATATTTAGAGATGTCAGCATGGGGACCATACAAAGATTTGGTATCTGTGGATTTTGAAGCCTTTGATAAAGGGGCTCTTTTTCTGATTACGGGACCTACCGGTTCTGGCAAGACAACTATTTTTGATGGGATATGTTTTGCAATATATGGTAACACTTCCGGTAAGGAGCGTGAAAAAAGCACCCTTCGTTCCGATTTCGCACATCCGGATACGAAAACTTATGTGAAATTCGCATTTTTTCATAACGGACAGTTATATGAAGTAGAGCGTAATCCGGAGTATTTGCGCCTAAAGAAGCGTAAAAATTCCGAAGGTACATTGGCGTACACGAAGGAAAATGAGGACGCTAAACTTATCATGCCTGATGGAAGCGTGATTGCTGGTGTAACTGCAGTTAATCGCAAGTTGCAAGAATTAATGGCGTTGGATTACAGCCAGTTCAAGCAAATTTCCATGATAGCTCAGGGAGAATTTGATAAAATGCTTACCGCACCAAGCCAGGAAAAAACAAAGATTTTTCGTGGCATTTTCGGCACGGGCAAATTTGATTTGTTTACCCAAAGCTTGAAGGCAAAATCAGCTGCAAGCTATCGTAAGGTGAGTGAGTACACAAACCGAATTGAGGAAGATATCAAAATTCATACAAAAGGAGAGCCCGAACTAGAAGCTTTAGCGGCTGAACCTTATATGAATTTAGATGTTATTCAGGAAAAAATGACCGAAAAGCTTTTGGCTTATAAAGAAGAAAAGGTTGTTTTAAAAAAACAATTAGCCGAAAAAGAGGAAGATTTAGTAACAAAGCAAACCGCATACAATCAGGCCGAGGAGCAACAAAAAAAGCATAAACAATTGCAAGATGCTAAGGAGCGCTACAAGAAACTGCAAAACACCAAGGGACAGTATGAAGAGGCTAAATCTAGTTTGCTTAAATCTGCAGAAGCCCAGGAAATTGCCAATGCCTATGAAAATTATATAGAAGCAGAAAAGAAAGTAAAGAAAGCTTTGGAGCAGACTGCTTTGGTTGCAAAAAAAGTAGAAACGGCTCGAAACCAATATGTGCAGACAGAACAAGTCACAAAGTCTGCCCATGAAGCATGGCAGCATGCAGAACAGGCTTATAAGAGAGCAAGTATTGGAATTGTTGCAGATATGCTGACAGAAGGACAGCCATGCCCGGTGTGTGGTTCTTTGGAGCACCCGATGCCATTTCAGTCCGATGGAAGCATTCCGGATTTGAAGGAAGTTGAGCGATTAAAGATAATTTACGATAAAGAAAAGGCAAATGAAATTACTGCCTATGGCCAGGTGCAGGCTGTATTAGAGGCTAGTCGAAAGACTACAGAAGAAGAAACAGAGACAAAAGATTATTTAGCAAAACAGAGTAAAGTTTGGCAGGAACAATTAGAAAAGAGTAGTTTTCAAGATGAAAAAGCTTTTTTGAGTGCAAGGCTTCCAAAGGCCACAGAACAGAAGTATCAAGATCAGATTAAAAAATGGGAAGAAATGGTACTTAGCACAAAGGCAATCATAGAACATTTAACAGCAGAACTTTCCGGCGCGGAACTTCCAAACACGGCAGAGATGGAAATTGAATATAGAGAAGCTCAGCGAATCCGTGATGAAATAAGAAGTAAAGAACAACAGGTACTTTTAAAAGAAAACCGCATGAAAGAAGGAATCTCTTCTTTGAAGGAAAACCGCATACATGCAGATGCGTTTAAAAAAGAATACGGTATTATTAAAGATTTGGAAAATATGGCAACCGGTAATAATGCTAAGAGATTGGTTTTTGAGCAGTACGTTCTCAGCAGTTATTTTGAAGACATTTTAGCTGCGGCAAATGTGCGTTTTCGCCATATGACTATGGACCGATACGAAATGATTCGCAAAACGGAAGTATCCGATGCACGTACCAAAGACCATTTGGATATTATGATTGTAGACTATTACACCGGCAAAACCCGTCCGGTCAGCACCTTATCCGGTGGCGAGCGTTTTAATGCAAGTCTGGCTTTGGCGTTGGGTATGAGTGATGTGATTCAGGCATATCAGGGCGGCATTCAAGTGGAAACATTGTTTGTGGATGAAGGATTTGGTTCTTTGGATGAAGAAACCCTGCAGGCGGCTTGTGACACCTTGTATCAGCTTACGGAAGGAGATAAGTTGGTGGGTATTATTTCCCATGTAGAGTCCTTAAAACAACGTATTGACAACCGAATTGAAATCTGCAAAACTAATATGGGGTCAACCCTGAATGTAGTAACACAAATTTAGAAAAGGTTATATTAGAATGATAAAAAAAGCGCGACTAATATTAGCTGTAATGCTTGTTGTGTGCAGCGTAATGATGACAGGCTGTGGTGACAGCAAGTTGGTGTTAACCACCGGCTTTAGAAACAACGAAGCATTTCGAGTAGGAAGCGAAAGGGCAACCATCACAGAATTAATGTTATATTTGACCAACATTGCTAACCAATACGAGCAGGTATATGGGGAAGCACTTTGGAGCATGTCAGCAGACGAAGACACAACGATGCTAGATAACTGTAAAGAAGTAGCATTGGCTCGGCTGTCTCAGGTAAAAGCCATGAAGCTTTTGGCAAACGAGTATAAAGTAACATTGACCGAGGAAGAAGAAGTGCAGGCGAACAATGCGGCAGCAGAATATATGGCGACACTTTCCGAAGAAGAAAAGGAAGCACTCGGTATTAACGGTATAAAGGTTGTTGAGCAGATATATGGGGAGAAACTTTTAGCTGACAAATTATATGCTTATTTAATTCGAGATGTAAATCCGGAAATCAGTGATGATGAAGCCAGAATTATTACCGTACAGCACATTCTTTTAAAGACATATACGGTTGATGAACACGGAAATCATCAGGCCATGAGTGCGGAAGAAAAAAACAAGATTTACGAAAAAGCGACCCAAATTTATCGACAGGCTATAGAGGGAGAAAGTTTTGATACTTTGATTTCCAAATATAGTGAGGATTCCAAAGGCACTTATTCTTTTGGCGTTGGTGATTTGGATGAGAGTTTTGAGAGGGCTGCCTTTGCATTGTCTACAGGTGAAATTGCACCGGTAACAGAGAGTAGCCACGGATACCATATTATCAAGTGCATTTCTACTTTAGACAGAGAAGGAACAGAGTTGAATAAAGTTAAGCTTCTGATTAGTCGTAAGCAGGAAGTTTTCGGAGACACCTATAATCAGTTTGTTGAACAATTAGAAAAAAGAGAAAATCTCGAATTGATTAACGCAATGGAATTGCCGGACAATACAGTAGTTGATACCGCAGAACTTTTCAGTATTTACGATTCCAAGCTTGGCAGTATGTTTGAGACAGAAGAAAAATAATTTATAAGAATAAATTTGGAGGCGATATATATGAAAGGTAGTTTATCTATCAATAGTGAAAATATTTTTCCTATTATTAAGAAATGGCTTTACAGTGACCATGATATTTTTTATCGCGAGTTAATCAGTAACGGTTGCGATGCCATCACAAAATTAAAAAAATTAGATATGATGGGAGAGTATGCATTGCCGGATGGTTACAAGGGGCGCATTGACGTTATTGTTGACCCTGTGGCAAAAACTTTGGTTATTAAGGACAATGGTCTTGGAATGACTGCACAAGAGGTAGAAGAGTACATCAACCAGATTGCCTTTTCCGGGGCAACAGACTTTATTGAAAAGTACAAAGATAAGACGGGTGAGGACCAGATTATCGGTCATTTCGGCTTGGGCTTTTATTCTGCATTTATGGTAGCAGATGAGGTGCATATTGACACCTTGTCTTATAAAGAAGGTGCCAAGGCAGTTCATTGGGTATGTGACGGCGGCACCGAGTTTGAAATGACTGAGGGTGACAAGACAGAAGTTGGTACAATCATTACTTTATATTTGAATGAGGACTGCTTAAGCTTCTGCAATGAGTATAAGGCAAGAGAAGTGATTAAGAAGTATTGCTCTTTTATGCCGACCGAGATTTATTTGTCCAAGGCAAATGAAACGGATGAAAAGAAAGAACCGGAACTTTTAAATGAGACACAGCCGCTTTGGACTAAGAGTCCAAGTGAGTGTAGCAAAGATGATTATCTTGCGTTCTATAGAAGCGTATTCCATGATTACAAGGAGCCCTTATTCTGGATTCATTTGAATATGGATTATCCTTTTAACTTAAAGGGTATTTTATATTTTCCTAAGATTAATACCGAGTATGATTCTTTAGAGGGTACTATTAAGTTGTACAACAACCAGGTGTTTATTGCAGACAATATCAAAGAAGTTATTCCGGAATTTTTGATGCTCTTAAAGGGTGTAATTGACTGCCCGGATCTGCCGTTAAATGTTTCTCGTTCTGCTCTTCAAAATGATGGTTTCGTTAAGAAAATCAGCGATTATATTACGAAGAAGGTGGCTGATAAGCTTTCCGGTATGTGCAAGACTGACAAGGAAAATTACGAAAAATATTGGGATGATATCAGTCCGTTTATTAAGTTTGGCTGTTTAAAGGATGACAAGTTCTGTGATAAGATGACAGACTATATTTTGTTTAAGAATCTGGATGGCGTATACATGACACTTCCGGAATGTTTGGAAGTAAAACCGATTGATATTGAAGAAGAGGTGGTAGAGGAAGTAGACGACATAGAAGAAGCTGACACAAAAGAAAAGACCATCTATTATGTAACTGATGAGCGTCAGCAGTCTCAGTATATCAAGATGTTTAAGGCTGCCAAAATGGATGCGGTTATCTTAAATCATAATATTGACCAGCCTTTTATTTCTCAGCTTGAGATGAAAAATGAGGGTGTGAAATTTATGCGTATCGACGCAGATTTGACAGATAGCTTAAAGGCAAAGACCAGCAAAAAAACAGCAGAAGATTTGGCAAGCAAGACCGACCTAATCGGCAAGATTATGAAGAAAGCCATCAAGAAGGACAATATTACCGTAAAGGTAGAGAAACTTCGCAATTCCAAGATTGCGTCTGTAATTACCTTGTCCGAGGAGACTCGCCGTATGCAGGATATGATGCGCATGTATGCTGCAAATGGTATGGATATGGGTGCTTTTGACAAAGAAGGAGAGACTTTGGTATTGAATGCAGGTCATCCACTGGTTGATTATGTACTCACTCATGAAGATGGCGACGATACCAAGATGATTTGCGAACAGTTATATGATTTGGCAAAGTTACAGCATAGCCCGTTAGAAGCAGATGATATGGCAAAGTTTGTAAACAGAAGCAATGAAATTATGATGAAATTACTTCAGTAGGAGTATGTACACAAAAGGCAAAAAGCGGTGCATTTTTCAGTGCGCCGCTTTTATATGTGTTAAAAATAAAAACCTATTCCGTATCATCATCTGTATCTGCAGCAACCGCAGATACAACAGAAGAAACAACTGCAACAACAACCGCAACAATAATAACAACTAATCCGCCTGCTAATAAAAAAAACATGCTACTTTCCATACGTCATACTCCTTGTGTTGTTTAGAACTTTTATACATAATATTATACACGAATGAATGGATTTGAAAAGATGAAAATGAATCGATTTTGCTGTATAAACTTATAAATAAAAAACTTGTACTTTTTATATATTAAGTTTATACTAAAAAGTGAGATAAAATACGAAGGAGGGGCGGTTATGATATCTATATACAAGACCGACAATGGTATAATTAGAGAAATTGAAAATTATGAAGCTGACGTTTGGATTAAAATGACTTCGCCCTCCAACGAAGAGGCAAGTTTTATTGCAGAAAAGTATGAGATTGATTTAGATCACATTAAGGCAGCGTTGGATAATGATGAAAGTGCGCGTATTGAAATCGAAGATAACTATACGTTGATTTTAGTGGACATTCCTGTTACGGAACGTCGTGGTGAGCACAACGAGTATACAACCATTCCGCTGGGTATTATTCTTTGTGAAGATGTAATTATTACAATTTGTGGCAGAGACACACCTATTTTAAAAGCTTTTGTGCAGAAGCGCATTAAGGAATTTAGTACTAAGAAGCGTATGCGCTTTTTGTATCAGATTTTGTATCGAAATGCAGTAGAGTATCAGGCGGATTTACGTAAGATTGATAAGAAGCGTACCCAGATTGAAAGCCATATCAGTGAAATTGAAGAAGATACCGAATTAATAGAACTTCACGAGTTGGAATCCAATCTTGTTTACTTTGCGACCTCTCTTCGCAGCAATGGCTTGATTTTGGAGCGTCTTACCAGATACAGCCGCATTAAGCAATATCCGGAAGACAAAGAATTGTTAGAGGATGTTATTGTCGAAAACAAGCAGGCCATTGAAATGACCCAGATTTATCGTGATATCATTAATGGTACTCGCGAGCTTCTTTCCACAGTGATTAACAATCGTTTGAACAATGTGATGAAATTCTTGGCATCCATTACCATTGTAATGGCCATTCCAACAATTGTTTCTGGTCTTTATGGTATGAATGTGAATGGGGAAGGAAT
>JAZOSF010000040.1:0-12615 GCA_045657025.1 Lachnospiraceae bacterium | reverse complement strand
GTCTTCCGTATAGTTTGTGTTAAATAGACCGTTAATCATATTGATAACGGATTTGGAAGATAAGGTTAGAATTTTTTGAAAATTTTTTATCATTTTTTAAGAATTACAAAGGATTGATTTTCCATTCTTATGAGATATAATAGAAGTACTATTGGGAACGTGATAAAAAAGACGGAGGAAGACTATGCAATTGCTAAAAGATATTAATTATAAAAAAGTAATTACAAATCGTATTTTGGTTACCGGCATTATGATTTTGTTCGAGCTGTGGTTGTTGATAAGTCTTTTTTGGAAGACCATTCAGTATTCCGGAACCATTTTAACAGTTTTTCATATTTTGAGTATTTTATATGTTTTTTACCTGATTACCAAGGATGAAAATGCATCCTATCGTATGGGCTGGATTTTGGTTATTTTGATGATTCCGCCACTGGGAGCATTTTTGTATATGCTTTGGGGAGATAAGAAACCTAGTAAGAAGCTTAGAGCCAAGCTCAGTTTGTCTTATCTGGCTATGGATGAGCACTTAGAGGATGATGAGGAGACTTGCGAGGAGTTAGCCAAGATAAGTCAGCGTGCCATTGCAACTACCAGATATATTAAGCGGGCATCAGGGTATCCGGTACATCGCAATACCCACGTGACGTATTACCCTTTAGGAGAAGAGATGTTTGCTGCCATGTTAGAGGAATTGCGCAAAGCAAAGCATTTTATTTTCTTAGAATATTTTATCGTAGAAGAAGGGGAAATGTGGGGCAAAATATTAGAAGTCTTGCTGGAGAAGGCTAGAGAGGGTGTGGAAGTCCGTATGCTCTATGATGACATGGGTTCTGTTGCACTTTTACCGTTCGGATATTCTCGCAAGCTGGAGGAAATGGATGCTTGTATTAAGTGTATTCCGTTTAATCCGGTGGTGCCATTTTTGGCCATGGTTATGAACAATCGAGATCATCGCAAGATTTTGGTGATAGACGGTCACACCGGGTTTACCGGAGGTATAAACTTGGCAGATGAATATATTAACGTCAAAGAAAAGTATGGTCATTGGAAAGACAACGGCGTGAAACTGGTAGGCGAAGGTGTATGGAACCTGACCGCCATGTTTATGGAAATGTGGAATGCATGTAGTGATGCCAAGCTCAACCCGGAAAAGTACAAAGCAGATGTATATCCGTATGACATTCCAGAGAATTGCGAGGGCTTTGTACAACCATACGGGGATGATCCTTTAGACAATGAAAACGTTGGCGAAGATGTTTATATTGAGATTTTAAGTCAAGCCAAAAAGTATGTGTATATTATGACACCATACTTGATTTTGGATGATGAGATGAAGCGTGCCCTTGTAATGGCAGCCAAAAGAGGTGTAGATGTGCGTATCGTCACGCCGGGAATTCCGGACAAAAAGATGGTTTATCGTCTGACTCGAGCCAATTACTTGCCGCTTTTAGCAGCCGGTGTTAAAATATATGAGTATGTGCCGGGCTTTTTGCATGCCAAGTCTTTCTTGTGTGATGATACGGTAGGTGTGGTTGGCACGATTAATTTGGACTATAGAAGTTTATTTTTGCATTTTGAAAATGCAGTTTGGATGTACAAGGTTCCGGCTTTAGCGGATTTGAAAAAAGACATGATAGAAACCATCGAGAAGTCACATATAGTTTATAAAGAAAATGTGCATACAAAAGGTTTGGGTGCTGTTTTGGATGGAATGCTGCGTGTTATGGCGCCATTAATGTAAAGAAAATTACGGAGGACACATGGAATTTAGACTTGTTAGGGCGGTGCCGGAGGATGCACCGGTTTTATCACATATTATGGATGTTGTGGCATCCGGTATGGAAAATCCGGAGTGGTTTATGAAAGATGATTTGGAATATATTGCCGGTCACATAGGACATACACCACTTCAAAAAGAAGACGCCGGATTTATCATAAAAGCAGTTGTAGCATCAGCGGATAAAGAAGAGATTGTCGGATTTTTCATGGTGGCATTTCCGGGAAATATTGAGAAGAATTTGGGACACCACATCAGTCTTAGCGAGGCGGAGTTGTTGCAAGTGGCTCATATGGATTCTGTAGTGATTTTGCCGGAATTTAGAGGTCACGGGCTTCAGTATCAGTTGATAAAGGAAGCTGAGAGAGTAATCGCAAATGAAACCGGACACCACATTTTGATGGCGACTGTTCATCCGGATAATAAGTACAGCCTCAAAAATGTGCTGGCACATGGTTATGAAGTGGTAGCCGAAGCTTTGAAATATGGTGGGTTTCGCAGATATATTGTAAAAAAGGAGATTTGAGTGTGGCAGAACAATTAACCAGAAAAGATGTGGAACGCATTGAGTCAGAAATAGAACATCGCAAACTGGTAGTACGGCCGGCCTGCTTGGAAGCTGTGAAAGAAGCCAGAGCCCAAGGGGATTTGAGCGAGAATTTCGAGTACTATGCTGCAAAAAGAGAAAAAAACAAAAACGAAAGCCGCATTCGCTATTTGGAAAAGGTCTTGAGATATGCCAATATTTTAGAGGACGATTCGGCAGAGGATGAAATCGGCTTAGAGAATACCGTAACCGTGCAGTTTGAGGATGACGGCAGCACGGAGGTTTACCGCATTGTGACACCTATCCGTTGTAATTCCCTTCAAAACAAAATAAGCATTGAATCTCCAATCGGAAAAGCATTGCTGGGGCATAAAGCAGGGGACAGAGCAGAGGTTCCGTTACCGAACGGCGGCAGTTATTTTTTGAAAATCTTAAATGTAGAGAAGACAGAAGATGATGGAAGCGACAAAATCCGCAGTTTCTAGCTTGTATTTATTTGCAAAATATTATATAATGAATTAGATTTTTTAATGCAAAGGAGATTGTTATGGCATTATTAGAAAAATGGCACAAGCTGGCTTATGATGAGAAAATGGACAGCGCAACCATTCAGAAGTTTTGGGCGCTTTATTTCAGCAGAGAAACTGCAATTTATGAAGAACTTTTAAAGAACCCGGATGATGTTGTGAAGGGCACTGTAAAAGAGCTTGCAGAGAAGTTTAATGTTGATATTATGACTATGACCGGTTTCTTGGATGGTATTAATGACTCTTTGAAAGAGGCAAATCCTATTGATACTATGGAAGAAGATACCGAAGTTCAGTTGGGCTTTGACAAAGAGCTTTTATACAAGAACATGGTTGCAGCAGATGCAGAGTGGCTATACAATTTAGATGCTTGGAAGGAAATCTTTACAGAGGACCAGTTGAAAGCGCTCTACAAAGAGCAGAAGACTTCTACAACGATCGTTAAGGAAGCAAAAGTATATCCAAACGATCCATGTCCATGCGGCAGCGGTAAAAAGTACAAGAAATGTTGTGGTCGTAACTAATTTTAGCGCCTGCAGATTATAACAGAAACAGATTGCCTATGCGAAGATCATCTTTGCATAGGTTTTTCTTACATCACAGAGGATATAATATGTCAGAAAGAGTACAAAAAGCAAGAGAAAATTTTTTGAATGGATATAATTGTGCACAGGCTGTTTTTATGGCATATGCAGATTTGATAGGGATGACTGCGGAAGAAGCTGCCAAGTTCAGTTCACCTTTTGGTGCCGGATTCGGACGCATGCGAGAAGTGTGCGGTACCGTTTCAGCAATGACCATGCTGCTTGGCTTTTTTGAGGGGAATGCTAATCCTAAGGACCAAGAAGGCAAAACCAGAATTTATACAAGAGAGCGTGAGCTGGCAGAACTATTTATGGCAGAGCAAAAAAGTATCATATGCAGAGAGATTTTGGGTTTGCAAAAAGGAGAAGAAGAGCCACCCGCACCAAGTGTACGCACTATGGCATATTATGAAAGCAGACCATGTCTTGGATGTGTGGAGACAGCAGCACGTATTATCGAAAACGAAATATTGTCGAAAATTGTGTAGACAATTTATGGTGCGAATGCTATAATGTTTTTACAAATTCGAAAGGCGGGTAAGGGTATGCAGAATATAGTAATTACAATTGCAAGACAGTATGGTAGTGGCGGTAGATTAATTGGCAAGATGCTTTCTGATGACCTTGGCATTCCTTACTATGACAGACAGTTATTACAGTTGGCAAGTGACGACAGTGGCATCAACGAGAAGTTTTTTGCAAATGCGGATGAAAAAGTCAAAACATCTGCGCTTTTTAGAGTTGCCAAAAAAGTATATAACGGCGAGATGATTCCGCCTGACAAGGAAGACCTTGTTTCCAACGACAAGCTTTTTAATTATCAGGCCAAAATCATTCGAGAACTGGCGGAAGAGGATTCCTGTGTAATAATCGGTCGTTGCGCTGATTTTGTTTTGAAGGATTGTCCGAATGTGATTAGCGTGTTTATTCACGCAGATGAAGATAAACGTGCTGCACGTATCGGCGAAATACGTCGTATGAAGAAGAAGGACCTTGTGAAGCACATGAATGATGTGGATAAACGCCGAGGTATGTATTACAAATATTATACAGGCAAGGATTGGGCAGATGCCAGAAATTATGACCTTTGCCTGGATAGCGGTAAGATTGGATATAGGGGTTGCGTAGAAGCAATTAAGAAACAGATAGAATTAAGATTCGGTCAAATAAAATAACATACATAAAATCCGGCACGGCTTATCTAATGAGCCGTGCTATTTTGTATTAGCCCACTTTTTTTTTGAGAAGAGTTGTGATATGCTATTTGTATAAGCGCGTAACCTATAAAAAGAGGGGTAAGCAAGGTATGAATAAAGAAAAGAAAGTATATATAATCGGTCACAAGAATCCTGACACGGATTCTATATGTTCTGCTATTGCATATGCAGACTTAAAAACAAGAACTACACATGGCATTAATTTTGTGCCAAAGCGTGCCGGCCAAATAAACAAAGAAACGGAATTTGTATTAAACCGTTTTGGCATTGAGCCGCCCAAATTCGTGCTTGACGTAGGAGTACAAGTGCGAGATTTGGAAATTCACAAGACGCCATATGCTCATGCAGATATGACAATCAAAGAAGCGTGGCATCTTATGAATGACAACAATGCAGTTACACTTCCGATTACTGACAGTGAATATCACTTAGAAGGTATTATTACCATTAGCGACATTGCCAAATATTTTATGTTACCATCCGATGAAAGTCCGCTGGCCTCTGCCAAAACCAGATATAAAAACATTGCGGAGACCTTAAACGGTCAGGTGATTGTAGGCAATGAACTGGGGCTCTTTACAAGGGGTAAGGTGTTGGTTGGTGCCGGTTCATCTGATGTTTTGCAGAGCCACATGGAAAGCGACGATTTGGTAATTGTGGGAGACCGCGAGGAAACACAACTTGCAGCACTGGAGGCCAATGCCAGCTGTCTTGTTGTTACGATGGGAAGCAAAGTATCTGATGAGGTTATCCGACTTGCAAAACGCAATAGCAGTGTAATTATTACTACACCTTACGATACATATGATGTGACCCGCCTGATTAATCAGAGTATTCCGGTGCGTTTTTTGATGAAGTGGGAGAATATAATCACGTTCACCACCAACGACTATGTAGACGATATCAAAGGTATCATGGGTAGTTTACGTATCCGCGATTTCCCTATATTAGATTCAAAAGGCAGATGTAAGGGGACTATTTCCCGCAGAAATTTGATTAACGCCAAGAAAAAGCAATTGATTTTAGTGGATCATAATGAAAGAACGCAGGCAGTTGACAACGTAGTCGAAGCGGATATTTTGGAGATTATCGACCATCACAGACTTGGTGCCTTGGAAACCATCCAGCCGATTTATTTCCGTAATCAGCCTGTGGGATGTACGGCAACTATCGTATTTCAGATGTACCGGGAGAAAGAGCTTGATATTCCAAAGAATATAGCCGGACTTTTGTGTGCAGCTATTATTTCAGACACGCTGATGTTCCGTTCCCCAACCTGTACCAAGTACGATCAGGATGCAGCACTACAGCTTGCAGCCATAGCAGAGTTGGACATCGAAAGTTTTGCGGATGAAATGTTTATGGCGGGAAGTGACCTTAGAGATAAATCTGCAGAAGAAATTTTCTATCAGGACTTTAAGAAGTTCCAGTCCGGTACAACCAGTTTTGGGGTTGCCCAGATTAATTCTATGAATGCTAACGTGCTTGCACAAATCGGTGAGCAGGTAAAGCCTATTATGGCCAATGCGGTAGGGCAAAATGCAGTATCTATGGTATTTTTTATGCTTACCAATATTATGTCTGAGTCTACGCAGCTTTTATGTTTCGGAGAGGGGAGTGCACGTTTTGTAGAGCAGGCATTTCACGCCAAAGTGGTTAATGGTACTTGCTACCTGCCAAATATTGTTTCCCGCAAAAAACAGTTTATTCCTGCAATGATTAACGCAATTCAGGAAATGTAACAATACATTGGAGAGTTATTTTGGAAAAATGGTTTTTAAAAAATAAGCGCGGTGATGCGCCTGCTTTGGCAGGCGCTCTTCAAATCAGTCAGGTTTTAGCCAAGATTTTGATAAACAGAGATGTGAACACAAAGGAACTTGCGCAAATTTACCTAGAGGGGGATTTGCAAGGACTTCATGCACCGGAACTGATGAGGGATTGCACAAAAGCGGCAGATTTGATTCAAAAGAAAATTGCTGAAAAGAAACCTATACGTATTATAGGTGATTATGATTGCGATGGAATTTGTGCTACTTTTATTTTGTGGAGTATACTTACGGAACTGGGTGCACAGGTAGATTATTACTTGCCGCATCGTATCAAGGACGGATACGGACTAAATATTTCTATGGTAGAAGAAGCAGTACGAGATGGCGTGGATACCATTTTAACCTGCGACAATGGTATTTCTGCTATAGGACAGATTGCATTCGCCAAAGAGCAAGGATTAACGGTAATTGTAACCGATCATCATGAAGTGCCTTTTGTAGAAACAGACGGAGTAAAGCACTTTCAAGTGCCGGAAGCAGATGCTGTTGTAAATGTAAAGCAAGAGGATGATTCATACCCGTTCAAAGGTATTTGCGGCGCGGTTACAGCGTGGAAATTGGGGCAGGTGCTTTTAGGCAAGGAACATCCGGTAATTAGGGCACTGATTCCTTACGCAGCACTGGCAACGGTGTGCGACGTAATGGATTTGCTGGATGAAAATCGTTTATTGGTTAAAGAAGGATTACGTATTATAAATACTTGTCCGCCACCGTCATTGGACGCATTAATGCAGGTATACGAATTAAAGGACAAAACGGTTCTGGCTTATCATTTGGGCTTTTTATTGGGGCCATGCTTAAATGCGACAGGTCGTTTGGAGACAGCAGAATATGCGCTGAAACTTTTGACTATGACGGAACCAAAAGAAGCTTTGGTATATGCCTATGAGTTAAAAAGCTTAAATGACACCCGCAAAAATTTGACGTTGCAAAACACGGAGAAGGCTTTGGCTGAGTTAAAAGCAACGGGCCGTGATAAGGACAAAGTTATTGTACTATATCTTCCGGAATGTCATGAAAGCTTGGCAGGTATTATTGCAGGGCGTATTCGTGAGGCTTGTGAGCGGCCAACCCTAGTGTTTACCAAGGCGGAAGAGGGTGTAAAAGCTTCCGGTCGTTCTATGGAGTGTTATGATATGTTTGCGGAATTATCCGCATGTAAAGACATGTTTACCAAGTTTGGCGGCCACAAAATGGCAGCAGGGCTTTCCATGGAAAAAGAAGAAGACATAGAAGTTCTTAGAAAACGCCTTTGTGAACAATGCGTTCTGGAGGAAGAAGATTTCGCAGAAAAGATCCACATTGACGCAGCAATGCCTATGTCTGGGGCAACTCTGGAATTAGCCAAAGAGTTAGAGCGTATGGAACCCTTCGGCAATGGGAACCCAAAACCACTCTTTGCAGAAAAGAACTTGATTTTAACCAATGGCCAGCTTATGGGGCAAAAAGGAAATGCGGCAAGATTTACGGTAAAGAGTTCAGATGGAAGCACTCACCAAGTAGTATATTTTGGGGAGTTGCAGCATTTTCATGATTTTCTGGACGAAAAATTTGGATTAGGCGCCAGCGATAAGCTATATCGTTATACTTGTGCGTTCCCTATAAATATGATTTATACGATTCAAGTGAATTCTTATAGAATGCGAGAAAATCTGCAGATTCATATGAAATATTTTTGTTAAAAGCAAATAGAACACAAAAGACCAGGCATGCCTGGTCTTTTGCACTTTCTTATGAGGGGGAGATAGTGAATGTATCAGCTATCTGTAATATACTATAGCGCAAAAATATGTTAGAAATATGTACAATTCATAAAAAACGCATGAAGTTTCTTAAGAAAAAGAAAAGGAAAAGTAAAGAAAAACAAAGAACCTCTTTACCATAAATCCCCGTGTTGAAAATTTAAATGAAATATGGTATGATAAATTGATATTATAGTCGGTTAATATGCCTATCAGGGGGTTGATATGAAACTGAACACAAATTTAGCTTATTTACTAAAGAATATAGAATACACAATTTTGCAAGGCGAAGTTGAAGGAGACGTTACCGCTGTGGTAAACGATTCTCGAAAAGCATGCCCGGGTTGCTTGTTTTTTTGCATACCGGGAGCACGTGTAGACGGCCATGATTTTGCACAGGATGTTGTGGCAAAGGGTGCTAAAGTTTTAGTGGTAATGAGACCGGTAGAGGTGCCGAAGCATGTGACAGTAATTCAAGTATCTGATGCCAGATACGCTATGGCATTTATTTCCGCAGCGTACTTTGATCATCCGGCAAGCAAGTTAAAAACAATCGGTGTTACAGGAACAAAGGGCAAGACTACAACGGCATACTTGGTAAAATCCATTTTAGAAAAAACCGGTTTGAAGGTTGGTTTGATAGGTACCATTGAGGTTATTATCGGTGACACACATATTCCGGCAGCCAATACTACACCGGAGTCTTATGTGCTTCAGGAATATTTTGCACGTATGATAGACGAAGGATTAGACGCGGTAGTTATGGAGGTTTCCAGTCAAGGACTGATGCTTCACAGAACACAGGGCTTTATCTTTGATTATGGAATTTTTACCAATATGGAACCTGACCATATAGGACCGGATGAGCATGCAAGCTTTGAAGAGTATATGGCGTGCAAGGGATTGTTATTTAAGCAGTGCCGCGTTGGTATTGTAAATGGTGATGATAGTCATGTAGATACTGTGATAGACGGCCACACCTGTACTATTGAACGTTATGGATTTGGCGAGGACAACGATTTGCACGCAGTTAACACCCGTTTGGTAAAAACGCCGGGAAGACTTGGCGCAGCATTTGATGTAACCGGTAAGTATGAGCTTTCCGTAGAAATTTCCACGCCGGGCAAATTTAGTATTTACAATGCATTGACCGCAATTGCTATATGCCTACATTTCGGTGCAAGTCATAATTCCATCAAGCAGGCATTGCTAGAAGCCAAAGTAAAGGGACGTATTGAAATGGTTCCGGTTTCCGATGAATTCACTTTGTTAATTGATTATGCACACAATGCTATGTCATTAGAGAGCTTACTTGCCACATTAAGGGAGTATCAGCCTAACCGATTAGTAAGCTTATTTGGATGCGGAGGTAACCGTTCCAAATTAAGACGTTATGAAATGGGTGAGGTCAGCGGCAGATTGGCAGATTTAACCATTATTACTTCTGACAATCCGCGCTTTGAAAAGCCACAGGACATCATCGATGACATCAAGGTGGGCATTGCTAAGACTGATGGCAAATACATTGAAATTTGCGACAGAAAAGAAGCAATCCGATATGCCATTATGCATGGCAAGCAGGGCGACATCATTGTATTAGCAGGCAAAGGCCATGAGGATTACCAAGAAATAGAAGGCGTAAAATATCCTATGGATGAACGTAATTTAATTGCGGACATTTTAAAAGAAGAGGGTCTTAGATAAGTTATAACAGGTTTAAAAAATCAGGAAGGAGAGAGGATGGAAATATATGCAGACATTATCGTGGATATTGTCCACGAAAAATTAGACAGACCATTCCAATATCGTATTCCTGAGCATTTGGCGGATGAGGTTCAAGTAGGCACACAGGTAATGGTACCTTTTGGAAACGCCAACAAAATGATTACCGGTTACTGTATTGGAATTTCCGAAAAAGCGGATTTAGATCCAAACAGAATCAAAGATATTTCCTCTATAAAAGAAGGAAGTACTTCTATGGAATCCCGACAAATTATGTTGGCGGATTTTTTGAAGCGCAGATATGGCGTGACTATGATTCAGGCCTTGAAATCAGTGCTTCCTGTAAAGCAGACCGTGCAATCTGTTGTCAAAAAGACTGTTTGGCGTGCAAAAACCTTGGAAGAAACGAAAGCCTATTATAATGAGATAAAGGATAAGGGCAATCAAAAAGCAAAGGCCCGTCTTATAGAGCAATTGCTTTCCAAGGAGAGTCTTTCTTGGAAGGAAGTGACCGGCAAGCTTGCTATCGGCGGCAATACATTAAAAAGCCTAGAAGAGGACGGATATATCAAAATACAAAGCACCAATGCGTACCGCAATCCGGTGCAATTAGAGCAGGGCGAAAAGGCGAGCTTTACGCTGAGTGCAGAGCAACAGCATATTGTGGATACAATTACGGAGCAACATCATAAAGGCAAAATAGGCAAGTATTACATTCACGGTATTACCGGTAGCGGCAAAACAGCAGTATATATTGAGCTGATTGAGCAGACATTAAAAGAAGGCAAGCAAGCCATTGTGCTAATTCCGGAAATATCCTTGACCTATCAGACTCTCAGACGTTTTTACGGCAGATTTGGTGACAAGGTATCCGTAATGAATTCTACCTTATCCCCGGGAGAAAAATACGACCAAATTGTACGTGCCATGAAGGGTGATATTCATGTAATTATCGGTCCGCGTTCCGCATTGTTTACACCATTTCCGAATTTAGGTCTGGTGATTATGGACGAGGAGCATGAAACTTCTTATAAGTCAGAACTTAGTCCAAAGTATCATGCAAGAGACGTGGCTGAGGAAGTAGCGCGTATTAATGATGCCAGCTTGGTGCTTGGTAGCGCAACACCATCCATAGAAGCTTATTATCGAGTGAAAAAAGGCGATTTTACATTGTTTCAATTAGAGAAGCGATTGACCGGAGGAAGTCTTCCGAATGTGGAAGTGGTGGATCTGCGCGAAGAATTAAACAGTGGCAATCGTAGTATTTTTAGTCGGAGTTTACAAGATAAATTAAAACAGCGATTAGAGCGAAAAGAACAGAGTATTCTGTTTTTAAATAGAAGAGGATATTCCGGATTTATCAGTTGCAGAAGTTGCGGGCATGTAATGCGTTGTCCCCATTGCAGTGTGTCTTTGTCTCAGCACAGAGACGGCAGACTTCATTGCCACTATTGCGGATATTCTGTTCCAAATGTAAATATATGTCCGGAATGTGGTTCCAAATATATTTTGGGCTTTAAAGTCGGAACACAGCAAATAGAAGATAAGTTAAAAGAATTATTTCCGGGAATTAGGGTGCTGCGCATGGATGCAGATACCACCAGAACAAAAGATAGTTACGAACGGATTTTGTCTGCCTTTGCAAATGGCGAGGCAGATGTGTTGGTTGGTACGCAGATGATTGTTAAGGGACATGATTTTCCGAAGGTAACTTTGGTAGGCGTGCTGGCAGCAGATTTGAGTTTGTCTTTTGAGGACTTTCGAAGTGGCGAGAGAACATTCCAACTATTGACTCAGGCAGCAGGTCGTGCGGGAAGAGGAGTACTTTCTGGTGAAGTAATAATTCAAACCTATCAACCGGACCATTACAGCGTGCAGTACGCGGCGGCACAGGACTTTGCCGGCTTTTATGAGTCGGAAATACAGTACCGTGAGTTGATGCAGTATCCGCCGGCAGGCAAACTGATGGCAATTCAGTTTTTTGGTCCTGAAGAGGAGCGGGTAAAATCCTTAGCAGAAGAATGCAGGGATTTCTTGGCAGCGTGGACCAAAGACAAGAAGATTCAAGTGTTAGGTGCCACACAGGCAGCTATCGCTAAGCTGAAAGACACTTATCGATATGTGATTTATGTAAAAGCAAGTCAGTTGGAACCATTGCTGATATTAAAAAATGCACTGGAAGAACAAAAGATAAAAAAGCACAACGGGAAAGAAATTGTTCAGTTTGATTTTGATCCGGTTAATATGTTTTAAGGAGATTTATTATGGCAATTCGTAAGATACGCGAAATGGGGGACGATGTTTTAGGTAAGGTTTGTAAAGAAGTTAAATTTATGAACGGAAGAACTGAGCAGTTGATTGAGGATATGTTTGAGACAATGTACGAGGCAAACGGCGTTGGTTTGGCGGCTCCTCAGGTAGGCGTGTTAAAGAGAATTTGCGTAATCGACTGTACTGGTGAGGATCCAATTTTATTGATTAACCCTGAAATCGTGGAAGTAAGAGGTGAGCAGACTGGGCAGGAAGGCTGTTTGTCTGTCCCAGGCAAGGCAGCTCAGGTTACGAGACCTAATTATGTAAAGGTTCGAGCACAGGATATTGATATGGAATGGTTTGAAATAGAAGGCGAGGAGTTGTTAGCAAGAGCTTTTTGTCATGAAATAGACC
>JAZOSF010000039.1:0-16099 GCA_045657025.1 Lachnospiraceae bacterium | reverse complement strand
CTATGCAGGTATATAAATATATGGACATTGGTTCTGCTAAGATTAAGCCGGAAGAAATGGATGGTATAAAGCATTACCTGGTAGACTGTTTGGAGCCGCAGGACAAAGATTCTTTTAATGTCACCCGTTTCCAGCAAATGGCAAAAGCGGCAATGGAAGATATTTATGCCAAAGGTAAAGTGCCGATTTTAGTCGGGGGCACCGGTTTTTATATTCAGTCTGTAGTGTATGATATAGATTTTACGGACAATGATGCAGACACCGAGTACAGAACCATGTTAGAGCAAATGGCAGAAGAAAAAGGTGCTGAATATTTACATGACATGTTAAAAGTGGTTGATCCAAAGGCGGCGGAGGAAATTCATTGTAACAATACAAAACGTGTAATACGTGCACTGGAATTTTTTCAAAAAACGGGGAGCCCGATTTCTGCTCATAATGAAGCGGAAAAAGGAAAAGAAAGCCCGTATGAATTGTACTATTTTGTGTTAAATGATGATAGGGCAAAGCTTTATGAACGTATTGACATGCGAGTGGATCACATGATAAAGGAAGGCCTTGTAGAAGAAGTGAAAAAGCTTTTAAGTATGGGTTGCACCAGAGATATGGTGTCTATGCAGGGTCTGGGATATAAAGAAATCATAGATTATCTTCAAGGGGATATTAACTTAGAAGAGGCAATCTATATTATCAAAAGAGATACCAGACATTTTGCTAAAAGGCAGCTCACTTGGTTTCGCAGGGAACGTGATGTGCGTTGGATAAATAAGTCGGATTTTTCTTCCGATGAAGAAATTTTGGCAGATATGTTGACACAAATGAATATAACAAAGGATTAAAAAGATGATTACGACAGAATTACAGCAGTTATATGAGTCCATGGGGATTTCTAGAGAAGTAATTTCCTATGGTGAAAGTATTTTAGAAGAGTTAAAAGAACGATTTGATGCCATTGATGCAGTGACAGAATACAATCAGGCAAAGGTGATTCACGCTCTGCAGGAATGCAAAGTTAGCGAGGCGTGTCTGTTAGGAACAACAGGCTATGGTTACAATGACATGGGCAGAGATACTTTAGAAGAAGTATATGCTCACATTTTCCATGCAGAAGATGCCTTGGTGCGTCCACAGATTACTTGTGGTACCCATGCACTGGCGCTTGCACTTATGAGCAATTTGCGTCCGGGAGATGAGCTTTTAAGTCCGGTAGGTAAACCATATGATACACTTGAGGAAGTGATTGGTATTCGTTCTTCTAAGGGATCCTTGGCAGAATATGGCATTACCTATGCTCAGGTAGATTTGCTTGAAGACGGCGGATTTGACTGGGACGGCATTCGTGCAGCTATCCATGAACGAACCAAATTAGTGACAATTCAACGCTCTAAAGGTTACCAGACCAGACCTACTTTGTCTGTTGCCAGAATCGGAGAGCTGATTTCTTTTATAAAAAACATTAAGCCGGATATAATCTGCATGGTAGATAATTGCTACGGCGAGTTCGTGGAGACTATAGAGCCTACGGATGTTGGCGCAGATATGGTAGTAGGTTCTCTGATTAAAAATCCGGGTGGCGGGTTGGCTCCGATTGGTGGCTATATTGCCGGCAAAAAGGAATGTGTGGAAAATGCAGCATATCGCCTTACAAGTCCGGGGCTCGGAAAAGAGGTAGGTGCTTCTTTGGGGATTATGAGTAAGTTCTATCAAGGACTTTTCATGGCACCGACCGTTACAAGCAGTGCTTTAAAGGGCGCTATTTTTGCAGCGAACTTATATGAGAGAATGGGCTATTCTGTAATTCCAAACGGTACAGAGAGTCGTCATGACATTATTCAGGCCATTACGTTTGGATGTCCGGAAGGTGTTATTGCCTTCTGTAAGGGTATTCAGGCCGGTGCGCCGGTAGACAGCTTTGTAACACCGGAACCATGGGATATGCCGGGATATGATGCCCAGGTTATTATGGCAGCAGGTGCTTTTGTATCCGGCTCCAGTATCGAATTAAGTGCTGACGGACCGATGAAACCACCTTATGCAGTATATTTCCAGGGTGGTCTTACTTGGCAGCATGCAAAGTTTGGTGTTTTAAAGACAGTGCAGAGTTGTTTGGATGCAGGAATAATCGACAAAGAGTTTCGGAGAATAAAACAATAAATTGGAAAATTAAGAAAATTTTAAGCGATACTTTTTTGGCAT
Source organism: Lachnospiraceae bacterium (assembly GCA_045657025.1). Lineage (GTDB taxonomy): Bacteria > Bacillota > Clostridia > Lachnospirales > Lachnospiraceae > RGIG6307. The sequence goes on along the minus strand of JAZOSF010000039.1, from coordinate 13,903 downwards.
TTTTAGTTTTCTTAGTATACACTTTCAAAGATTTATGGTAAGATAGTTACAGTGCACAAGAATTATATTTCTTAAATACGGAGTAACTATGAGAAGAGGAAGTACTATGAAGAAAAACAGTTGGGCTTGCTTTTTGTTAGTACTTGCCGGAATTGTAATTGGTGGTTTTATCGGAGAATTGTTTCCCACGGCTTGGCTAAACTATGGCAAGACTTTTGGCCTTACTAATCCAATTGTGTTGGATTTGGGAATTTTGGTTTTTAGCTTTGCTCTTACCATCAAAATTACAGTGGCAAGTATTTTAGGTATTATATTGGCCCTTGTTATTTATCATTTCTTGTAAGATGGTATGACTATAAGCCTGGAGAGCAAATAGGAGAACTATGAACGCTTACAAGGACAAAGAGGCAATGCCTTACGAACGGTTTTTAAAGTACGGTGCAGAGAGTTTGACAGACACAGAACTTTTAGCCATCATATTAAGAACCGGTACTAAGGAGAAAAATGCACTGGAACTTGCCGGTGATATCTTACATTTACAAGGAAATATGCAGGGGAAGTTGGTTGGTCTTCATCAGCTCACTCTGACACAGTTAAAATCTATTCCGGGAATTGGGGAAGTAAAAGCCGTTAAGGTAAAAGCAATCGGGGAACTGGCTAGGCGTATGGCCAAGCAGTCCATTCGTGAGAAGACCAAATTTGACAGGCCGGACAAGTTGGCCGAATATTACATGGAAAGCATGAGGCATTATACGACAGAATGTGTATTGTTGGTAATGCTGGATAACAAAGGACACATGCTGGGCGACCATATGATAAGCAAAGGCATTGTAAATGCTTCGCTAGTTTCACCCAGAGAAATTTTTACACTGGCACTCAAACATGATGCCAGCAGTATTATACTGGTTCATAATCATCCAAGCGGTGATCCGACGCCATCCAAGGCAGATAAGCAGATTACCAAGCAGGTGTATGAATGCAGCAAACTAATGAACATACCATTAATAGATCATATTATTATTGGAGATCATACATATTCGAGTTTTAAAGAACTTGAATTATTATAGAAAGGCAGGACAGTACTTTGGGAAATAATGTATACGGTATCGATTTAGGTACTTGCAACATCAAAATCTACTCTAAAAATGATGACGGTATTATGATTGAAAAGAACATAATTGCCATCGAGAATAAGAAGAATATTTTTGCGTACGGTGACAGCGCATATGAAATGTACGAAAAAGCACCGGAAAACATCCAAATTTCATTTCCGTTGAATAACGGTGTTATTGCAGATATCAAGAATATGGAAGTGCTGATAAAGTACTTTATTGCAGATATTACCAAGGGTAAAACAGCTCCTGCTGAGTATTATATTGCTGTTCCGACAGATGTTACGGAAGTTGAGAAGAGAGCGTTCTATGACCTTGTTAAAAATGCAAATGTAAAAGCCAAAGACATTTATGTGGTAGAAAAAGCAGTTGCAGATGGTTTGGGCCTTGGCATTGATGTTAAGACTTCAAACGGTGCGCTGGTAGTAAATGTTGGCTTTGATACCACGGAAATTTCTATTTTGTCTTTGGGGGGCATTGTACTTAGCCGCTTGATAAAGACCGGCGGACGCAAATTTGATGAAGCGATCAAAAGTGCAGTGCGTAAAGAATATAATTTGATTATCGGATCTAAGTCTGCAGAGCAGATTAAGATGCAACTTAAGAGTTTAGAAGAAAAGGGCGAAGATGCCGTAGTATTTGGTAGAGATATTGTAACAGGACTTCCAATGCAGAAGCAGATTCCGGTTGCATTTGTAAATGAGTGTCTTTTAGAGTATTTTTCAACCGTTATTGATCAGGTAAAACTTATCTTAGAGAGAACTCCACCGGAATTAGGCGCAGATATTTATCGTCATGGTGTGTATTTGACAGGTGGCGCAAGCCAGGTTGCACATTTTGCAGAATGCCTGTCCAAAGAAACCGGACTTAAGGTTCAGCAAATGGATAATCCTGTGACCAGTGTTGCCGCAGGACTTTCCAAAATTATTAAAGAAGATTACTACAAGACAGTTGCCCAAAGGAAAGAGTAAATGAGTCCATTAGTAAAGAAAAAAGGAGAGAAATTTACCATTCCAAGTAAATATCTCCTTTTTGCATTAACATTTGTTTGTGCAATTATGATTGTACTTAGTTTGTTCACGAATATTTTTGAAGGTATTTTGAATCGTGTAACAGGCAACATGGTGATACCTTTTCAAAGAGGTATTACATATGTAGGTGGTTTTATTACGGACAAAGCAGACAACCTTCGGGAGATGGAGGCTTTGATAGAAGAGAACAGCCAGCTGAAATCACAAGTGGATGAACTGACATTAGAGATTAACAGACTGCAACAGGACAAGTATGAACTTGCACATTTGCAGGAGTTGTTTAAGTTAGATGCCCAGTATGAAAGCTACGAAAAAGTAGGCGCAAGAATTGTGGGCAGCGAAAGCGTTAACTGGTATCATTCTTTCTTGATTGATAAAGGAAGTAATGATGGTCTTTTAAAAAATATGAATGTAATCGCAGACGGCGGTTTAGTTGGCATCATTACAGATGTAGGACCAAACTGGTCAAGAGTTACGTCCATTATTTCAGATGAGATTAATTTGATGGGACGCGTTCTTTCTACCGAGGACAATCTGATTATTAGCGGTAATCTTGCCACGGTAAAAAACAATGGCACCATCAGTTTCTCGCAACTTTTAGATAATGATGATCAGGTACATACCGGAGACAAGATAGTAACCAGTTCTATTAGTGACAAGTATCTGCCGGGATTAGTAATCGGCTACATCGACAAGATTGAACTTGATGCCAACAACATGACAAAATCAGGTTCGATACTTCCGGTAGTGGATTTTAATCATTTAAATGATGTCTTGGTTATTTTAGATTTAAAGGAAAATTACGAAGAATAAATACCATGATAAAGAGAAAGGAGGCTTCATGAAAAGGATAGTTGGACAAGGTGTTATAGTTATGCTTGCGTTTATACTTCAAAACACTATTTTTACAACGTTATCCTTGAATGGAGTTAAGCCCAATTTACTGTTGATAATCACTGTGTTCTTTGGATTTGCCGTTAGCATGAATAATGGCATGGTTACAGGATTTTTCTGCGGACTTTTGTGTGATATCTTTTTTAATTCTTTTATTGGTGCTTATTCTTTTATTTTTATGCTTCTTGGTGCTTTTGGTGGATTGATGGCAAAAATTTTTTATCAGGATGATGTGATTTTTCCATATCTGACCATTGCCCTTTCAGATGGGATTTTTGGTCTTACATATTATGTAGTGGTGTTTTTATTGAGAGGAAGATTTGTTTTTGCAGAGTATTTAAAGAGCATTATATTGCCGGAAATTTTATATACTCTTGTCCTCGGTCTGATGATGATTCCACTGCTACGCAAATGCAACCAGCTTTTTGAGAAGCTTGAGACAAAGGAGAAAGAATCGGATGTTTAGGGAATTAATTGAAAAATTAAAAGAATCCAGATTATTTCTCATGTGTGGAATATTTGTTATATTAGCTTGTGTTTTAATTCATCGATTGTTTGTTTTACAAATTATTCGCGGTGAAGAATACCTGGAGAATTATCAGTTAAGCATTGAGAAAACAAAAGATATTCCGGCAACCAGAGGTAATATTTACGATAAAAACGGCAAAATTTTAGCTTATAATGATTTGGCTTATTCCGTTAAAATCGAGGATGTTTTTGATGGAGCGGATGCTAAAAATAATGAGAATATCTACAAGCTCATTAAGATGATTGAAAAGAACGGCGATAGTATTATTAACGATTTTCACATCGTGTTAAATGATGCCGAAGAATATGAGTATGATGTAGAGGGCACCACGTTGTTGCGTTTTAAAGCGGATATTTATGGCGAACGATACGTGGAAGATTTATCCTATGAGCAGCAAACGGCAACAGCGGAAGAGATGATGGAATATCTGGCAGGTGCCAGACATATGATTGGCGAGTATGAATACGACGCAGAAGGTAATCGTGTGCGTGACACAGATGGTAAGGCGATTTTCCATATTGGGAAAGGCTACACCAAGAATGAAGTGTTACAGATTGTAGCCGTACGAGAGGCTATGCGGTTGGTGCGTTATCAGGTACACCTTGGTACAACCATTGCCAGCGATATTAACCCGAAAACCGTAGCAGTTATCATGGAAAACCATGACCAGTTACAAGGTGTATCCATTGTAGAAGATACCGTACGCCGATATGTGGACAGCACGTATTTTTCACAGATTATAGGTTATACCGGCAAAATATCCAGTACAGAGTTAGAAGATTTGAATAAGCAGCTTACTGATGCCGGAAAAGAAGCTAAGTACACTACAAGCGATGTTGTCGGCAAGACGGGTATCGAACAGTATATGGAGCTGGAACTGCACGGTAATAACGGCTATGAAAAAGTTTATGTAGATAAAATGGGACGCTTGCTTGATACAGAAGAGCGAGTAGATCCAACCTCCGGCAACGATGTTTATTTGTCTATTGATGCAGACCTTCAAAAGGCTGCCATGAATATTTTGGAGCAAAATATTGCCGGTATTTTAGTAAATAAAATCAAGAATCAAAAGACATTTACTTTAGGAGAAAATCAAAGCAGTTCTGATATTATCATACCGATTTATGATGTGTATTATGCACTTTTCGATAATAATGTTATCAGTATTTCTCATATGGGCGCAAAGGATGCCATGGAAACGGAACAGACGGTTTATGCTACTTTCCAACAGTTTTCATCAAATCGCAAGGAGCGCCTGACAGAAGAGTTGTATTCTAACAGAATAGCATACAGACAATTATCCCAGGAAATGCAGACCTATCAAGGCGAAATGATTGAACTTCTAAAAGATTATGGCGTTTTAGATATGGATAGGGTAGATACATCTGACAGTACGTATGTAAACTGGGTTAAGAATGAAGTAATATCTATGGCAGAGTTTTTGGAGTACTGCATTGCACAAAACTGGATCGATGTGACGAAATTAGATTTGGAAAGTGATTATGCAGACAGTAGCGAAGTGTTTGATAAGTTGGTAGATTATCTGTTTGAAATTATGGATGAATCTACTTCTTTCCGAAAGCTATATTTTAAATATATGTTGCTTACAGATCAAATAACCGGTCGACAAGTATGTCTGCTTCTCTGTGAGCAAAATTGTATTGATACTTCCATAGAAGATGTAGATGCTTTGTACAATAGAACTATCTCCGCATATGATTTTATGATTAATCGTATTCAACATCTGGATATAACACCGGCTCAGCTGGCATTAGATCCATATGCCGGTTCTATTGTTGTTACAGATACCAAAACGGGCAAAGTGCTTGTTATGGCTTCTTATCCTAGCTATGATAATAATTTTATGGCAAACTCTGTTGATCCGGCATATTATTCAAAGGTATGGCAGGATAAATCGAGACCGCTGTATAACTATGCTACACAACAGCTGAGTGCACCGGGTTCTACATTCAAGATGATTTCTACCGTTACCGGTTTGGAAGAAGGCGTTGTTACTCGTAACGAAACGATTAATTGTGTAGGTGCTTTTACACGTTTTGCACAAGTTTCCAGATGTTGGGTTTATCCGGGATCACATGGCCGTCTGTTTTCTTCACAGGCTATAAGACATTCTTGTAACTACTATTTTTATGAGTTGGGTTATCGTCTTAGTTTAGATGAACAAGGTAACTATAATGCAGATTTAGGCCTTGGCAAGCTTGCAAAGTATGCTGAGATGTTTGGCTTGACAGATAAATCCGGTGTGGAAGTTGCAGAGTCTATGCCACAGGCATCCGATGAACTTCCTGTTCTTTCCGCAATCGGTCAGGGTACAAACTCTTATACTACGGCCGGCCTTGCAAGATATGTAACTACGATAGCCAATAATGGTACCTGCTATAATCTTACGCTTTTAGATAAATTAACAGATTCCAACGGAAACCTGTTAAAAGATTTCAAAGCCGAGGTACGTAATGAGGTGGAACTTAGTCAGAATGTGTGGGATGCAATTCATATCGGAATGAAGGATGCAGCAGCATCTTATGCGAACTTTAAAGACCTTCCGGTTACTGCGGCAGGTAAAACCGGTACAGCACAGGAAAATACCAAGAGAGCAGACCATGCGTTGTTTGTTGGGTATGCACCATATGACAATCCGGAAATCGCAGTTTCTTGTCGTATTTGTTTTGGTTACAGCTCAGGATTTGCATCTCAAATGGGCTACAAAATATTAGAATACTACTTTGCTGACAACAAGGAAGAAGTAATTTCGGATGAAGCCGTTCAAATGGATGATTCCATGATTACGAACGAACATTAAGTTGAATCATCATCTGACAGATGATTTCAATATATTACCACAGATTAAAAACATACACCCGATAAAGCTTGAAAAAAAGTAATTTATTTTATCGGAGGAGCTTATGAGCGAAGTATTAGTGATTACCAGTGGTAAAGGAGGCGTAGGCAAAACCACAACCTGCGCCAACATAGGTACAGGTCTTGCGAAGATGGGATATAAGGTATGCATGATTGATACCGATATTGGTCTTCGTAACCTGGATGTGGTAATGGGGTTGGAAAACCGTATTGTTTATAATCTGGTGGACGTGGTTGAAGGAAATTGCCGTGTAAAGCAAGCCCTCATTCGTGACAAACGTCATTCTAGTTTATATTTAATGCCATGTGCACAAACAAGAGATAAATCAAGTGTAAATCCTGATCAGATGATTAAACTTATCAGGCACTTGCGTGATATTTTTGATTATATTTTGTTAGATTGTCCTGCAGGTATCGAACAAGGCTTTCAAAATGCAGTGGCCGGTGCGGACAGAGCAATTGTTGTGACAACACCTGAGGTGTCCGCAGTCAGAGATGCAGATCGCATTATTGGTCTTTTGGAAGCACGCGAATTTGACAAAATTGAACTTATCATTAACCGTATGCGTAATGACATGGTAAAACGCGGTGATATGATGAGTGCAACCGATGTGATGGATATTTTATCGGTACCTCTTTTGGGAGTTGTCCCGGATGATGAGAATGTGGTAATTTCTACAAACCAAGGTGAACCGTTGGTTGGTACAAGTACTCCGGCCGGCAAAGCGTATCAAAATATTTCCGACAGAGTTTCCGGCAAAGATGTTCCTCTTACGATGGAGATTGGACAAATTTCTTTTTGGACCAAAATTAGTGGTATGTTCCATAAGAAATAGGAGGCTTGTATGTGGAGAAGTAGGAATGTCAAAAATATTTTCAAACGTAAGAGTTCAAAAGAGATAGCGAAAGACAGATTAAAGATATTATTAATTTCCGATAGGGTAAATTGTTCGGCAGAAACTTTGGAAATGATAAAAAATGATATAGCAAAAGTTATATCAAAATATATGAAAATTGATGCAAACAGCATGGAAATTCAAATTAGCAAAACGAATTCCAGGGATAAAGGAAAAATAACTCCTGTGCTGAATGCAAACATACCGATTTTAGATATGAACAAATAAGATACACAGGTGAAACCTAGAGAGGAGGAGAAGGATGCTGAAAAAATACAGACTTAGAGATTTTGACTTTAGATTAGTTATCCTTGTCTTGCTGGCTTCCGGAATCAGTGTCTTGTCAGTTAGCAGTGCAAATGAGAGTTATGTAAAAACGCAGATAGCCGGCATTGTGGTTGGATTCGTTGTAATGATAGTAATTGCACTGTTTGATTATGCGTGGGTACTTAAATTTAATTGGATGATGTACATTGGTGTTTTGGGATTGTTGGTTCTTACAACCTATTCACCACTGGGTAGCACATCCGGCGGTGCACAACGTTGGATTACACTTGGAACCATACGTTTCCAACCATCAGAATTGGCAAAAATTGTATTGATTTTATTCTTTGCACAGTTTATTATGAAAAATAAGAAAACGCTGAATAAATTGACTACAATCTTGAAGGCATGTGTATTGTTTGCTGCGCCTGCTTATTTGATTTTTGATCAGCCGGATCTTTCTACCACACTTGTTATTGCAACCATCTTTTGTACCCTTTTATTTGTGGGGGGATTGAGCTGGAGATATATTCTTACGGTGGCAGGTGTTGCAATTCCGGTATTGGCAGTGTTTGTTTTTCTGGCAATTCAACCGGAGGCAAATCTTTTGGAAGATCATCAGAAAGAGCGTATTTTGGCTTTTATTGCTCCGGAAGAGTATGCAGATAGTACAGCTTACCAGCAGAACAATTCCGTTATAGCAATTGCATCCGGACAACTTCTTGGTAAAGGATACAAAAATAACGAAGTAACCAGTGTAAAAAACGGTCGTTATATACTTGAACCGCACACCGATTTCATTTTTGCGGTTATTGGAGAAGAATTGGGCTTTCGAGGAAGCGTTTTTCTTATTGCAGTACTGTTCTCAATTGTGTTAGAATGTTTATATGTAGCATACAAGGCAAAAGATACTGCGGGGCGGCTTATTGCATCCGGAGTAGCTGCGTGGATTGGCTTCCAAACATTTTTTAATTTGGGAGTTGCTACATTTATTTTACCAAATACAGGACTTCCATTGCCATTTATCAGTTATGGACTTACTTCTGTAATGTGCTTATATATGGCAATTGGATTTGTTTTAAATGTTAAGTTACAACAAAGAAAAAACGGAGAGGTTTTCTTATGAACATTGCACTTATAGCTCACGACAACAAAAAGAAACTGATGCAGAACTTTTGCATTGCTTACCGTACGTTACTTTCTAAGCATGAGATATTCGCCACCGGAACTACCGGCAGATTGATTGAAGAAGTGACTAATTTGAACATACATAAACTTTTAGCGGGTCATCTTGGTGGCGAACAGCAACTATGCGCACAGATAGAACATAATCAAATTGACCTTGTAATATTCTTGAGAGATCCGTTGTCTGCAAAGAGCCACGAGCCGGATGTAAATAACGCAGTGCGTTTGTGTGATACACATAATATTCCTTTGGCAACTAATTTGGCTAGTGCAGAAATTATGATTAGGGCAATCGACAGAGGAGATTTGGATTGGCGTGAAGCATTTCGATAAGAAACTTTCTTTAATTTTAATATGTTGCTTGTGCATTAGTCTGCTTTGCGGATGTTCTTCAGAAGTTATGCTTCCTTATGCAGGCATGACATTTAGCAGTAGTTTTCGTCTGTTAAATGACAATGCAGGTAAAGCAAAGCCATTTGCCCAGGAATTATGCGTTGGTGAAAATGATGTAGCGTTGGACGGCTATGCCATAGAACAGGTAAGTGCTGCAGGGTTATTTGACCTGAATAATTCTGAAATTGTCTATGCCGAGAATATGCACGAAAAGCTTTATCCGGCCAGCATTACCAAGTTGTTGACAGCATTGGTGGCAATTAAGTATGGTAGCTTGGATCGGGTTTTAACCGCTACAAATGCAGTTTATATTACAGAACCAGGCGCGGCTATTTGTGGAATTAAATCCGGGGACAGTATGACTTTGGAACAGGCATTGCATTTGCTGTTGATTCGTTCCGGCAATGATGTTGCAAATCTTATTGCAGAGAATATTGCAGGAAGTGTAGAAGATTTCATCACTTTGATGAACGAAGAGGCAGTTAAGCTTGGCGCAACAAATTCACATTTTGTGAATGCACACGGACTTCATCATGCAGATCATTATTCTACTGTATATGATGTATATTTGATTTTTAAGGAAGCGGTCAAGTATGAAGCAATTACACAGATTATTAATAGGGCTTCTTATTCGACTACTTACAAAGATAAATACGGTAATAAAAAGAATATAAGCGTTTCGAGTACAAATGCGTTTTTTAATCAGCTGTATGTTGCCCCACAAAATGTTACCATTTTGGGAGGCAAAACAGGTACAACGAATGAAGCAGGCAGCTGCTTGGCTCTCTATGTAAAGGATATATCAGGCAATCCATATATTTCCGTGATACTTCATGGAAATACAAAAGATGATTTATATACGCAAATGAAACAATTGTTAGAACAAATTCACAGATAATTTCTAAATTTTTTGAAATTGTTGTTGATTTTTGTATATTTTTTTCTTATAATATTAATAAGTTATATTATTAGTTATAACATTTCACTATTAGGAGGGCATACATATGGTTCAGTTAATCGTAGGTGTGAAAGGCAAAGGCAAAACAAAAGTATTATTAGACAAGGTAAACGCTCAGATTCAGACAGCAGAAGGCAATATCGTTTATCTTGACAAAAGTACAAAGCATATGTACGAATTAAATAATAAAATCAGATTAATCGACGTATCTGAGTATTTGATTGAAAATGCAGATGCATTCTTGGGATTTATTTTAGGTGTTGTTTCTCAGGATCATGACTTACAGCAGATGTATTTAGATAGCTTTTTAAAAATCTCTCGTTTAGAAGGCAAAGACATTACTGAAACCGTTCAGAAGCTTGAAAAAATTAGTGAAAAATTCAAAGTTGACTTCACGCTCAGCGTTTCATTAGAAGCGGATGATGTACCTGAAGCAATCAAATCTAATATTGAAGTAGCATTATAAATGTTGTATAAAAGTGAAGAATGTGTGATATCACACATTCTTCATTGTTTATTGTTGGTGAGAAAAGAAAGGAGGAGCTATGGCAAAGGATAGTGTGATTGTTTTTCCGAGACAGTCAAAATTTAATATTGCAGTATTGATTTTGCTGACCGTATTAGTGTATCTTGTCGTATGCGTTTTCTCTTTTTTCTCAAAAGAACGAATTGTTGGTTATGAAGTAAGAGAAGGCACATTGGTTGAAGATAATCGCTTTGAAGCAGTTGTATTACGCAGTGAGAAATTAATTCAGAGTGAGTCTACCGGATATGTGAACTATTTTGTGGCAGAACGCGAGCATATCGGCGTGGGTAAATTAGTATACACATTGGATGAATCCGGTGCTGTTTTAGATTATGCAGAGACTCTGAACCTAAGTGAAAATACTTTGACCAAAGATGAAAAAGACTATTTTCGAACTACATTAGATTCCTTTGTTCAGAAATATAATCCCGAGGATTTGAGAGGGATGTACCAGCTGGATATGAATTTGCAGAATCAGACGCAAAAAATAGCCAACAATAACCTTTTAAAAAACTTAGATAGCGTTTCTTCTTTAAACGGTATGGTGAAGTATCATTATGCGCAAAATGCAGGCAATGTTGTTCTTTGGACGGATGGATTAGAGAATTTGTCCGCCACAGAAGTTGTTGGAACCCTTTTTGAAAAAGAAGATTATACCGTTAATCATTTGACCGGCAACCGTTTGATTGGTGCAGGCGATACAGTATATAAGCTTTTTGATAGTGAAAAGTGGTCCATAGCTTTTCCGGTAAAAGACAATGAGCTTGCTCAGAGATATTTAGAAGAAGAGGTTGTCGAGGTTACCTTCCTTAAAAATGGTATTACAATTTGGGGAAGCGTATCTTTAACACCAAACGCAGCAGGAGAGACAGTTGTTATACTTGATTTCCAGAGTGGTGGCATAAATTTTGTTACAGACCGCTTTTTAGAGATAGAAATTAGTATGCAGGATGAAGTTGGACTTAAGATTCCTGTGTCATCCATTGTACAAAAGGAATTTTTCTTGGTTCCGGAAGAATACGTATTGTATGTTGAAGACGAAGATGCGTACTATATCAATGTAGAAAGTTATATGGAAACCGGAGAGAAGAGTATTCGTATGCTGGAGATTACGCCATACTCTTTGAAAGACGGAAAGTACTATTTGGATGATGTAAATTTGACACTTGGTACCAGATTGTTGACTACAAATTCTACAGAAGTATATCCTGTTAGTGAAAAAGCGTCCCTTACAGGTGTTTACAATATGAACAAGGGATATGCAGATTTCAAGCAGATAACTGTGAAGCAGCAAAACGAAGCCTATGCAATTGTAGAGTCAAATACGCAGTATGGTTTGAATGTATATGACTATATTGTTTTGAACGCCGGCGCAGTTAGTGAAGATGATTTCATATATGAGTAATTGCTGAGGTTACATATGGTTAAAGAGCATTATTTAGAGGTTAAACAGAGCGTTTGCGATATGTGCAAAGAAACGAACCGTGCCACAGATGCATGCACTTTGATTGCGGTCAGCAAGACTAAGCCTGTTGAAATGTTAAAAGAAGCATATGATGCAGGGTGCAGAGACTTTGGCGAGAACAAAGTACAGGAAATTTTGGACAAATATGAGTTGCTGCCTTCTGATATCAGGTGGCATATGATTGGTCATTTGCAGACCAACAAAGTGAAATATATTGTGGACAAGGTTGCTCTTATTCATAGCGTGGATTCTTTGAAGTTGGCCAAAGAAATTAGTAAGCAGGCAGTTAAAAAGAATGTTGTAGTACCGATTTTGTTGGAAGTAAATGTGGCAGAAGAAGAGACCAAATATGGTTTTACCGCAGAAACTGTGTTGGATGCAGTGGATGAAATTGCACTTCTTCCGGGTGTTTTAGTGATGGGATTGATGACAATTGCGCCATATGTAGAAAATCCGGAGGAAAATCGCATATATTTTCAGCAGTTACGACAAATATCGGTTGACATCTTGAGGAAAAATATAGATAATGTAAATATGAATATTCTGTCTATGGGTATGACAGGTGATTATTTGGTTGCAGTAAGTGAAGGTGCCACCTACGTGAGAGTTGGTTCCGGTATTTTTGGCAACAGAATATACAATTAAAGGAGATATTTATGAGCGCATTAAATAAATTTGTGAGTTTTATGTCAATGAGCGGCGGAGAAGAAGATTACGAGGATACTTTTGAAGATAACAACGGTTATTTAGACGATGATTTCGATGATTTATCCACGAACTCAGCACCATATACAAAAGCTCCGGAACCAGAAAAGGAATTTGAAGCAACAAGACCTGCAAAGAGATATAGTGCTAATAAAGTTTCTCCTGTGAAAAACAGACGCAGTAGCAGCATGAGTCTTGGCGGTGGGTTAGAAGTATGCGTTATTAAGCCGGTTAGCATTGATGAAGCCAGAACAGTTACAGAGACTCTTTTGCAGAACCGCGCAGTTGTTTTGAATTTAGAAGGTCTTGATGTAGATATTGCTCAGCGTATTATTGATTTTACATCCGGCAGTTGCTATGCAATCAATGGCAATTTGCAGAAAATATCTAACTACATTTTCATTATTACACCTCAGTCCGTAGAAATCTCCGGAGATTTCCAGGATATTTTCGGTGCTGGTAGTGCGGATGTTTCTGCTATTTAATCAAAATAGGAAAGTATATTAAGGCTTCCCTTTAGGGAGGCCTTTTTTTGAAAAATATTTAATTTAGTAGGATAAAGTTTTGGAGGCATTATGGCACAAAGATTACCGATTTTATTAAACAAAAAACCATGTTATGACCTTGTGTTTAGCCAAAGTTTTGATGATTTGTGGCTTGAATTGGATGAACTTGGTATTTCAGAACGTCGTGTTATGCTTATTACAGATTCTAACGTTCGTTCTTTGTATGCAGAAGACTTATTAGAAGCACTTAAAGACAAGTGTTTAAAAGCTTGTATGTTCAGCTTTGAAGCCGGTGAGGAGCACAAGACATTAGATACCGTAAAGGAAGCATATACTGTACTGATTGAAGAAGGTTTTGATCGCAAAGACTTGTTGCTTGCTGTTGGTGGCGGCGTAGTTGGTGATGTGACCGGATATATTGCGGCAACTTATTTGCGTGGCGTAGATTTTGTGCAGATTCCGACTACTTTATTAGCACAGGCGGATTCCAGCATTGGTGGCAAAACCGGTGTGGACTTCGATGGATACAAGAATATGATAGGTGCCTTTAAAATGCCGG
>JAZOSF010000038.1:0-8683 GCA_045657025.1 Lachnospiraceae bacterium | reverse complement strand
CCATCGCCGCAGCAAAAGCATCCGCTGATGGTATCCACTTTATCAAGACTAATCCGGAAAGTGAAATTAAGTCTCTTCAGGAATATCATAGCGAAATCAAATAATCATAAAATCTTAAGTTTTGAGCGTCTGTACTTTGTTGCAGACGCTCTTTATTTTTGCTATAGTAATAGATATTACAAGCATCAATAAAAGGAATAATATTATGAAACGTAATTCAAATAAATTAAAATATATTATTTTAAAATTAGCTACAATTTTTTCGCTAATTTTAATTTTGATAGTAATATATTTTGTGGTATTTAGAGGCGATGAGCAGAATGTATCAGAAAGCATTTCTACTCCGTCAGAAGTTGAGATAGAAGAGAGTTCTGAAATTATTTATCATGAAACTATAGAAACATCGGAAACAAATATTCCTACTGAAGAGCCAAACATCCTTATTACAGAAAATGTTGCAGAAACACCAGAAATAACCATAGGTATAGACGTATCTAAATATCAGGGGAATATCGACTGGGCTAAAGTGGCCGCAGATGGTATTGACTATGCCATGATACGAGTTGGATATCGAACGCTGGAAAGCGGTCAAATTATGGAAGATAGCAGTGCCAAATACAACATGCAGGAGGCCGCTGCCCATGGTATTAAAGTTGGCGTATATTTCTTTTCCACCGCAATATCAGAAGAAGAGGCTGTAGAGGAAGCAAATTGGGTTACAGAGTTCATTGCGCAGTATCCAATTACATATCCGGTAGTATTTGATTGTGAAAACTATGAAAATGAAAAGAGTCGCCAACTTCACCTTACAAAAGAAGAACGCACAAATATTGCCAAAATATTTTTAAATAAAATTTATGAAAATGGCTATACACCGATGTTTTATGGCTCTAGAAATGAACTGTTAGGTGATAATAAATGGGTAACCACTGAATTAGAAAAAACATACAAAATTTGGCTTTCCTGGTATGCTTCTCCACCGTACCCACAAACAGAACGAGCCGACTATTCAGGAACTCACAGTATGTGGCAATATACCAACGATGGCACTGTGGATGGAATAAGTACACCGGTGGATATAAACGTTGCTTATTTTGGCTATGAAAACACAGCTGCTCCCAAAGATAGTACACCTCCCGAAAAGGCAGAAGCTGATATAGAAGCCGGTCATTCTTTTGCAGAAGTAAACGAGACGGTCACTGCAAAAGAGGCTACTAATCTGCGAAACATTCCAAGCCAAGGCGATGACAGTCAGATCATGCATACATTACAAAATGGTCAGATTGCAAAACGAACCGGTGTAAGTTCAAGTGGTTGGTCCAGAGTAATCTATAATGATGAAACCTATTACGCGGTTTCTAGTTTGCTTACCACCGATTTGAGCCAAAAAATACCTGAATCCGTAGAAGACACACCAAATCCTAATAGTGACATTCAGACAGTTTTCTCGCCATGTGATGAACAGGTTATGCCCAAAATCGAGGTGAATCTACGCAACATTCCGAGTGTAACATCAGCCGAGTCAAAAGTAGTTGTTACCGCAAAGTATGGTGAAATTTTCCGACGCACCGGTATAAATGAAGATTATGGGTGGTCAAGAGTAGAATATAACGGCGAAACACTTTATTGTGTCAGCAGTTATATATATGTATATGAATTGCCCAAAGAAGATTAATTTTGTTATTTAATTGGAGAATATTAGAATAAGAAACGCACGAATAGTACAGTTATTATGCAAAGTATACATCTATACGCTAGTCATAACGTATTATATAATAACATCATACAATAAAAATCATATATAGGTTCTGTTATCATGAACCGGAGAGGGGTACATATGAAATATGCAGCAGATTTTCGACATATTGCAAGAGAAGCATTGCGTGGAAAATGGGGCATAGCAGTAATTGCGTGTTTAATTGCAAGCTTATTAGGTGGTTTAGGCTCCAATGGGTTTGAGACCGAACTGAATTTTGATATGTCGGGGGGAACTAATGTAGGAGTTACTTATGCCGGCCAAACGATTTTTTCAACAAATGGAGGCATTAACGAACATTTCGGTTTATTTATGATTGGTAGCGCCATTTATATTACCATAGCAGCCATAATTATTGCTGTTTTGTACTTTGTAGTTGGAAGTGTAATAGAAGTAGGTATATCTCGCTTTAGTATGGATATGGTAGATCGCGCAGAGGCCAAAATCGAATCCCTGTTTAAGTATTTCAACAATTGGAAAACTGCAGCGGCTACAAAATTATTAAAAACATTATATATTTTATTGTGGTCCTTATTGCTTTTTATCCCGGGAATTATTGCAAGTTATAGTTATGCAATGACCGGATATATATTAGCGGAACATCCGGAGCTTACTGCTAGCGAAGCCATTGAACGTTCCAAGGAAATGATGTCCGGAAACCGTTTCAGATTATTCTGCTTACAACTTAGTTTTATTGGATGGGCAATTCTTTGTACATTTACATTAGGTATCGGTTATCTGTGGTTGAATCCTTATAAGCAAGTAGCAACTGCAGCATTTTACAGAGAAATTTCCGTAACAGAGGAGATTATATGAATTTATACATAAAACAACACATATTTACTTGGGGTGATCAATTTTCTATATACGATGAAATGGGCAATGAAAAATATCATGTCAAGGGTGAGGTCTTTACATGGGGCAAAAAACTGCATTTATATGACTTGCATGGAAGAGAACTCGCATTTATAGAACAAGAATTATTAACTTTTCTTCCCAAATATCAAATTTCCAGAAATGATACCGTGTTAGCACAAGTAGTCAAGGAATTCACTTTTTTCAAGCATGAGTATAGTGTTAATGGTCTGGGTTGGAAAGTGCATGGTGACTTCTGGGATCATGAATATGAGATTACAGACGGGCAATCCGTAATTGCTTCTGTATCAAAAGAATGGATGACCTGGGGTGATTCGTATGAAATAAGATGTAACGATGATATTGACGAAGTATCCGCCTTGGCAGTAGTGCTTGTAATTGATGCTTGCATCGAAGCTTCACGAAATAACAGATAAAATAAAATGTGCTCTGAAAATGAGCACATTTTACTTTTATTATAAAATTATCTGTCACGTAACTTTACTACATTTGCAGCACGGCGTCTGCGCAAATCATCTTGAGCAGAATAGTGCTTTCTGGTAGTATTTACGTCTTTATGTCCCAGAACATCCGCCACAAGATAAATATCCCCCGTTTCCTGATAAAGGGAAGTGCCATATGTACTTCGAAGTTTGTGTGGTGTGATTTTTTTAAGTGTTGTTACGCGAGAAGCATATTTTTTTACCAATACTTCAACACTCCGGACAGACATTCGTTTCATCTGAATTGAGAGGAAAAGCGCATCTTCATGGCCGGTACATGGAATCATGCGGTCTCGTTCATCTAAATAATCAAGAAGTGCGTCCTCAACCTCATCACCAAAATAGATTACAGCCTCTTTGCC
Source organism: Lachnospiraceae bacterium (assembly GCA_045657025.1). GTDB lineage: Bacteria > Bacillota > Clostridia > Lachnospirales > Lachnospiraceae > RGIG6307. The sequence continues at coordinate 5,207 of JAZOSF010000038.1, read as the reverse complement.
GCCTTTTCTGCGAATACGTATTCCATTTGTGGCAAAATCGATATCTTTTAAATCAATTCCAACACATTCTGATACACGAATACCGGTGCCAAGCAGAAGAGTAAGCAGTGCAACATCTCTGATTTTGGTTTTTTCGTGATAAACCTGCTCTTTTTTGGTAAGTTTCACGCCGGATTCCACTTGATCCAATAAAGTAGCAACCTCATTTGGTTCTAAACGAATAATTTCCTTCTCATGAAGCTTTGGTGTGCGAACCAACGCAGCTGGATTTCGGGTGATTTTCTCGCATTGAAAAAAATAATTGTACATAGAACGTAGCGCGGACAATTTTCTAGCCTTGCCACGTTCATCGTTAGTAACTTCTTTATTATCCTTCACATAATAGGAAATATAATTCATGTATTCTTCAATATCTTCCCTTGTGATTTGTTCCAAAAGCTCTAATTTGTAGTCTTTGATTTCCATTTTGCTGCAAATTGGATTTTGACTATGCAAATATTCAAAAAACACACGTAAATCATAGGCATACGCCAGTCTCGTTCGCGCAGAGGTTTGCTCCTGGATACCTATAAAGTATGTCCTGCAAAAAGAGGGGAGTGTTTCCATCACGGCGCGCATTTTTAAAATATTTTGTTTGGCTATTTCATCATGATAATTATTTTCTGCCATAAAACTCAGGCCATCCTTCCAAATTTTGATTTTGTATTGCAGTAAACATACGCTCTTTCACTCCGGGATTTTCTTGATTGAGACGAGCTAAAAGCTGTTTCACATATTCACGCTTTGTGTAACCATCTACCGGGCAGGAGCTTTTTGCAACCGGAAGCTGATTCTTATTTACAAAACCGATTACATCCACTTCCTTCATATACATCAGAGGGCGAATCACCGTCACATCCATACGATCCAAATAAGTAATAGGAGAGAAGGTGTGTATACGACCTTCGTAAATTAGAGACATCAAGAAAGTCTCAATAATATCGTCTTTGTGATGGGCATATGCTATTTTATTACATCCAACCGCTTTCATAGCTTCATTTAATGCACCCTTACGCATCTTAGCACATAAAGAGCATGGGTTTGTTTCTTTACGCTGTTCAAATATAATATCAGCAATTTCTGTCTTAACAATAGTATACGGAACGCCTAATTCCTCGCACAACGCCTTTATTTGGTCGAAATTCTGATTTCCGAACCCAAGGTCGACTGTAACAGCATGAATCTCGAAAGGCTCCGGATAGAAGCGTGTAAGACCGTGTAGTGCGTAAAGCAGTGTGAGAGAGTCCTTTCCACCGGAAATACCAATGGCAATTTTGTCACCGGCCTGAATCATATGATAATCGTCTACAGCACGGCGAGTATAACTTAAAACTTGTTGTAATTTCATATTTAACCTCAAAGTAGTAATATTTTGCGAATAGTTGATACAAACAGTATACAATATCCAAAGCATTTTTCCAACAAAAAATATTATTTTTTTGCACTTTACTTGTTTATCTTCGCGAAATAACGTGCTATAATTTTATTATAAATACTTTATAAAGGGATATGGACATTATGAACCGCAAAAATTCACAAGATAACACACAAAAAAGCAGATATTTTACACTTGGATTAACCCTTTTTCTTGCAGGAGCAGCATTGATTGCTTTATATTATGTTTTGTTCCATAGCAGTAAGCTCGCCAACGCATTTCATTTCATAACAGATATGCTTATGCCGATTGTATACGGCTTTGTTTTGGCGTATGTAATGATTCCTGCATTAAACTTTTTCGAAAGGAAAGTAGTAGTGCCGGTTGCGCGCAAAATGAAGGTGGATGTAGGTGTACGTAAGAACGGAATTCGTGCAATTTCTGTTACCATAACTGCGTGCGTCAGTGTTTTGGTAATTTATTTGTTTGTGTACATGTTTGTTTCACAAATCATCCCAAGTATTCAGGATATTATTAATAATTTTGACGTGTATGCCAACAACGTAATTTCATATGTAAATAAACTTTTTGAAGACAATCCAAATCTTCGTGAATTTTTTAACAATGCAATAGAAAAGTATTCCGGTGATCTGGATTCCTGGTTCAATAACACCTTATTCCCTAAGCTGAGCACCATTCTTATGAACGTTTCCCTGAGTGTTATTAATACACTTGGTGTTTTATGGAATTTTATACTTGGTTTTATTTTATCGATTTATATTTTACATTCTAAAGATGTTTTTGCAGAACAAGCTAAGAAGATTTCCTACAGTTTGTTTAAAAATGAAACTGCAAATGGTCTTTTACAAGATGTTAGATTTATTCACAAAACATTTACCGGTTTTATCACAGGTAAAGTAATCGATTCCTTTATTATTGGTGTGCTTTGTTTTATTGGAACCAGCATTTTAAGAACACCATATGCAGCACTTGTTAGTGTTATCATTGGTGTAACTAATGTAATTCCTTTCTTTGGACCGTTTTTGGGAGCAATCCCTTGTTCAGTTTTGATTTTTGTAGTTACACCGATGCAGCCATTAAATACCGTATATTTTGTAATTTTCATTCTTTTGTTACAACAGTTTGATGGTAATGTTCTTGGGCCAAAGATTTTGGGTGATTCCACGGGGCTTGGAAGCTTCTGGGTAATTTTTGCAATCACTATTTTCGGCGGATTAATGGGTGTACCCGGCATGATTATCGGTGTTCCGACATTTGCTGTGCTTTTTGCATTGGGTCGTCGTTATGTAAATAAACGCTTAACCCTAAAAGGTTTATCAACAGACCGCACAGATTATTCGCTCATTGACGGTATAACAGAGGATAATCAATTTATTTCAAATAATCATGAAGAGAAATCAGAGAACGTTGAGACGGAATAATGCACTATTATGCTGAATTTTACACATATCATTTCGTTAAATTGGTATTTTGCGAATAGTTAGATGTAGCTCTTCCACACCCTAAATAAACATCCCGCCTATTTTACTGTGTCACAAAACACAATTTTAGGCGGGATTAATTATATTTAGTATATATTTTTTTCTGTAAAAATCATATTCATTCGTACATCCCAATTTTCCATTGGAACACAATCTGCTTTCTGTACTTCAAAAGCCACAGATATCACATGCGCCTTCGTGCATTTCGGTAAAAATCGATCATAGTAACCGGCACCCATACCAATACGTCCACATTGTTCATCAAAAACCGTACAAGGGCATATAATCAGGTCTAAATCTTCCGGATTTGCCTGATCAGAATACTGACGCACCGGCTCTTCAATTCCAAATGCACCAATTTGCCAGGCATTATGACCTGCAGGGAGATTTTTATATGGTGAAAGTGCAATCATCTCTGTTTTGCTAATACAAAGCGGGTAATATAATGTTTTACCATCTTTACAAGCAACCGCTTCAAAATCACTTAAATCCACTTCTGCTCTCACGGCTTTATAGATCATAATATTTTGTGCTTTTCGGTAAATTTCTGATGCAAGAATCTTCTCAGCAATCTGTTTTGAATACTTTTCACGTTCTGCAGGGCTCAAATTATTCCTGGCTTGAATTTTTAATCTGCGTAATACATTTCTCATTTTAAATAATCACCATTCTTAATAACGCTAAAACAAGCAAATGAGCAGGATAAAAACCATAGTAAATCCACTTAATTGTTTTATTATAAGGCCCTTGCATGCCCTTATATAGCCAAATAGGTATTAAGGCTAAAAGTGCAAATCCCTGCTGCAAAAAGAAATACGTATGATTCCACAAATGAACTTCGTATTGCAAACCACTTAGAATTTCGCAATTTATATAATAAAGGCCTGCAAACTGTCCCAAAAGCTGCCACCACTTGCGTCCTCTAAACAAATAAAAGGTTAAAATGGTAAATACACCGGCATAATGATAATCCGCAAAGGCAATTAATCCAAGTATGAATCCTAAAATAACAGTCGCTAAGAAGGTAAGTATTCGTAGCCACAACTTACCACATTTATGTGCCTTTTCATTTATATAAATCAATAAAATGCCAATCAAAAACGTAACCAACACATTTTGATGGATTGGATAAAAAACTCGGCCACCAATAACCAAATTAAATGGTATTTCAGATATTAACGCAAAAATCAACAGTCTTCCAACATATTTCTTCAAATTTCTTGTGTGAAAATATCCTTCCACAATTAGAAATGCAAATATAGGATACGCAATACGCCCAACGCATGTCAACCAATCATTACCCGGAATAATGGTTGCCCAAAGATGATCACAAAGCATAAACGTCATCGCCATTATGTGCAATGTCATAGATGATATTTCAAAGGAAAATTTTTTTGTCATTTTAAGCTCTCCTCTGCATGTGCTAAAGATTCATAACCATACAAAATCGCAGTGTTTGTCATAATAATTTTGGCAAGATTCTCTCCTGTTCTCGCTAAATCAACTACGAAAGCACCATACATTTTTAATGTTTCGTGGCTATAAGTAGATAATTCTCCTCTAAGGTAAGTTTCATAAGAGGTGTTATATGGATTATCTTCTGAAGTATGAATAGAGCGACTGTTAAACGCCATATTTGGATACTCTTCTGCGAATTGCTCCATCCAGGAAACTTGAATTTCCACAATTTGTTCAATAATATTTTCCTGGGCTGCTGTAAGTGTCGGAAGTTTGTCACAAATCTTAGCGTATTCTGCAGGACAAGTAGTTTTCATCATTCGCCCGTACTTTTCAGTAATTAAATTCCAATGTTTATTGTTCGCAGTCTTAAAATCTCGAATATATTGAATCACAAGTGTTTTTGGCCATGCTAAATACTGACTTTTTCGCATAATGGAAAATGTACTCCAATCGTCCTGACACTCTGCTCTTCCGCCCTGATTTTGTACCTCATCAAAAGCCTGCCATTCCAAAGAAACCATATAATCTACCAATTCTTCTTTGGTATTATTTTCTAGCACTTTACTATCTGTCAAAGGTGCCAAAGGACGCTTATTTTCATCATTTAGTACCTTTTCAAGCAACACTTTTCCATAAGCTTCCAGAAAAAGTTCTTCTTCGGAAAGATTCATCCCATCAAATATGCCGCAATTTTTGCATTCTTCCACAATTAACTTGGCAATAATTTCAATAGTGCCAACTACTTTGTCCTGAATACCGGCATTATCTTCCTTCCACGCTTCTCTTCCATCTGCAAAGTCCGCCAAAGCATCGGTTAAATCAGCCAAAAC
>JAZOSF010000037.1:0-17364 GCA_045657025.1 Lachnospiraceae bacterium | reverse complement strand
ACGATATGCCGCTCTTGCGTACGCTACAATTACGGAAGAAGTGAATTCCGGATTGGAATCCAACTTCAAACTATATTCGATGATATGTGTATGCTCTTCGTTCCAACCGGTCTTACCGCTACGAATTACAAAACCACCATGTGGAATGCCACTGTGGTTTGCTGCCAATTCGTCTTCACTAATAAAATGAACGGTCGTATCGTAGTCTGCAAAATAATTTGGCATTGTTTTGATTGTTTCTTCTACTTTTGTAGCATCTGCGCCTTCTTCTAAAACCACAAAACACTCACGGATGTGCTTCTGTCTGGTAGTCAGTTCCGGATTGGCACCGCTTCTAACTGCTTCCAAAGCCTCCTCTACCGGAATGGTGTACTGCTTTGCATTTTTTACGCCTTCAATTCGACGGATTGCATCGGAATGCCCCTGGCTAACACCTTTGCCCCAGAATGTATAATCCTTGCCTTGTGGCAAAATCGCTCCGGCATACATTCTGTTCAAAGAAAACATGCCGGGGTCCCAACCCACAGAAATAATTGCAACATTGCCGCCTGCAGTTGCTTTGGCGTCTACCTTGGCAAAGTGCTCCGGAATATTTGCATGGGTATCAAAACTGTCTACCACATTAAAAAGCTCTGCATACTTCGGTGTCTGCACCGGCAAATCGGTAGCACTTCCTCCGCAAAGAATCATAACATCTATCTTGCCCTGCCACTTTTCTACATCATCAATGTGGCACACTGTCACATTTTCGGAAAGAATCTCTACCTGCTCAGGCTTTCTTCTGGTAAATACTGCAACCAACTCCATGTCCGGATTCTGCTTAATAGCACACTCCACGCCACGGCCCAAGTTGCCATATCCTAAAATACCAATTCTTATACTCATAATATAACTCCTCCTGTAAGAAACAAAAGATGCACCGCATTTGCTTTACGCACTTTGCTCCTATTCATTATAACGCATCTATGAACATTATACCACATTAAATTAATAAAAATCTTCTATGTACGCCTTGCGTAATCTTTCGGAAATGCCTTTTACGAGCACGCTATCCTCTGTTCTCACAACGTCTTCTTTGCTAAATTCCTGTACATCCATATGCAAACGCAACTGCTCAACTACATATTGAAATGGTTCTACGGTATTTACATCACAAGCTACATCCACGCCCTGTTCCAAAGCCTCTGCCACTTCCTGATAATGTTTGTAGCGTTCATTATCCGGATTATCATATAAAGTTAACGTGCCATCCTCTTTTATAGCAGCAATATGTTTCTCTTCGTCATAAGGATATACTATTTTGGCCTGTTCACAAACCGCCTCAAACTCAACACCACCGGCATTGTCTGAAACAAGTGTGCCCCAAAAACCAATTTTTAAGTCATCTTTTTGGATGATCAAAGAAAGGGTATCAAACGTATCAATATGATGTGCCTTATAAGCTTTCCATTCATAGGAAGCAGACTCTACGTCCAATGCCTTTGTCATTTCGGTGCCGCTCAAAAAAAGCATATTGTGAAGAAAATGCGCCGTGGCATTACTTGCAATATTATCATTGATAAGGCGTCCTTCAGTGTCTAAATATCGACCTTTCCAATTACTGCTTTCATAATAACTGATCGGTCTTGTCCAATTGACAAGAGTCTTAATGCTTTTTAGCTTGCCGTATTTTCCGCCCAAGATATCCTTCTTTAAATTCTGAATGCCTTTCGAAAAAGACCACTGGAAACCAACTGCGACTATTGCAGATTGTTCCTTGGCTAATTTTTTTATCTCCAACAGAGAATCCAAGGTAGTCGTTAAAGGTTTTTCACAGTATACAGAAATCCCCTTCTTCAGGCAGGCCATCACTTCTTTATAGTGAATATGCATCGGTGTACAAATAATTGCCATGTCAGGATGTTCTTCTGCCAAGCAGCTCTCAATTGTTTTATAGAAACGGGTGCCACCCTCCAACAACTGCGCATAAAACTCGCTACGCTCAGGTGCTCCGCTGACAACCGCAATTAATTTGTTTTTGTCGTCACATAAAAGTTCCTTAACAAAGTGACTTCCATAACCGTTTAATCCGGTCAGAATAATATTTGCCATTTTGATGCCTCCGCATAACACATTTACATTTATTATAACTCACATATTATTTGCTTGTAAATGTTTCATTTTTAAATTTACTCTTTACAAGATTGGTTTAAATATATATAATGTAGTTATCAAAACTACATCACACGGTTTTTGCATTCTATAATTAATTGATTGGAGTTTGTTATGAACAATTTTATTTTAAGTTGCTGTTCTACAGCAGATATGACAAAAGAATATTTTGAAAGCAGACATATACCTTATATATGCTTCCATTACGAATTGGGAGGCATGCCTTATGAAGACGATTTGTGGCAATCTATGTCTATCAAAGATTTCTACGGAGCTATGATAGCCGGCGCGGATACTAAGACTTCTCAAGTAAATGCCAACGAATTTATGGAATACTTTGAAACCTTTTTGCAAGAAGGTAACGACATTTTACATGTATGCGTTTCTTCCGGCATTTCCGGCACATATAATTCTGCCAACATTGCCAAAGAAACTTTGCAGGAAAAATATCCTGACAGAAAAATATACATTTTAGATTCCCTTTGTGCTTCTTCCGGATACGGTCTTCTTGTGGACAGACTGGCAGATTTGCGCGACGAAGGTGCATCTATTGACGAGACATACGAATGGGCTAAGAATAATGTTATGCACATGCACCATTGGTTCTTTTCTACAGACCTCACTTTCTTCGTAAGAGGCGGTCGTGTCAGCAAGGCATCCGGGCTTATTGGTGGTCTTTTAAGTATTTGCCCGGTTTTAACGGTTGACCAGGAAGGTAAACTCAGTGCACGACACAAAATCAGAACTAAACGCAAAGCAATCCATACCGTATTTGAATTGATGCAGCAATATGCCTTAGACGGAACAGAATACTCCGGCAAATGTTATATCAGTCATTCCGATTGCTATGAAGATGCTGCTGCCGTAGCTTCTCTCATCGAAGAAGCCTTCCCTTCTTTGGATGGCAAAGTTCAAATTATGGATATCGGCGCAACCATCGGAAGCCATACAGGACCGGGAACCGTGGCACTGTTTTTCTGGGGTGCGGAGAGACCGTAGTTTGCCCTATAATAAAAGCATTAAAAAGGTCTTTGGAAAGTAACCTTTCCAAAGACCATATTGTTGTCTTATTGCATGCTTCTCTGCTTGCGAGAATATTATCTCTTGGAGAACTGTGGTGCACGACGAGCTGCTTTGAGACCGTATTTCTTTCTTTCTTTCATACGTGGGTCACGTGTTAAGAAGCCAGCTTTCTTAAGAACTGGTCTGAAATCTGCGTCTGCCTGGCATAATGCACGAGCAATACCGTGACGAATAGCACCAGCCTGACCTGTTGTACCACCACCGTGAACAGTTACTAATACATCAAACTTATCAGCGGTTTCTGTAGCAACTAATGGCTGACGAACGATAACCTTTAAAGTCTCAAGACCAAAGTATTCGTCGATATCTCTTTTATTGATTGTAATCTTACCAGTACCTGGCATGATATATACTCTTGCGATTGATTTTTTTCTTCTACCTGTGCCGTAGTTTTTATTGTTAGCCATGATTATTTCCTCCTTTCAGACCTTTTTAGAATGTTAAAACTTCTGGTTTCTGTGCTGCATGTGCATGCTCAGCGCCTGCATATACGTGAAGCTTCTTGTACATCTCTCTACCTAAAGGTCCCTTTGGAAGCATACCCTTAACAGCTAATTCGATAACCTGTTCCGGCTTTCTGTTTAACTTTTCTCTTAAAGTCTGCTCTTTCATACCACCAACGTAGTCTGAGTGATGATAGTACATCTTCTGATCTAACTTCTTACCGGTTACTTTGATCTTCTCAGCGTTGATAACAATTACATAATCGCCGCAATCACAATGTGGTGTGAATTCTGGCTTATTCTTACCTCTTAAAATCTTTGCTACTTCTGAAGATAAACGACCTAATGTCATTCCTTCAGCGTCTACTACATACCATTTTCTCTCAACGTTAGCTGGGTTTGGCATAAATGTTTTCATGATTAATCCTCCAACATGAATTTGTCTTACGACTCGAAGATTCCTACATCATATCCTTCCGTGAATGTCCGGCACTTCAGGATCGCATCGGAATAAGTAAATATAATATAGCTAAGCCATCGTAGGGGGTTCTACGTGTGCCGTCCGGTTGGGAAGTCCATCTTGCACCATGGCATATACGCTTTGTCACAGTTATCAATTATATGGTAAACTTTGTATTCTGTCAACAGTTTTTTCTTGATTTTTTAAGGTTTTTATGATTGTTTAGGACTACGGTTGGATATAGGACTAAATGACTGTACTTTTTCAGCACGCTTCCGCTCTAATCTCGCGTAACGGTACTAAGTTCAGCTTCGGCTAACACCTCGCTTCACTAAGGACCGCCGCTCGCTAGAAGGCATTCAAAAGCACACTCATTTAGTCCCATACGCAACGCCATACCTCAACCATCATACATCATAAAAACTCATATTTCACCAATCTAAGTCCCTGGGCCGGAGCGGTCGGTCCTGCTGCCTGGCGATCCAGTGCCGTCAATATGTTTGGAATGTCGGTAGCTTTCCTTCGGCCATATCCTACATCCAAAAGGGTGCCTGCAATAATTCGCACCATATTATAAAGAAAACCTGTTCCGGTAACACGAATTACAATTTCATCCTCTGAACGAAATACTTGCAAATCAGTAATCGTCCTTACGGTACTTTCCACCTGTGCGCCTACTGTACAAAAAGATTTAAAATCATGTTCGCCTACTAAATATGCTGCTGCCTCCTTCATGGCATCCACATCGCACGGAACGTAGGTGAAATGACTGTAAAGGCGTTTCATTGGGTTTGGAAATGGTGCGTTAACAATATGATATTCATATGTCTTACGACTATTACAATGTCTTGGATGAAAATCCGGTGCAACCTCTTTGGAGTCCACAATTCGGATGTCCTCCGGCAATCTTTGATTCAAAGCATAGCTCATTTTTTCTCCCGGTATAGGAGAACAAGTATCAAACACAGCTACATTACACAAGGCATGCACACCGGAATCCGTTCGACTGGCACCGATTACAGTAACATCTTCATTCAAAAGCTCTGACAGCTGTTCATTCAGCACTCCTTCTATGGTGACACCATTGGGCTGAATCTGCCAACCGCAATAATTGGTTCCGTCATATGCGACGGTCAGCATAATACGTTTTTTGTTTTGTGTTTCCATACTATACTCCTAAAAAAAACGGCCAACAAAAATATCCAATGCCATAAAAGCAAAAATGCACATATAAGCAATTCCGTCACGCTTCTGATATATTAACGGCTTCATTTTGGTTCTGCCCTCTCCACCGTGATAACAGCGGGATTCCATTGCCATAGCCAGGTCGTTAGCTCTACGAAATGCAGATATGAATAACGGCACCAAAAGTGGCACCATAGCCTTTGCCTTTTGAACGATATTTCCGGATTCAAAATCTGCGCCACGGGCAATCTGTGCCTTCATAATTTTGTCTGTTTCCTCTAACAAAATAGGAATAAAACGCAGAGAAATAGACATCATCATAGCGATTTCATGTACCGGAATGCCGATTTTATTAAAACCTTTTAATGCTTTTTCCATACCGTCTGTCAAGTTGGTAGGAGTAGTTGTCAGTGTCATCAGGGAAGAACCGATAATCAATAGGATCAATCTCCATCCCATAAAAATAGCGAGACGAATACCCTCCCATGTGAGGTTAAAAATCCAAAAACTAAAAATCGGTTCACCGGGTGTCAAAAGCATATTAAACACCACGGTAATTCCCAAAATAAATGCAATGGCTTTCATGCCACGGACAATAAATCCAAATGGCACCTTAGACAACTTAATCACTGACGCCAATGCCGCGGTTGCCAATAAATATCCCCAAATATTCTTAATAAAGAACAGGGTAATAATATATAGTAATGTGCCGGCCAGTTTTACGCGAGGATCCAGTCTGTGTATAACTGAATCGGTTTGGTAGTACTGACCAATGGTGATATCACGAATCATACCATCAACCTTTCTTCCCTTTTGTGAGAGCCGTCAAAATGTCTGTTACCGCCTCTTCTATGGTAATAGCGTCTGTTTCTACCGGCAATCCTTGTGCCTTCAGTTTATGGACAATATAGGACACCTGTGGAGCTGCCAAACCCATCTCTTCTAATTCTTCATAGTGAGAAAAAACTTCTTTTGGAACGCCGTCATACGCTACACTCCCCTTATTCATTACGATAATGCGGTCTACATATTCTGCCACATCTTCCATGCTATGACTCACCAAAACAATGGTGATGCCTGCACGCTCTCTAAGGCCTGTAATAAGCTCTAAAATCTCTTTTCTGCCTTGTGGGTCAAGTCCCGCCGTAGGCTCGTCTAATATGAGCATTTTAGGCTTCATAGCCAGCACACCGGCAATGGCAACGCGACGCTTTTGTCCGCCGGATAAGTCGAACGGGGAACGCTTATAGTAGCTTTCATCCATTCCCACTAATGACAGTGCTTTCTTTGCCTGTTCTTCCGCCTCGGCTTTTTTAAGTCCCAGGTTCTTTGGTCCAAAGCATACATCGGAGAACACATCCACTTCAAACAGCTGGTGCTCCGGATACTGAAAAACCAATCCCACATTACTACGGTGCTTCTTCATGTCATATCCTTCTGCATAAATGTCCTGACCGTCAAAATAGATGCGTCCCTCTGTAGGACGAATCAATCCGTTCAAATGCTGTACCAACGTAGATTTCCCGGATCCGGTATGCCCTATCAGACCTACAAATTCTCCGTCATTTATCTCTATATTAATATCTTTCAAGGCATGTACTATCATCTCGGTGCCTTGACCATACAAATAATTGATTCCCTCTAATTTAATAGACATAACTTTTCCTTACTTTTCGTTCATTGCCAAAAGCTCTTTTGTCAGCTCTTCTACCGTTAAAATTCCATCCGGCAGTTCTAAGCCTTTCTTTTTCAGCTCATGTGCCAAAAGTGTAACCTGAGGAACGTCCAATCGCAAGCTTTGCAACTTTTCTACCTGCGAAAAAATCTCTCGTGGTGTACCTTCCATTGCGATCCGCCCCTCGTCCATTACATACACCTTATCGGCATGCACAATTTCTTCCATATAATGTGTAATCAAAAGCACGGTAATTCCTTCTACCTGGTTTAAACCGCGGGCTGCGCGAATAACTTCTTTGCGGCCGCTTGGATCCAGCATGGCAGTTGGCTCGTCCAAAACAATACACATGGGATGCATAGCAAGTACACCTGCGATAGAAACACGCTGTTTTTGTCCCCCTGACAAGTGATTTGGCGAGTGCTTACGGAATTCATACATGCCCACCGCACGCAAACTTTCTTCCACACGTTCCCAAATCTCCTCAGTAGGAACGCCAAGATTTTCCGGGCCAAATCCTACATCCTCTTCTACAACTTGACCGATAATCTGATTATCCGGATTTTGGAAAACCATGCCGGCACGTTGACGCACCTCCCAGATATTTTCCTCTTTTCGGGTATCCAGTCCATCCACCCACACCGTTCCGCCGGTCGGAAAAAGCATACCGTTGATGTGCTTAGCAAGTGTGGACTTGCCGGAACCGTTATGCCCCAGAATCGCCACGAAATCGCCACGTTTCACATCCACATTCACTTCATCAATGGCACGGTTTACCCCTGCAACATTGCCTTCTTCATCCAGGTCTTTATATTCATATACTAATTTGTCTGTTTTTAAAATAGATTTCAAATTCTCTTTGATGTTCATTTTTTCCTCTAATTATATTCCTCAGAAGACTTGATTCTTTTGATCCATTTTCCGCTGCGCAATCTGCTTACACACCAAATTGCTTTCAACACCTGGTCGATTTTCAGTGAAAAATATATCCAAAAGGCCGGAAGTCCCCAAACCAATCCTGCCAAAATCCCTAGTGGAATAGATGCTACCCACAGAAAAACATTGTCTGCAATCATTAAAACTTTGGTATCTCCACCACCACGGAGTACGCCCTTGGTCATAATACTGTTGGTTGCTTGGAATAATACAATCAAACTGATGGAACGCATCAATTGTCTTGCAATTTCCTGAGTCTGCGGTGTTAAATCGTAAGCAATAATCATAGGTTCGCTAATCAACATAATGATACCCGCTGCAACAGCACCAAAAACTATACCTAAGCCCAAGAAAGCATAACCCTGACGAAAGGCCTTGTCTCGGTCGCCTTCTCCTAACGTATGTCCTGTTACAATAGCACCCGCCTGTGAAAAGCCCTGAATCATAACAGAACTTAACTGCTGGGTTACAGAAGTAACCGCATTTGCGGCAACGAACCCATCTTCCAGTCGTCCTATTACCATAGCAACAGAATTATTACCCAGAGCAAGGATACCATCGCTAATTAATACCGGAATACTAATTCTGATATATTCCTTCCACAAGTTACCCACCGGAGCAAATAAATCCCGCAAGCGGAAGCCAATCTTTTTGTCCTTCAAGAAAAGATAGCCGCAAATTATGAAAAACTCAAAAATCCTGGCAATCAATGTTCCTACTGCAGCACCCGCCACTTCCATTCTCGGCATACCCAATTTACCAAAAATAAAAATATAGTTTGCCCCTACATTAACAAAAAATGCAGCAATGGATGTATATAAAGGTATTCTAACCATTCCAACATTACGCAACACAATAGTACAGGTCAGTGAAAGTCCGAACAGAAAATATGTTACAACAGAATAATTTAGATATTCAATTCCTTTTGCAATAATATGCTCTTCCGTAGTATATATACGCATAATCTGTTCCGGTAGCAAAAATGTAGCCACACAAAACAGCGCCGACATACCAAGGCAAAGTCTTAACATAATCGCTACCGTTCTTTTTAACGATATGCCATCTTTCATACCATAATAACGAGACACCAGAACGCTTGCGCCCATTCCGATTCCCATACAGAAAATATGAAAAATATGGATAAACTGGTTCGCTAGGGAAACCGCTGACAATTCTGTTTCACCCACAGCACTAATCATAACCGTATCCATCATATTTACGCCGGAAGTTATCAAACCCTGCATCGCAATAGGAATTGCTATCCCGGCTACCGTTTTATAAAAATTTTTATCTTTAATAAATAAACTTGACATGTTGAATATCGCTTTCTCAGAGTACAAATTACATACTAATCTAATTTATCATTTTACAGCAAAAAAAATACTTTTACAAGTGCATGCTACAGGTTATATGTTTTTAATAACAAACAAAAAGGAGATTTCAAATTGAAACCTCCTTAAAAAACACTATGAATTAATTATACTAACTCAAGTAAAACTTCCATTGCAGCATCACCTTTACGTAAGCCAATCTTTACGATTCTGGTGTAACCACCGTTACGGCCTTCGTACTTTGGTGCGTATTCATCGAATAACTTTGCAACTAAGTCAACTTCCTTAGTATTTCTCTTCTTACCTTTGTTAGATTCCGGAACCTCAACAACTGGTACAAGAGTCTTTAACATCTGACGACGAGCGTGTAATCTGCTTGGTAAATCTTTCTTGATTTCCTTTTCTACAGTTGTGTACTTTGTAACTTTCTTACCGTCAACAACTTCTTTTACTCTCTTGCCATCTTTGTCTCTTTCAGGAACCTTCGCAGAAACCTTAACCATTTCGTAGTTGTCTTTTTCTTTAACTGCTAATGCAATTAAACCTTCAGCAATCTTACGAACTTCTTTAGCTTTAGCTTCTGTTGTAACGATCTTGCCGTTAGCAATTAATGCGGTAACCTGATTCTTTAATAATGCTTTTCTCTGTGCAGATGTTCTGCTTAATTTTCTGTATTTAGCCATTTCTAAATACTCCTTTCATTCATGGTGTCATCCGGCTATGCCTTTTGGTCTTACTATCCGAATGCATTATAGTTGCCATTCATGAGGACTACCCACCCGTACCCTTTGGTTTTACCGGATGAGTGCTTCATGTATTATTCTTCAGAGCTTGAAAACTCTAAACCTAACTCTTTAATCTTAGCCTGAACTTCTTCTAAAGACTTGCGACCTAAGTTACGTACCTTCATCATGTCTTCAGGGGTCTTATTGATTAATTCCTGAACGGTGTTGATACCGGCACGCTTTAAGCAGTTGTAAGAACGAACAGATAACTCTAATTCGTCAATGCTCATTTCTAAGATTTTTTCGCTTTCGCCATCTTCTTTCTCTACCATTACTTCTGCGCTCTTTGCACTTTCAGATAAATCAATGAAAAGGCTTAAATGCTCGCTTAATACTTTAGCTGCTAAGCTAACAGCTTCATCAGGTACTAATGTACCGTTAGTATATACGTCAAGTGTGAGCTTATCATAGTCTGTCACCTGACCTACACGGGTATTTTCTACAGTCATGTTGACTCTTTCCACTGGTGTATAAATGGAATCAACAGATAACACACCAATTGGTAAGTCGTCGTGTTTGTTTTTATCCGCACTAATGTAACCTCTACCTTTATTGATAGAAAGTTCCATAAACAATTTAGCATCTTTGCCACACAATGTAGCAATAGTAACATCCGGATTCATAAGCTCAATATCAGCATCAAACTGAATATCGCTTGCCTTAACAACACCTTCACCGTTGAAGTCAATGATAGCTGTTTTAACTTCATTGCTCTCGCTGTGATTTCTGATTGCAAGACTCTTGATGTTCATGATAATTTCTGTAACATCTTCCTTTACGCCCGGAATAGAGCTAAATTCGTGCTGAACACCTTCGATTTTTACGTGTGTTACTGCAGCACCCGGTAAAGAAGAAAGCATAATTCTTCTTAATGAGTTACCAAGAGTAATACCGTAACCTCTTTCCAACGGTTCTACTACGAATTTCCCGTATTTTTTGTCTTCAGAGATTTCTACAACCTCAATATTTGGTCTTTCAAAATCAAACACTTCAATACCCTCCCTTACAAATTAATTAACTACGCGTTATATTAATTATTTAGAATATAACTCGACGATTAACATTTCATCAACAGGTACATCGATCTGTGCTCTTGTAGGAAGTGCTTTAACAGTACCCTTTAAAGCTTCTACATCAGCATCAATCCATTCTGGGAATAATCTGCCACCTGTTACTTCTACGATATCTTTGTATCTCTGTAAGGATTTGGATTTTTCTCTGATTTCGATAACATCGCCAGCCTTAACTAAGTAAGATGGGATATTAACACACTTGCCGTTTACTAATACATGCTTATGATCTACGATCTGTCTAGCTTCACGACGTGTACGAGCAAAGTTCATTCTGAATACTACGTTGTCAAGACGACATTCAAGCATAGTCATCAGGTTTTCACCTGTTAAGCCTTTCATTCTATCAGCTCTTTCGTAGTAGTTACGGAAAGGTTTTTCTAATACGCCGTAGATGAATTTAGCTTTCTGCTTTTCTCTCATCTGTAAACCGTATTCACTTACCTTCTTACCTGCTCTTGCAAAACTTCTGTTAGACTTCTTGTCATAACCTAAAACGCTTGGCTCTAAACCAAGTGCACGACATCTTTTAAGTACTGGAACTCTATTAACTGCCATTTTTAATCTCCTTCTTATTGGGGGTTGTTTACAGTACCGCTTCTTTTAAGAAGCAGCACTTTCTTCCAACTGTTTTGAATAATTGAATAATACCACTACACACGGCGACGCTTTGGTGGGCGACAACCATTGTGTGGAACTGGTGTTACATCTGTAATACTTGTTACTTCTAAACCTGCTGTGTTTAATGCACGGATTGCTGCTTCACGGCCTGAACCTGGTCCCTTAACGAAAACATCTACTGTCTTTAAACCATGAACTAAAGCAGCCTTTGTAGCTGTTTCAGCTGCTGTCTGTGCAGCATATGGAGTAGATTTTCTTGAACCTTTAAAACCAAGACCACCAGCACTTGCCCAGCTAAGAGCGTTACCTTCAGCATCTGTTAAAGTAACGATTGTGTTGTTAAAAGATGCCTGAATATGTGCCTGTCCGCGTTCAACGTTTTTCTTAACGCGCTTCTTTGTTACTTTTTTTGCAACTTTTTTAGCCATTTCTAAACTAACCTACTTTCTTCCTAATCAATTAATTATTTCTTCTTGTTTGCTACTGTCTTCTTAGGACCCTTACGAGTTCTAGCGTTGGTCTTAGTTTTCTGACCACGAACAGGAAGACCTCTACGATGACGAATACCTCTGTAGCAACCGATTTCCTGAAGTCTCTTGATGTTTAAAGCGATTTCTCTTCTTAAATCACCTTCTACGATCATAGTTTCATCGATAACTTCCTGAATCTTCTTTACATCATCATCTGATAAATCTCTAACACGGATGTCAGGATTAACACCAGCCTGTGCTAAGATTTTGTTTGAACTTACTCTACCGATACCATAAACGTATGTTAAACCGATTTCAATACGTTTTTCTCTAGGTAAGTCTACACCTGCGATACGAGCCATTTACGTTTCCTCCATTTAGCTTTCGCTTAATAATTTTTTGTGCCATTGGTCTGTTAATTGGCACGGTTACTAATTGATTGGGGCTATTCGCCCAACCGGACAGAAAATCCGATCTTTCCGATACTCGACTTCAGCGACTTCGCTGAGGGTTTGCTCTGCAAACCTAATTTTCGGTATCAACAAGTAATCTCCCGTAAGCTCTATCGAATCTATCATATAAAATACGCCGCAGCGTATGGGTTAAGCTTATACAATATAATCGGACAAGAACTCACATACTTCTGTTCATCTGCGATGAACTCAATGAAGTTGGTGATTATCCCTGTCTCTGTTTGTGCTTTGGATTCTCACAGATAACTCTGATCTGTCCTTTTCTTTTGATGATTTTGCACTTTTCGCAAATTGGTTTTACTGATGATCTAACCTTCATGTTAAACCCTCCTTTCATAAAAGACCAAGATATACTATATCACAACACAAAAACGAATGCAAGCAAAATTTTTCTTTTTTTAAAAAATTTTACATGCATCCGTTTTTGTATATATGCGCTTCTTAAAACGCCCTATAATTTAATTTCTTATTTGTCTCTCCAAATGATTCTGCCCTTTGTAAGGTCGTATGGAGATAACTCTAATGTAACCTTGTCACCCGGTAAAATACGAATAAAATTCTGGCGCAATTTACCACTTATATGTGCTAAAACTTTGTGACCGTTTTCCAATTCAACCTGGAACATGGTGTTTGGTAATTTTTCTACAACAGTACCTTCAATTTCAATAACGTCAGCCTTTGACATAACCTTCCTCCTAAATCTGTTTCGCTATTATTGTAACCAATACTTTCCAAAAATACAACATAAATTTTAATATAATGTAAGAATTTCCGGTTCACCATCTGTGATGAGAATCGTGTTTTCGTAATGCGCTGCATACGAACCGTCTTCGGTAACTACCGTCCAGTCGTCGTCCAACCATGCCACATCCGGTCTTCCCATGGTAATCATAGGTTCGATTGCCAATGTCATACCCGGACGAAGCTTCGGTCCTCTGGTACGCTGTGCAAAATTCGGAATAGCAGGATCCTCGTGCAACGCACGTCCGATTCCGTGTCCGGTCAAGTCATACACAACACCATATCCAAACTGACTCACATACGCATCAATGGCATTGGATATTTCATGCAGATGATGACCAGCTACCGCGTATTTGATTCCTTCAAAAAAGCTCTGCTTTGTTACTTCCATAAGCTTTAACACTTCCGGAGCAACTTTGCCAACCGCATGAGTTCGGGCCGCATCAGAATGATAGCCTTTATAAATCAATCCAGCATCCAAACTGATGATGTCACCTTCTTTTAATATTCTGTTTTTCTTTGGAATACCATGTACCACCTCGTCATTTACAGAACAACACACACTTGCAGGATAGCCGTGATAATCTTTGAAGTTAGGAATACAACCCATATCACGAATCATCTTTTCTGCAAACTCGTCAATTTCCCATGTTGAAATGCCGGGTTTTATAATTTCTTCCATCGCTTTGTGAACCTCAGCAATTCTTTTGTTGGATTCACGCATTAGTTCAATTTCTCTGGCAGATTTAATTGTAATAGCCATACAAAATGCCTCCAACTAGCCCAAAATCGCACAAATGGCTGCAAACACATCTTTCATATCTACTGTGCCATCTACGGATTTAAGCACGCCCTTGTTTGAATAAAAATCAATCAAAGGCTGTGTTTGTTTGTGATATACCTCTAAGCGATTCTTTACCGTTTCAGGCTTATCATCATCTCTTAATATAAGTTCTTGTCCACACTTATCACAGATGCCTTCTTTTTTCGGCGGAACATATGCTATATGATACGTTGCTCCACAAGCAAGGCATGCACGGCGACCACCCATTCTATTAATGATATTTTCATCCGGAACATCTACGTTGATTGCATAATCAATTTTGTCCCCAAGTTCTGTCAACGCATTGTCTAACACTTCAGCCTGAGGTATGGTTCGTGGAAATCCGTCTAACACGTATCCGTTTGCACAATCATCTTGTGCAACACGATCCAACAAAATCTTAACAGTCAATTCATCCGGAACAAGTAGTCCCTGATCTATATATTTCTTAGCTTCCACGCCCAACTCGGTGCCGGCTTTAATATTTGCCCTAAAAATATCACCTGTTGAAATATGTGGAATATTATATTTTTCTGCAATCATTTTTGCCTGAGTACCTTTACCCGCACCAGGCGCACCCAACATAATAATTTTCATAAAAAATAACCCTCTTTTTCTTAAAACCTCTAATAAAGCAAAAACTGGGTGAAAAAATTGATTTCACCCAGTTTACAATAATTATTAATCGTTTAAGAATCCCTTATAATTACGAACAAGCATCTGAGATTCAATCTGTTTAATTGTTTCTAAGATAACACTAACCACGATAATAAGTGATGTGCCACCGAATGAAACGGATGCATTAAATACACCTGCACAGATGAATGGTACAACTGCAATAACAAGCAAACCAACAGCACCAATAAATATGATGTAGTTTAATACTTTGCCGAGATATTCTGTGGTTGGACGGCCCGGTCTGATACCAGGTACGAAACCACCCTGTCTCTTCAGATTGTCTGCAATCATCATTGGATTGAAAGAAACTGATGTGTAGAAATATGCAAATGCTACTACTAAAATAATGTAAATAACTAAACCGATAGAATATACAGGAGTAGAAATTTTACACCAGTTACTTGAATTTAATACCTTTAAAACCTCTCCCCAAAAACCAGTTGCCTGAACTCCAAAGAAGGAACAAATAATAATAGGGAACTGCATAATAGAGGAAGCAAAAATTACCGGAATAACACCGGCTGTATTTACTTTTAAAGGAATCTTGGAGCTCTGTCCTCCAACGTTTCTTCTTCCCTGTACTTTCTGTGCGTACTGAACCGGGATATTACGTGTACCGGAATTTAACAATACGATAAACA
Organism: Lachnospiraceae bacterium; assembly: GCA_045657025.1. Classification (GTDB taxonomy): domain Bacteria; phylum Bacillota; class Clostridia; order Lachnospirales; family Lachnospiraceae; genus RGIG6307. The sequence continues at coordinate 1,798 of JAZOSF010000037.1, read as the reverse complement.
CAATCATGCCAAGTACAATTGCAAGAATAATTACTGCCGCTAAAATAGCCGTTGCAGGAGCTTTACCGATTACGAACTGCTGAGCAAGTCTTACGAAATCACTTGGAATTGTAGATAAAATGTTAATAACTAAGATAATAGAAATACCATTTCCTACGCCTCTTTCTGTAATTCTTTCGCCAATCCACATAAGGAAAGCCGTACCTGCTGTCAAAGCAGCAATAACAGTAATTACATTCATTGCATTCTTTTCTTGCAATAAGCCCTGATTTCCGAATCCGATAGCCATTGCACCGGACTGCAAAAGAGCCAACGCTACAGTAACATAACGTGTAATGGAAGCGATTTTCTTACGTCCTTCTTCACCGTCCTGCTGCATCTCTTCTAACTTTGGAATAGCAATAGTTAAAAGCTGCATAATGATGGAAGATGTAATATATGGAGTAATACTCAATGCTAATACAGAGAAATTAGAGAAAGAACCACCTGTAAATGCATTAAACAAATTAAATACATCTCCGGACTGGGAAGCAAACATTGATGCGAAGAAATCGCGATTTGTTCCTGGTACCGGCAGTTGTGATCCAAAACGAATCACAACCATCATAGCCAGAGTAAATAATATTTTATTGCGGATCTCTTTTACCTTGAATGCATTCTTCAGTGTTGTAAACATATTACATCACCTCTGCTGTTCCACCAAGAGCTTCGATCTTTTCTTTAGCAGATGCAGAAAAAGCATCAACCTTTACGTTTAACTTCTTGGTAAGTTCTCCATTTCCGAGAATCTTAACGCCATCTCTTGGGTTCTTTACGATACCAGCTTCGATTAATGCGTTAACATCAACTACTGCATCGTTTTCGAACACTTCAAGAGCGGATAAATTAATAGCAACGATTTCCTTTGTGTTTCTATTTGTGAAACCTCTCTTAGGAATACGTCTATATAATGGCATCTGACCACCTTCAAAGCCTGGTCTTGGAGCGCCAGAACGAGCCTTCTGACCTTTGTGACCCTTACCAGCTGTCTTGCCATTTCCTGAACCGTGTCCACGGCCTCTTCTAAAATTATCACTGTGTTTAGAACCATCTGCTGGTCTTAAGTTAGATAATTCCATGATGACACCTTCCTTTCCTTAAGCTTCTTCTACTTTAACTAAATGTTTTACTTGCTGAATCTGTCCCTTTGTAGCAGCGTTGTCTGGTAAAACAACTGTCTTGTTAAGCTTCTTGAGACCCATTGCTAAAAGAGTAGCTCTGTGTTTTGGTACTGCTCCAATAGGAGACTTTACTAAAGTAACTTTTAACATTATCTTTTTACCTCCCTAATTAAGCTAATACTTCGTCTACAGATTTACCACGCATCTCAGCAACTTCTTCAGGAGTCTTTAACTGACTTAAACCAGCAACTGTTGCAAGAACTACGTTCTGCTTGTTGTTAGAGCCTAAAGATTTTGTACGGATGTTTTTGATACCTGCTAATTCACAAACGATACGAGCAGGACCACCAGCGATGATACCGGTACCTTCTGGAGCTTTCTTTAAAAGAACAGAAGCGGAACCATACTTACCGATGAAATCATGTGTGATAGATTTGTTTTCATCTAATGCAACGGTAACTAACTGCTTAGATGCATCTTCTTTACCCTTGCGGATTGCGTCTGGAATTTCGATAGACTTACCTAAACCAGCGCCTACGTGACCATTGCCGTCACCTACTACTACTAAAGCTGTGAAACGGAAGTTACGACCACCCTTTACAACCTTTGTTACACGCTTAATTGTAACAACTTTATCC
>JAZOSF010000036.1:0-2960 GCA_045657025.1 Lachnospiraceae bacterium | reverse complement strand
CACATACATTGCAATGACAGCATTGGGCGCATTGCTTCCGGGAATGAAGGCTGTAATTTTTGGCTTCAACTTCCTGTTGGGCGTACTTATGGCTACCTTGTCCAAGATGGTTATTAACAAAATGCATCAAAAAAATATCCTGAAAAAGAAGTACATCAATGATTTTTTGATGGTACGTGTAAGAAACTTTTTCTTTGATATTATGGTAGTGGCAGGTATCGCGGCTATCCGATTGAATGCACTTGGCAAATATTTGGGCATTTTACTTATTCTTGGTATTTCAGGCGCTATTGTGACATACATTTACCTTCGTATTGTGTGTAAAACATTGTTCAAGGAATACGAAGAAGAGCAGTTCCTTGCTATGTACGGCATGCTTACGGGAACTGCAAGTACCGGTATCATTCTTTTGCGCGAAATCGACGGCAATTTTGAAACACCGGTTTCTGACAACTTGGTTTATCAGAACTTCCCGGCCATTGTATTTGGTTTCCCTATGATGCTCTTGGCTACGCTGGCGCCAAAGATGCCGATCGCAACATTACTAATTATTGCAGCATTTTTTGTGGTAATGAATATTATTTTATTTAGATCCCTAATTTTTAAAAAACGTAAATAAGTATTCGCTTTTCGGCACGTTATGAGACTTTAACGTGCCGAAAATTAGTTTGCGGATGTGGGGTATATGTAGTATAATAAAAATAACTCGAAGAAAGGGGGCAAGGAAATGAATATATTATATATCAATCCGGTATACTTTTGGCTGATAACGATGATTCTATTTATAGGATTTGAATTAGCAACCATGGGACTTACTACTACTTGGTTTGCACTTGGCGCCTTGGTCGCTTTGGCTGTAGCAGCAGTAGGAGGACCGATTTGGCTCCAGGTAATTGTATTCTTTGCCGTATCATTGCTTGCATTGTTTTGCTTTAGAAATATTGCAAAAGAGCACTTTAATCGAAATCGCATCAAAACAAATGCAGACAGTCTAATCGGCAAGAAGGGCATTGTAACAGAAGATATTTCCAATCTTTATGCTACCGGCCAGGTGACGGTTGCCGGCCAGGAGTGGACTGCACGTTGTGTAGATGATGCGGTTACCTTAGAAAAGGGCGAAATGGTTGTTATTCGTAGTATTAGCGGAGTAAAGCTAATGGTTGAACGTGTTACAGAGTAATTTGTTTTAACAGAAAGGAATGTTGTTATGATTTGGATTATTTTACCTATTATTGTTTTGGCTATTTTAGCATCTTGCATTAAAATTGTTCCTCAGGCACAGGCTTACGTAGTAGAGCGTCTCGGTGCTTACCAGGGGACCTGGCATGTAGGCATTAAGTTCCTTGTACCTTTTATTGACAAAGTAGCAAGACGTGTTACTTTAAAGGAGCAGGTTGTTGACTTCGCACCACAGCCTGTTATTACAAAGGATAACGTTACCATGCGAATTGATACTGTAGTATTCTTCCAGATTACAGATCCTAAGCTTTTCGCATACGGTGTAGAAAATCCGTTAATGGCTATCGAGAATTTGACTGCCACCACTCTTCGTAACGTAATCGGTGAGATGGAATTAGACCAGACACTTACCAGCCGTGAAATTATCAACACCAAGATGCGTGCAGCATTAGACGTTGCAACAGACCCATGGGGCATCAAGGTAAACCGTGTTGAGTTAAAGAACATTATTCCTCCTGCAGAAATTCAGAATGCCATGGAAAAGCAGATGAAGGCAGAGCGTGAACGTCGTGAAGCAGTTACCCGTGCAGAAGGTGAAAAGAGAGCCAGCATCCTCAATGCAGAAGGTGAAAAGCAGTCTGCAATTTTAAAGGCAGAAGCAGAAAAGGAAGCTGCAATTCTTCGTGCAGAAGCTGAGAAAGAAAGACGTATCCGTGAGGCAGAAGGTCAGGCAGAAGCTATTATAAAGGTTCAAACTGCAAAGGCAGAAGGCTTACGTATGTTGAAGGAAGCCGGCGCAGATGAAGCTGTTCTTCGTTTAAAGAGCTTAGAAGCATTTGAAAAGGCTGCAGACGGTCAGGCTACCAAGATTATCATTCCATCTGAAATTCAGGGAATTGCAGGCTTAGCAAGCGGATTACAGGAAGTTCTTACAAAATAATTTTTGATTGCTAAATTAAATAATTTCATTTATAATAGCCGTATATTTGATATGCGGCTATTATTTGTTATGAAGAGGAAGTCAGTATGAATTTAGAAGGACGTCATTTTTTGAAACTGTTGGATTTTACGGCAGAGGAAATTACATATTTAGTTGATTTGGCAGCAGAGTACAAAACCAAGAAGAAGCAGGGCATTTTGGTGGATGAGTATAAGGGCAAGAATATTGCACTGATTTTCGAAAAGACCAGCACCAGAACACGCTGTGCCTTTGAAGTGGCAGCACACGATTTGGGTATGGGTACCACATACTTAGACCCGTCCAGCTCCCAGTTCGGCAAGAAAGAGAGTGTTGCAGATACAGCACGCGTGCTTGGCGGCATGTTTGATGGTATCGAGTATCGTGGTTTTGAGCAAAGCAGAGTAGAGGAATTGGCCAAGTATGCAGGGGTTCCTGTGTGGAATGGTTTGACCAATGATTTCCATCCGACTCAGATGTTGGCAGATTTATTGACCATTCGTGAACAGTTCGGTTATTTTAAAGGCCTTAAATTCACCTATATGGGAGATGCCCGTTACAACATGGGTAATTCCCTTATGGTTACTTGTGCTCAGATGGGCATGCATTTTACTGCTTGTACCAATCGCAAGTATTTTCCGAATGCTGCGCTAGTTGCAGAGTGCAGAGCCATTGCTGAGAAGACGGGCGGTACTATCACTTTGACAGAGGATGTAAAAGAAGGCACCAAAGATGCCAATGTTATTTACACAGACGTGTGGGTATCTATGGGCGAGCCGGACGAAGTATGGGAAGAGCGCATTCGCGAGTTGTTACCATACCA